>JAUWMQ010000032.1 GCA_030613065.1 Candidatus Aegiribacteria sp. | reverse complement strand
TCTGTTAATCGAAGTCGCCGGTTCAGACGGGGATTTCTATCCATTCCTCGAGGAGTCTCGGAACAGAACTGAGACTGTTCGTTACATACGGATACATGGAGCTTCCGGTCTTACCGAGGTCAGTGTTTACGGCAGCAGGGGTACTGACAATAGAGCCTCATCTGTTGAGATTACCCGCAGTGCTGAAGCCGAAGGCTGGATGTTCGCTATTCCTGTTGTTGAATATTCCGAAGAAGCAGAGGTGAATATCTATGATCTTTCCGGTCGAATGATCTGGAGCGGTCATGCCGAATCGGGGAGTGTTCTTCACTGGGACGGTTATACCGATGATAGAACGCCTGTTCCCAACGGTGTATACCTTCTTCAGTGCAGCATCGGTTCTGATGTCAGCACCGGCAGCTTTGTTGTGAGGAGGGATTAAACGAGAGTTATCAACACTTGCTAAAGTTGATTGCTCACTCATAGAGGAAGTAGAAGAACGTAAATCAGTGCTTTGAGGGTAGTGTCGTTAAAACCCCGTCTCCCGAAAGGGGGGCGGGGTTTTCTACGGCTTGACATTGTATTAGTAGACTCTATATTAGGAATAGTTCTTATTATGAATAGGAGATATTTTGCTTGAAGTTGAGCTGAGAAGAAACACAAGGCAGAAGAGAGTAATACTCCAGTCAGTCGAGCAGCTGGGGTGTCATCCTACAGCTATTCAGATTTTCAGTGCTGTAAGAAAGGTATTGCCCAGGACAAGCCTCAGTACAGTGTACAGGAATCTGGGAATACTTGTAGACCAGGGAAAGATCAAAGCCGTCAAGGGTACCGGTACAGAAATTCACTACGATCATAATACCGGGGAGCATAATCATATAAAATGCAAGGTTTGTGGCAGGGTTTGTGACGTGAATATAGAACCGGTGGATATTGATACACTTAATTCTGAAGCGGTTTCGAACTTCGTTGTATTAGAAGTATGTATGAATATATTAGGAATATGTCCGGAATGTGCTGAACAACTGGAAAGGGAGAAAACACAATGAGTATAAAAGGAACGAGAACCGAAAAGAATATCCTGAAGGCATTTGCAGGAGAATCTCAGGCCAGGAACAGGTACACCTATTTCGCTTCAAGGGCGAAAAAGGACGGCTATGTGCAGATCGCGAATATCTTCGAGGAAACCGCGAATCAGGAGAAGGAACACGCGAAGCGTCTTTTCAAACTCCTTGAGGGCGGAGAGGTTGAGATTACCGATTCTTATCCCGCAGGACAGGTATGCTCAACAGATGAGAACCTTAAGGCTGCGGCATCAGGAGAGAATCACGAACACACTGTAATGTATCCGGGATTTGCTGAGATAGCCCGCGAAGAAGGGCTCGATGTCATAGCGATTATCTTTGAATCCATCGCCGTTGCCGAGAAGCAGCACGAAAAACGGTACCTCGGTCTGCTGAAGAATATCAACGAAGGTAAAGTTTTCGTGAAGGATGATATTGTCATCTGGCGATGCCAGAACTGCGGATACCTGCACGAAGGCAGAGGAGCTCCTGACCTTTGCCCTGCCTGTGCACACCCGCAGGCATACTTTGAACTTTTAGCAGAGAACTGGTAGGTGAAAATAATGAGGGAATTCAAATCAACTGAAGAAATTCTGGATTTTGCTATAGGTGAAGAGCAGTCCGCGGCCGATTTCTACACGAATCTGGCTGCACAGGTTAAAAGTCCTTCGGTTCGCAAGATGTTCCTCGAGTTCAGTGAAGAGGAACTTCAGCATAAGAACAAACTTGAGAATATAAAAATGGGGAGCCTTGAATATCTTCCCATAGAAAATGTTGCAGATCTGGGACTTGGAGAGATTCTGGTAGATGTTGCGCCGACAAGTGGCATGGATTATCAGGATGCTCTTATTCTTGCGATGAAAAAGGAGAAGGCCGCGTACCAGATGTATACTCTTCTTGCGGGAGTTGCGTCTGATCCGGCAATAAGAGGCCTTCTGACGGGGCTTGCAAACCAGGAAGCCAACCATAAGCTCCGCTTTGAAATAGAATATGATGAGCACGTACTCACGGAGGATTGAGAGGAGTTGCTGAAATGACTGAACGAATGGAAATATATAAATGTGAAATATGCGGAAACATAGTTGAGATGACTCACGGGGGAGCAGGGAAGCTTGTCTGCTGTGGGCAGCCGATGGTTAAAATGAAAGAGCAGACTGCCGATATGGCAACCGAGAAGCATGTGCCGGTTATCGAGAAGATCGAAGGAGGCTACAGAGTTACTGTCGGTTCAACTCTGCATCCGATGATCGATAATCATTATATAGAATGGATCGAGCTTATCTCAGGAGACAGTATCTACAGAGAGTATCTGAACCCTGGAATGGACCCGATTGCTGAATTCAAGACAGGCGATCTTGCTGAGGTGTCTGCAAGAGAATACTGCAGTATTCATGGTCTCTGGAAGGGTTAATCATGCTTAGTGAAAAAATGCAGAACGCGATCAACCGCCAGATCAACGCCGAGCTGTATTCTTCATACCTGTATGTGGCAATGGCGATGTATTTCGAATCAGTTGATATGAGCGGTGCGGCGAAGTGGATGAACGCGCAGGCGCAGGAGGAACTGGTTCACGCAGATAAATTCATGAGTTACGTGAATGAGAGGGGCGGCAGAGTGATACTGGATGCCATTGAAAAACCTCCTGTGGAATGGAAATCAGTTCTCGACGCTTTTGAGGCTGCACTTGCGCACGAGAGAAAAGTCTCTTCCCTGATCAATGGTCTTGTGACACTGGCAAGGGATGAGAAAGATCACATGACTGATAATTTCCTGCAATGGTACATCGCTGAACAGGTCGAGGAGGAAGCGTCCGTTGGAGAAGTTGTCAGAAAACTGAGGCTGATAGGTGATTCGGGCGGCGGCAGGTTCATGATAGACAATGAACTTGCGCAAAGGGTATTCATTCCCGCTGCCGGCAGCGGAGAGTAGGAGTAGTGAAATGGGGGACCAGTTCAATGCTGAAGAAGTACTTAAAATGGCTGAACAGATCGAAAAAAACGGACAGGAGTTCTACAAAACCGCTTCTAATTCTGTAGATGATTTTGAGGTATCCAGGCTCCTTTCGGATCTTGCTGAATGGGAAAAGGGGCATGAAGTTCTCTTTGCATCCATGAGGAGTGAGCTCAGCAGGGATGAAAAAAGCCAGACCGCTATTGACCCCTACTGCGAAGCGGCACTCTACCTGAAAGCTATGGCCGATGATCACGTATTCAAGCAGCAGACGGTGAAAGCTCTGCCAAAGCTTGGAGGGGTTGAAAATACCAAAAAGATCATAGATATCGCTATTCGATTTGAGAAAGATTCTCTTCTTTTCTTTCTCGGACTTGGAAGACTGGTCTCGCCAAGGTTGGGCAAGGAAAGAGTTTACAAAATAATCGATGAGGAAATCGGCCATATCGCATACCTCGAGAAACAGAAAAGCAGACTGAATCCTGTATAGAAGCACGTTTAAGCAGTTCTTAAGGAGAATGGATGGATGCGTTCAAAGCTGTCAAGCTGACTGAGAATGTATACTGGGTTGGAGCTATTGACTGGGCAATACGAGATTTTCATGGATACAGCACCGGGAGGGGCTCGACCTACAATGCGTATCTCATTCTATCAGATAAGATCACGCTGATCGATACGGTAAAGAAACCCTTTTTCAACGAGATGATGATGCGGATATCTTCAGTAATAGATCCCTCGAGAATAGAAATAATCATCAGCAACCATTCCGAGATGGATCATACCGGAGCGCTACCTGACACTATCTCTGCAGTTAATCCTGATAAAGTATACGCTTCACCCATGGGTTCAAAGGCACTCTCTGCCCACTTTCACTGGGAAGAGGATCCGATAGAGGTTGTGAAGACCGGAGACAGTGCAGACCTTGGGAACATGAGCATTGAGTTCATAGAAACACGCATGCTGCACTGGCCTGACAGTATGGTATCCTACCTGCCTGAGGAGAAGATCCTTTTCAGTCAGGATGGTTTCGGAATGCATCTTGCCTCAACCGAGAGATTCGATGATGAACTTCCCTTGAATCTTCTTGAGGAGGAAGCCAGGAAGTATTACGCGAATATTCTCATGCCCTTTTCTCCTCTGGTCAGTGCTCTTCTTGGAAATCTGGGAAAGATGCAGCTTGAAATAGATCTTCTATGTCCTGACCATGGGCCGGTCTGGAGGAGCAATATTGGCTGGATACTTGGAAAATGGAGCTTCTGGGCCGAGAGGAAACCCAGCCCAAAGGCGGTTGTGGTTTACGATACGATGTGGAACAGCACTCGGACGATGGCTGAATCTGTTGTGGAAGGACTTACTCAGGAAGGCGTCAGCAGTAAGTTGATGCCTTTGAGGGCATCTCTCCTAAGCGATATAGCCGCCGAAGTGCTTTGCGCATCCGCACTGATAGTAGGCAGCCCAACTATCAACGGAAGAATCTTCCCATCTGTAGCTGAATGCATGAACTATCTGGGTGGCCTGAAACCCAGGAATCTCGTTGGTGCCGCTTTCGGCTCCTACGGCTGGAGCGGTGAAGCGGTTAATGAGTTAAACGGCCTGCTTGAGGGGATGAAAGTAGAGCTTGTTTCGGAAGGACTTCGCGCGGTGTACGTACCCGACGCGGAAGTAATTGAGGAATCAGTGAAACTTGGGAAGACAGTGGGACGTAGAATTCTGGAAATCTGTGGAGGTGCGGAATAATGGATATTACTCCTCTGTTTACAATTACCTACGGTCTGTACGTTGTGGGTTCCCGCTCGGGTGATAAGCTGAACGGTCAGATAGCGAATACGGTGTTCCAGGTAACCGCTGATCCTGTAAAGGTTGCAGTCTCAATAAACAAAACCGAATTTACACATGAGTTGATCAGCGAGACAGGTAAGTGCTGCATCTGTGTACTCAGCGAAAAGGCCGACATGACTTTCATAGGCAATTTCGGATTTAAAAGCGGAAGAGATGTAGATAAATTTGCCAGTATACCCTATACGCTTGCTCCCTCCGGATGTCCGATGCCCGGAGAAAATATACTGGCTTATATAGATATGGACATTTGCAATAGTATTGATGTGGACACACACACCGTGTTCATAGGAGAGGTTACGGACTGCGGGATCGTTGGTGAGGGAACCCCTATGACATACTCGTATTACAGGGAAGTACTCTGCGGGAAAACACCTCCAACCGCTCCATCGTACAGGTCTACGTCACATGATGAACAGGAACGAAAGGAAGAGAGTAGAATGAAGAAGTACGTATGCAATATCTGCGGTTATATTTATGACCCTGAAGAGGGTGATCCGGACGGCGGCATCGAGCCGGGAACCGCTTTCGAGGATATTCCCGATGACTGGGTATGTCCTGTCTGCGGAGTAGGCAAGGATCAGTTCTCCGAAAAGTAAGCAAAAGGGGCCGCAAAAGGGGCCGGGCCTCAAAAGTTAGCATTATCGGGGTCTGGCGTCGAATCTTAGCGTTTTTGCTTGTTACAGCATTATCGAATGCTAGGATTCGAGGCCTGACCCCTTGTGCTAATAACGCTTACTTTTGAGGCCCGGCCCCTTTAACAGTAAGAATTCCGTTTATACGGAAAAATTCCCGGTTATATCTGATTGCGTATCAGCGTCAATATATCATAATAACATGATAAACAAGTATATAGAGTATTGGTACGGGATATGCATTATAAAACCTGTTACTACTCTATAATCACGAATTTCATTTTTCTGTATTCGAAACGCTTTTCTGAAAGGAGCAAAAATGCTGAAAACCCTAACAGTACTAATTGTAGTTTCATCCGCATTCTACGGTGGTGAGTGGTGCTGGAGTAATCCTACTCCTCTCGGTGGCCAGTTGAGTGATGTAGAGCTGTTCTCCGTAAGGGGAGAGGTGCTCATAATTGGAAATACAGAAAATCTGCTGAGATGGAATAACATTTCTCTGCCAGGTTACGAAGTGCTTTCACCTCCCGAATCTCCATACTGGTACAGATCTGTTTCGTTTATTGATGATGCAAATGGATATATAGGTGGTGAGCCATTCAAGGTTTTCAGAACTACTGATTCGGGAGAGAACTGGATAGAGGTCTACGAGCCAAATCAGCCTGGGAAAGCTCTCTGGGAGGTCGATTTCCTGAACACGGTAGATGGTTATGCCGTCGGAGGAGGGAAAGCTAACTCCATAGGGGCATCCGGACTTATTGCGGTTACTCATGATGGTGGGGAAAACTGGTATGAGGTTTCGACTCAGTTCACCATCAGGGCAATCGAAGTTCTTGATGAAAACAACGCATTGGCTGTAGGAGACTGCGGGACTGTCATCAGAACAATCGATGGTGGTATATCCTGGAATTCAGTGGAGAACTTTGCGGGAAATGATATCAATCTTTACGATATCTGTTCAGTCAATTCGAATATTATCCTGATAGCTGGAGAAAAATACGATTTGTTTCCATTCTGTGGTGAAAGAGTCATATATAGAAGTATCAACGGGGGATTATCCTGGCATGAAGCCTCCTACCCCATGGGAGCCTGTATCAGAAATATCTGCTTCTCCGATGATCATACGGGTATAGCGGTCGGTTCCTTTGCATCTATCCTCAGAACTACAGATGGCGGCGTATCCTGGTCTCAAGTTCAGTCACACGCGAACGCCGTAATCACAAATGTTGAATACAGGAATGGCAGATGGATAGCTGTCGGAAATAATGGATTGATTCTCGAATCCAATGACGATGGAGTAACCTGGAGCCAGTTACAGGAATCGGCAACCGAAGTAAAACTCTACAACGTTTTCTTCCATGATCAACTGCACGGATTTATCTGTGGTCAACTGGGTGCGGTTCTGAGAACGAGTGATGGAGGATCCAGCTGGGAGTATCAGAAAACACCGGTCGAGAATCAGATCATCTTCGATATCGCGTTTCTTGATAATTCCAGGGGCATTGCGGCCTGTGGATCGTTTGCATCTGGGAACAGCATACTATATACAGGTGATAACGGAGATAATTGGAAGATAGCGCATGTGAGCGATAATTTTCTTTACGATGTTGAATATCTCAGTGAAACATCCATTGCGTTCGCGGTTGGCATGATGGGCCAGATCCTTCGATCCGATAACGGAGGTATTAACTGGAGGTACATCGATAATCTTCCACATTCCGACATTCACCTTAGAAGGCTCTGCTTTGTTAATCAGGATGTCGGATATGCCAGTGGTGGTCAGGGGAGTATCGGTAACTATAGAAGCCGGATTCTGAAGACCTTCGATGGTGGCATGAACTGGACGATAATGCGTCCCGGTTCTCAGGGCGTTGTTCATGTCATGGATTTCTGCAATCCATCCGTTGGAATAATCGGAGATGAAGCTGAGGATGTATATCTTACTGCAGATGGTGGAATTACCTGGGAAAGGATCCTTGATCTTGGGGAGGAGTACAATATTAAGGATGGATTGATTCTCGATCCAAGAACGATCATAGTTATGTACCAGAAGGGTAATTATGGATATCTGCCTCCCGATGGCGTTTCCGTATTGTATTGCACCTTCAATGCCGGGGAAACATGGGTAAGCACTCCATGCCCGATCAACAGGCCACTCTGCATGGAATATTCATCCTCACTGGACAGAATTACTGTAGCTGGATATTCAGGTGAAATCCGTCAGAAAAGCGACTTTCTACTGGATATAAACCTGTCAAGATTCCTTGATCCATTCGAAACGGCTGCATCTGAATGGAGTACAGAAGGACTTTCCGGTCTAACAGGAAGTGCAGATGCAGAAATCAATATTTCTGTTACAAATCCTGTCTCTGGCTCTATCACTGCTACTGTTTCCAACTATTCTGCCAGTCTTCAAAGAATATCCTGTTCACTCTACTCGCTGGATGGAAGACTGATAGATGAAAATGACCTTGATGCCAGCAGCGGATCGCAACAGACACTGAATCTCTTCAGAGATGGCTCTTCAATACCGACCGGTTCCTACATACTGCGTTTCAGTTTCAACGGTGTAGAAGAGGTTCAGAAGATTGTTCTTCTACAATGATGATTGAGAAAACGGTTTCATGCGAAAGTATGACAAGCGTGAAAAGCAACAATAGAATTGAAATTATTATCGTTAAAATCTTATAACTAGCTGCATAATATATATGTAAACACACTGTAAGGGGGGATAAGTGATACTAGCAGGGAATCCGGGAATGACATTCTTGAATTACCGGATGGACGGATTGTAGTTGCCGGTATAGGTCCAGTAACTGAATTATCTTCTGCACCAGTGGAAAATGACGAAATCATTGAGAATAGTCTTATCGGCAATCCTAGGGAAGGTTATTTCCTTAATCTAGTGCCTGGTGAGGGTGATGTAGGTATATCTCTGTTCGATCTTTCTGGTCGAATGGTCTATAGTAGCTCGATCAAGTTGGACGCTAATGCTTCCAACCACTGAATATCGGAATCGAATTGGATAGCGTTAGTGATCTTCAGAATGGAATCTACTTTCTTATGCTGGATGAATGTGGAAGAGTTGAGACTTATAGCCTGGTAGTAACAAGATAAACCTGAAAAAGAAGTGAAGAAAGTTACTCTGACTCACTGATATGCTCCGGAAGGAATCCCTCGTTCAATCGAACGGGGGATTCCCGTTGATCAGATATCCTTTTTCTTGTCGTACATTCTGAGGTATTTATTCAACGTCTTTGGATCACAGTTCAGGAGTTCAGCTGCCTTTTTCTTACTTCTCAATCTCTTGTAAGTACTGTGTACATGGCTGGTGATCACCGATTCCAGCGACTCTGCGCTCCAGTTTATCTCGGATTGCGGTTCGTCTGCATTTATTTTTTCCAGGTAGATATCTGATTCTCGAATGATCCGGCCTTCGCTAAGCAGCATGGATCTTTGTACAACGTTCCTTAATTCCCGAACATTACCAGGCCAATCGCAGGTACAGAGTTTTCTTATTGCTGATTTCAGAAATGTAGGAGGGGGGCTGTTTTCGGTACTCAGCTCTGAGGAAAAATGCCTGACCAGAAAAGGAATATCTTCCTGTCTTTCACGCAGAGGGGGGACTTCAATGACCATTACACCGATCCTATAATAGAGGTCAGATCTGAATCGCCCCTGTTTAATACGACTGGGTAGATCGGAATTGGTCGCTGAGATCAATCTGAAATTAACTTTTCTCTCAATACTGTCACCTAATCTTCTTAGCATTCCGGTTTCAAGCACTCGAAGCAGTTTTGCCTGAAGATGCAGAGGCATATTACCGATTTCATCCAGGAAGAGGACTCCACCATTAGCCGATTCAATTAGACCTGTCCTGTCTGCTCTGCTGTCGGTGAAGGCGCCTTTTACTGAACCGAAAAGTTCAGACTCGATAAGGCTCTCAGGTATTGCCCCGCAGTCAACTGCTACGAAAGTACTTCTGTCTCTCGAGGTCCGGTATATTGCCCTGGCAATCAATTCCTTGCCGGAACCAGTCTCACCAGTGACTAGCACTGGTATCGTGGAGTCAGCTATCTTCCTGATGTGATTCTTTAACTGTTTGATCGCTTCTGATTTACCGATTATTTCCGGGAAATGTATGTCCTCATCTCTGCGAGTTCTTGCTGCCGGATGACATACGTTCATTACCGAATGGATAACCGGTTCAAGTATTCGTATGACTGTCGTATCTCCTCCACTGAAGTAGGCGCTGTTACCATCCGGAAGCGCTATTTCCACTTCGTTTATCGCTTCATTCGAAGGTTCATACTGACACTCCAGGCCAAATCTGTTACTCAGGTCTGAAAGACTTTCATGACCGGAAGTAAATGCAGGAATCCAATTTGCAATATGCTCAACCTGATTGATGAGTGTTTCCTGTTCAGGATACTCATGTCTGGAACCTTTGCCCTCAATAAGGCTGTTGATCCCTGGGTGCGCATTCTGGAACAATTTCAGATCTTCTGAATTCAGCATTTCACAGATGTTTATATAGGATTGCAGAAGTCTGTTTCTTATTCTGATCTCTCCTGGCATCCCGAAATACGTTGCTAACTCAAGTGCTTTCAGTGGAGCGGGTAGATCAAGAATCTTCTCGAAAGCTTCATCCCTGGATATGTTGAGGATCACCATCGCTTCGAGTTCTTCAAGTTTTAGGTTAAGATCCCTCGCACGGATAAGGATTCCATCCGATTCAATGGGTTTCTGCAGATAGCAGAATGCTAGATCGCAAAGAAGAACAAGGTGTTTATCACCAAGTTCTATACCAGTCAGCCTTGCCTGTTCGAAATATCGCTGGGCTTCCCTGTCTTCCCCACTCTGAAGCAGCAGCTGCCCTTTGTAGAGATGACAGAGGCCCTGCATAAGGGGTCTCTTCAGCTCAGATACCAGCGAAAGAGCCCTGTTGACATCTGGTATGGAAGATCTGCCTCTGCATGCATTGACACCAGAAAAGGCTTTTATCTGAAGAATCCTCTGTCTGTATAGAAGACTCTCACTGGACATCTTTAGTGACTCGATCTCCTGCATCGTATTCGCGGCAAGTTCAAGATTACCCATCCGGAATTCAAGGACATATTTGTGGATAAGTCTGCTGAGATAACCGGGGCTGAAGGTTTTTCTTGCGAGTGAAGTTGCCTGCTGGTAGCTGCTCAGAGCATCCCTCCAGAATCCCATTACTTCCAGCATTCTTCCTCTTGCTATCAGACAGATCTGCTGCTGTTCAGGATCAAGGCTGTCAGAAGCGAGCATATTAGCCTCCGTTGCTGCTATAAGAGCCTGATCGGTTCTTCCGATACGCATATTGAGTACAGCTTTTAAGCTGAGAAGAGGGACTCTTGCATCCGATATTGTCCTGGACAAGGTCTCTTCAAGAATAGCGAGAGCTTCATGAGGTTTTCCTTCACAGTCCAATATCCAGCACAGATATTCAATCGAGTCAGCATCTCCGGATTTCAGAAGAAAATATTTTGCTCTCTCCCTGTCAGCAGTTTCCACAAGACAGGAGAAGTAGGGTCTGCCTATTTCAATGGGATTCATCCCCATCTCGATAGCCCTGTCGAAGTATTTCAATGCTCGAGCGTATTCTGCCTTTTTCTCGAAGACTCTGCCTTTCATTAAGTAATCTTCTTCAGGAATGGTCTCAAGTGCCAGATCGTAATGTCCTAGATGCATATAACAGTCGGTAAGGAGACCCGTTTGATCTTTCCTAATCAGCTCCATTCCAGTATCTGAAATAAGGAACCTGTAAGCACCTTCGGAGTGAAGGTCTTCACATCTGATTTCCTTTTGTTTCAGATCGATTGTATTATCCGTACGGAACTGAAAACTTGAACCGGATCGGAACGGGAAACCGTTTACGGTTTCAAGAAGTGAAAGCTCTCCTGGATCAAGGCTAGCTGCAGAGGTGGATGGTTCTTCAAGCACAACAGTCCCAATATTCTGACCTTCAATTTCCCAGCTATCCGTTACACTGGATATTATTACTGATAGATCTGAGGTTATCGTGTCTGAAAGCTGTTTGAGGATTGCTCTAAGATCATCAGAAGCGTAGTCGATCTGGTCTACTACCAGGAGCCTGGGAACACCTTCTTCCACAGGGAAAACACTCTCTATAAGAGCTTTGGGTGAATCTATCAAGGATGAAGGGTGCTTTGAACCGGGGAGAGGTCTGTGAGATTCCTGAAACCTGCATTTAATCACACCGGTTTGCCAGCCCCTTATCGCGGCTCCGCAGAGTATCTCATTCAGCAGGATATCACGTAATCTCCATTCACCACCCTGTAAAAATGTGAATGTCTGAAGAGGAGGAATGTCAACTCTCGGGAAATAGCCGGACATTCTCCCCATACTTTCCAGCCTTTTCCGAGGACGCCTGTGTCTGAGCTTCTTAAGGTCAGGTGCCTGAGAACCATCCCATATCCGGCAATTATCAGATGACAGCATTGTTCCCAGCATGTAGTAATCCGATGCAGGGCTGGGAAATCCACCGTTTTCCAGTTCGGGGGAGAGGAAGACTGATGGATAAAACAGGGAATCACCCCAGGCCATCAGTACACATCTGTCCTCCTGCAGCATATATGAATCGACAGATATGCCCAAGTGAAGAAAACCCTGAGTGTGAAGTTCGTCAAGAGGTTCAAAGAGTTCATTGAAACCTCTGGTTCTTCCCGTGAAAGGAGAGACCCTGTTGGAGGAGACAGAAAGGCAAACTTTATCCTTACCTATCTGATGGATAAAATCAGGGAAGATAACGTTTTCTGTGGTTATCCTTCTTTGAAGTTTCAGAAGACTATCGATATCCGAGAGGTTTCCGGTGAAGTTGAAAGCTCTTCCTATCCTGGTTTCACCCCTGTAACGGAAAACTATATCCTCGATATCCTGACGATGCGTTTTACGAGAAATTACATCGGAGATCATTAATTTCTCCATAGCTAAACCAAAGAATGATATAAAAGTAAGTTATAACCCCTATCGGAAATTGACCAATCCGATTCTGTCAATAATAACCATCAGGGAATTTCCTGCAAGGCTGTAACCGGCCGTGAAAAATATCAATCAGAGATTGCCGTGCTTTTCTCGATATGATTGATAGCGATTAATCACGCTCTAATAAGGTGCCCGGGGGTTGGATAACTATAATTCGTAAGGATCAGTTCTCCGAAAAGTAAGCAAAAGGGGCCGGGCCTCAAAAGTTAGCGTTATTGGGGTCGGGCGTCGAATCTTAGCGTTTTTGCTTGTTACAGCATTATCGAATGCTAGGATTCGAGGTCTGACCCCTTGTGCTAATAATGCTTACTTTTGAGGCCCGGCCCCGATGCTTTGACCCCGATGAGCTGGGCGGCGATGCTGACGGCGATTTCCGCCGGGGTCCGGCTTCCGATGGGAATTCCTATCGGGCAGTGTACGCTGTTAAGAAAATCATCGGGAACCCCTCTCTCTGTAAGCTCCGAATAGATCTTTGCCTTCTTCGAACTGCTGGCCATCATACCGACATACTTCAGTTTTTTGCGGGACAGACTTTCAAGCACTTCAGCATCTGCCCTGTGAAAAGGAGTCATAATAACCGCCCAGCCGTGGCAGCCTTCTGGTATATAGCTGTGTGCTTCACTGTAAGGAGCGGTAATCCACCTGCAGGGCGGAGGGTCTTCGAAGGAACCCCTCTTGCGCTCATCGATTATCACAGGATGGAAGGAGAGTCCTTGTAGAAGCCGTACAAGTGCCTGCCCCACATGCCCCCCTCCGATGACATACACTGTATCCCTGAATCCGAGAGGGCCGGCGTACTTCCAGTTGTTCCCCCCGGTCATTGCAAATTCATGTATTGTCTGTTCAGAGTGTTCTGATACGGAAAAACCGGTGCTGGAAAGATACAGAGTACCTGTTTTCCCTTCTTCAAGTATGTTGATTATCAGATTCACAGTTTCAAGCATACCTGGCTGCAGGGGAAGAATCGCAGTTGTCTGAGAACCTGAGCAGATCATTCCGGAGGGAGTTCCTTCTCCATCTCCTTTGATGTGATTATTCTCATCTACATGATCATGGAGGATCAGTTCGGGATTACTGGCGCCGGTTTCAAGCATCTTCTGTGCTCTGCTGACCAGCCTGTGTTCCATGACGCCACCGCCGACGGTTCCTCTTATCGTGCCGCTTTGAGTAACCGCCATGGCCGCCCCTGGCCTGCCCGGACCACTTCCTTTTGTTTCAACTGTCAGCAGCAGGGCGCATGGAGTACTTGAACTGATGGCTTCACCTATGAGAGACCAGAGAGAAATACTGTTCACTCGGGGGAGTCTTCCCCGAAATACTCCTGCTCTATCTTCTCGAAATATTCCATGCACTGGCGTACGAATAGCCTCTTCTCATCGTATCTTCCCGGAAAGAAGCTCCTCTTGAAACCGTAAACCAGAATATTCTTGAGGTTATACCTTGTAAGGTCAAAGGTGTTTACCGCCTTATGCAGCTCCTTGGTAACTGTTGTATTGGATATGGTTCTGTTGTCGGTGCAGATAGTTACCGACAGTTTCTTTTCCATCATTTTCCTGAACGGATGGTTTGAAAGATCTCTGTAGGCAGGATTTGTCTGCTGATTTGAAGTTAGGCAGACTTCAACCGTTATTCTCCTGTCAGCTACATAGCTGGCAAGCGCGTCTACATACTTCTCAGGATCTTTGATATACGGTGACTGCACCGAGGCAGGATCAAGAAGGGTAAGCCCGTGACCTATCCTCTCGGCGTAAAGATCGGTGATTGCCTGATAAATGCTCTCGGGTCCGTACGCCTCACCTGCATGGACTGTTTTCCTGAGGAAATGCCCCTGGGCTTTCGTGAACGCTTCAAGGTGATTCAGTGCCGGCCAGCCCGCTTCTGAGCCGGCAAGGTCTATTCCAACCGCAGGCAGCTCCTCTTCCCACCTTGCTCTGGCAACTGCTTCCTCAAGTTCCAGCGATGCCAGCGCGAACACCCTTTCCCTGTCTGTGAAACTGTGCATTTTAAAGAATCTTCTGAACCAGTCGGAGAATGCGGGCGTAAAAAACCTTATGGCACAGGAGATGATTCCATAGTGAAAGGGAGGTTCAAGACCGTCAACTACTTCAACGCGGCTGTTGAATTCTTCCTTTGCGCGGAGAAGTCCGTCATTAACCGCACGGATACAATCGATAATATCCATCTCTTCAGACGCGTGCAGCTGGGGGGCGAATCTGACCTCTATGTATCTGACGCCCTCCTGCTGATTGTCAACTGCAACTTCGTAGCTGATCCGTTCAAGCTGCTCCCTGGTTTTCATGACAGCGTTTGTATAAGCGAAGCCGGTGAGATATTCGTTCAGATCCCTGTAATTATCCTTGAAAACAGTCTCCCTCAGACCCTCTTCAGTAAACGAGGGAAGTTCCACTCCGGATTCCCTGGCCAGTTCAATAAGAGTTGATAATCGTATCGAACCGTCCAGATGCAGGTGAAGATCTGTCTTGGGAAGTTTTTTGAGAAATGCGTGATTCATGTTCAGTACCTTTCCGGAATGTTTGTCAGAACAGCTCTCCTAGCCCCATCTGAATCCCCAGCCCCTCGGGGGACATGGCAAAATCTGCCCTTAGAGTTCCTCCGCCTGGTAGAGATATTCTTGCACCTATACCTCCATCAAGGTGGAATCGGTTCCACATGGACTCATCCAGGTGATCCGCCACCTGGCCGGCATCTCCGAACAGGACCAGGGAGAAGTCCATTGTGTTGTTTTCATCAATCGAGAAAGAGGCTATCCTCTGCCTCAGTTCCAGGTTACCCAGTAGAGCCCAGTTCCCTCCGAATCTTGCGTCACTGTATCCTCGAAGCCCGGAGCTTCCTCCAAGAGAGGGTAGAAAGGGAAAAGGTGTTGAAGCCGTTCCGATGTGTCTTTCAACCTTCATCCGGAATGCCGGGGTTGTTGAGCTTCCTATGGGTCTGAATACTGCCAGTGCGCATTCAGCACTGGAATATGAGATGTCGCTGCCCATCTGCATGTCGTATCCGGCAGATACATAACCGTTTATAATAACTGGTATGGACAAGTTCCCCTCGATAAACGGGCCAGCGGTCCATCTGGAGCCGTACTCTTCCGTCGGAGACTGACCCCAGAGCTGCTCATCTGATCTGTTGTATACAGTTGAATGTCTGCAGAGAAGGCCTCCTGTCATGACAAGACCAGAGAGGGGACTGAAATTGTATGAACCGGAGAAATCCTGTATCTCGGCATTGTAGTCCGCGTAAAGCTCGTTATCACCTCCGTTGCCCCAGCCGAAGAATTTGTCCTTCTTTCTTACTCTATAATTTGCGCTGAGAATAACAATGCCACTGCCTGCGGAAAACAGTAATTTTGGCTCTGCAGAAATGCTGCCGTCTGTATAGGCGTAGGTCATGGCACTGAAACCAAAAGGTTCAAAGGGGGGTACCATGTTATGGTTGACAACACCTCCTATAAGGACACCGGAGTTTGAACTGTAACTGAGTAAAGGAAATATCCTCCATGCGTGCAGAGGAAGGGCGCAGAGCAGCGCAAACAGAATGATCAGGGTCTTTGTTCTTAATATCATGGTCTCCATCCGGACTGAATTGAATATAGTGTACGTGTTCAGTTATGAATAAGTATATTAAACAAAATATAGAAAGTGGAGGTCTCTTGAAAACACCTTTGATTGTTGTTCCCACCTACAACGAGGTTGAGAATATAAGGAACCTGATTCCGGTTCTACTCGATCTGTCTATTAACCCCGATGTTCTTGTGGTTGATGACAACAGCCCCGACGGAACGGGAGATGCTGTCCTGGAATTCGAACCAACCGGCAGGGTTCACCTTCTCAGCCGCCCTGTGAAGGCTGGTCTGGGGCAGGCTTACAATGCCGGTTTTCGTTGGGCACTGGAGAGAGATGGATTCGATCCGATCATCCAGATGGATGCTGATTTTTCGCATAAGCCGGAAAAGGTTCTAGAACTGGTAGACGCCCTTGAAGAATATGATCTTGCAATAGGATCCCGATACTGCAGCGGTGTTAATGTAGTGAACTGGCCTCTTTCAAGACTTCTTCTATCCTGGCTTGCAAACAGATATACAAAATTGATCACCGGATTGCCTGTAGAGGATGCCACCGGCGGGTTCAAGGCATTCAGGAGAGAAGCTCTCATGAAGCTTGATCTCACCGGTATTAAATCTGACGGCTATTCGTTTCAGATTGAGGTTACATATAAACTCTTCAGTTCCGGCTGTTCGATTAAAGAAGTACCAATAATCTTTGTTGACAGACATGCAGGCACCTCTAAAATGACTAAAAGCATTGTATGGGAAGCCGTCTGGATGGTTTGGCATCTTCGTTTCCCCTGGCTATTTTGAGAGGTATATACTGACATGATAGTATCTTATCTTGCTTTGACAATCATTGGCAGCATTTCCTTCAACTGGGGTTTTGAAACATCCCAGTCCTACATGTTCTCAATTATCCCAGGCGATGACGGAACGTTCTGGTGTGCGACTGCGGGCGGGATAATTCACTACGATCCGGAAAACGGCTGGCTGGAAAGCTTTATATATCCTGATCAAATGCCCTGGATAAGCGCAACAGATATCTGTTTTGCTGATTCCCAGATGTGGGTCGCTACAGGTGGAGGCGGTCTGGCTCTCAAGCAGGGGACTACATGGGAGGTCTTCTCCTCTTATGAAGGTATTCCGGGCTCAGGATACGTCTATTCTGTCTATAACAGCGGTGGATATATATGGGTCGGTACCGATGGAGGGTTATCACGTGGTAATACAAGTGGTTTCCTTTCCATTGATTCCGATCTCACAGGCGGAGCTTTCACAGCCGGCGAGGTAACGGATATTACGGGTATCGATAACACAGTGTACTTTGCAACCGACAGGGGAGTGTACGCCCTTGATCTCAGCGGCAGTGTTTTTAATCCTGATTCATGGACAAGCTATGAGGATTCAACGCTGACCCTTGGAATAGATAACATTTATATAGCATCAGTCGATTCCGTTTTCGGGTACGGCACCGGTGGAATCTCGCAGAAGGTGGGTGACAGCTGGAAACGATTGCTGAACTACTCCGCCAGCGCTGATTCGGTAGTAACAGGGTTACTTGTTACGGAAGATGGTCTTATAGCAGCATGCAATAAGGTTATACTTTACAATAGCGGAAGCTGGGAGCTTTACGGATCCGGATATCCTGTCGAAAGCTATGCATCGTGTCTCAGCGAAATTTCTGACAGAATCTGGTGCGGTTACGGTTTACGTGATGCGAACTGTTGCGATACAGGTAAAGGACTCGGTTATCTTGATAATGGAATCTGGGAAATTGTCCCTGTTCCGGGAATGGCAGGGCAGAGCTGCTACCAGATCACCCTGGATGAAGACAGGATTTACCTTGGCAGTCATAGGATCGGCCTTATGGCGTATTATCCCGACAGCGGCTGGACAGCATTTAACAAATATACCACTGACATGCCTCATACCCTCAGAACTTACTCTGCGGCCAGAGCCGGTTGTTCCGGGGTCTTTACAGGAAGCTATCACTATGGTCTTTCCTGGATAGATGACAGGGGTACTTATTCCATGGATGATGATACGATAATAACCTATGTATCAGATTCGCTTGTAGGTGTCTCCCCTGAAGTAGTCCAGATTGTTTCGCCCCTTTTAAATAACCAGGTAGTAATGCTGACATCTCAAAGTGGAGCCTTGCTGATCGCTCAGGAGGCGTTCTGGCAGACACCCGATGAGCCCAGTGGCATTGTAGCAGTATCCGGCGAACCCGAGGAGGGAAACCTTCAATGGGCTACACGGATCGAGAGTGATGGTCTTGCGAACAAGAATATACAGATGCTGTTTCCCTGCGGTGATGACAGTCTATGGATTGCGTTTGCAGCGGAAAGTGGCTGCCAGCTTCTGGTACACGGGGGTGATCCTGTAGATAAAACCATGGATACCTGGTATCCTGGATACGATCAGGCATACAATACCTCCTGGGGACTTCCCTCCAACCAGGTTTTCTGCTTTGCCAGGAATGCTGACGGAGACATTCTGGTCGGAACGGGAAACGGTTTATGTCGCTGGAATGGCAGCGTATTTGTTGAGATTGCTGAAATCACCGGATCGATTAAATCCATTCAGGTGGACAACAATGGAGTGATCTGGTGCATGGCTGAAGATGCGATCTATAGTGTTGAAGGAGTAAATGTAACCCGATTCACAAGTACTAACTCAATCTACATACCATCAAACAGAGTAGAGAATGAATTCAGCTACTTCAATCCTGATGACGGAACGGTGTACTTCTCATCACTTCTTGGCCTGTGGTCAGTTTCCTCTCAGCAGAATCAGGGGGAAAGCGCGGATCTGCTCTTCTACCCGCAACCTTTCCTTCCAGCCGAGGAAGAACTGCACATTGTATGGTCGGGGTCCGATGAAAGTATTGAGGTAAAATTCTTCTCCCTGACAGGAGAGTATCTGGGCTTTGTCCAGGCGGACAGCTGGTTCGACTGGACCTGGAATGGAATACTGGATGGAAGTTCACTGGCCAGCGGCGTTTACATTGTGCTAATTGAGACGAACAGTGATGTAATCAGAAGCAAAATTGCAGTAGTTAGATGATATCCATAAGACAGATTGAACCCGGTGACAGAAACGGATGGACGGATTTTGTCCTCCGCTCAAACAATGGTACTGTCTTCCATTTACCTGATTTTCTGGATTATCACCCCGAAGGCAGATTCAGGAACCATCACCTTATCGCTGAAAGCAAGAATGATATTGTATCCGTAATTCCGGGCGCTCTGGCTGAAAGGGAAGATGGAGTATGGTTCAGATCCTATCCGGGAGCCTCCTACGGCGGACCGGTACTGAACGATTCCCTTGGCCTGAGTAGAATCGAAAGAATTGTAGACGAACTCATGGCCTACTGCAGGTCTCAGGGATTCCGGGGTATTGAAATGACTCCCCCTCCAATGGTCTATTACCGCAGACCCCATAACTACCTGGAATTCTTACTGGTAAGACGTGGATTCAAATACAGGAAGAGGGAACTTACAGCGGTAATTGATCTCAGCAGATTTGGAGAGGAACTCATGCTGGGTTTTCGTTCATCTGCTCTGAGAGGCGTAAGGAAAGCAGTCAAGAGTGGTGTAACAGTTGAAGAAAACCCTGATTTTTCACTTTTTTATCATGTGCTTGAATCCAACCTTCAGCAGCGCCATAATGTTATTCCCACCCATACGCTTGAGGAGCTTGAGAAGCTCCGGAATCTTCTCGGAAAAGACCAGATCAGGCAGTTCATTGCCATGAAGGATGGAGAGGTTCTTGCGGGAATGGTGATGTTCCACTGCAATCCAAGGGTCACACTTGCGTTCTATATCTCCCACGATCAGGAGCACCAGGCACTCAGACCGGTCAATCTGGTCTATATGGAAGTCATTAGATGGGCCAAGCAGATGGGGTATCATTATATGGATCTTGGAACGTTTACCCTGGACATGGACATCAACCACGGCCTCTGCAGATTCAAGGAATCCTTTTCAGCGAGAGGTATTTTCAGAAACACCATGTTCGGAAGCGTTTAGTGGAACCACTTCACAAATCCCGTCTTCACGCTCTAATTCTTCTCTGGGCAGCTCTGCTCACACTTGTTTTCGGTGGAAGGATGTACACAACGGATGTACTTGCCCAGTATGAGGTTGCAGAATCGTTTATAGATCAGAGATCATTCCTGACCGTTTCGGGGGACTACGGCTGGACCGTTCATGGTACCAGACCAGGTTTTTTCGTTCCTCATGGCGCAGGATTTTCAATCCTCCTGATCCCGGCCGCAGTTGCTGGACAATTTCTGGGATTGAACGGTGGTAAGCTTGTAATTGCCCTGATAAACGCAGGCTTAAGCCTGGCACTTGTTGGTTTCTGGTACGCTTCCGCTGTAAAAAAGTATCCAGAGGTTCCCGTTTTGCGATTCATCTCTGTTGCCATATGCGGAATGGTTCTGATTTACGGAAAGATTACTTTCGATGTCACTGCCGCAGCCACCGCCGTCATGGCGGGTTTCTACTTCTCTCTCCATGGTCGCATGTTCGCAGCAGGTTTATGTCTCGGACTTGCTTTCCTTGTAAGAGCTGACAGTCTGTTACTGCTTCCTCTGTTCTGGAACGACTGGAGGAGCATGAAAAAACTTATCATGGGGCTTCTTCCCTTTATCCTCCTTGTACTCTTCCTGAACTGGTACAGATTCGGGAATCCATTTCTTGACGGGCATGGACAGGATCCCGCAATTGCGATTGCGCCGTTCAAAGGGGGTATACCGGGGCTTCTTCTGAGTCCTGGCAAGGGTCTTCTGTACTACGCTCCACTCTGTATCTTCGCACTATTCTTCCAGAAGAACTGGAGATTCTGGACCCCTTTTGCCCTTTCCCTCATTTTTCACGGAATGCTCTTTGACTGGTCCGGTGGTACAGGATGGGGACCCCGTTTTCTGTTTACCACACTGCCGTTTCTACTTCTGCCACTCTCCTCCAGGGGAATCGGAGGTAAGCTTTTCTGGATAGTAGCCATTGTGGGCATTATCGTTTGCATTCCAGCCCTCTGGAGTAATACCAGCCTGCTTGAGCAGGCCGCTGGTGCGGACCTCTTCGATGAGCCATCCCGGCAGGCAGTGCTCTGGACCTATTCATCATCTCCTCTAATTTCAGCTTTCAGGAATTTCGCGACCGGGGTACCTGATCTCTTCTGCGCAGCGGTAGCGGCTTCCGCCGGAATTTCGGTCTGGATAGGAATCTTTATCCAGGTCGCAGCCGCAGCGGGATTAGCCGCGGCTGGAATACATGTGCTGAAGAAAAGCCGCTGCATCGGGAACGGTGTATAATGAAGATCCTCCATCTTTCACCGCAGAACTATACGGGAACTATTGATCTTTTCGTCCGGGGGCATGTAGCGCTGGGCCACGAAAGCAGGCTTGTTACTTTCTACAGGGCGACAAACCTCTACGAAGAGGATATTTGCCTGAACCTTCCCTTTGTCGGCTCCATGAACTGGCTGCTGAAGATTAAGGAACTGGTAAGGGCGGGAAGCCTGCAGGTTCCCTACACTGGAACTACAGAGCGGATATTCTGGAATCCAAGCCCTGCTGAAAACCTCATGCTCAGGTTCAGGGATATGGTATGGAAACCGATTATCAACAGGGCCGCCGGTGAATATGGATTGTGGGATTTTGACGTTTATCACCTTGAAGGGGGGATGAGCTTCTACAGAGACGGCAGGGATGTAATTGCCCTGAAAAAGGCCGGGAAGAAGATAGTTTCCTACTATCATGGCCTGGGCCTCAGAATGAGGGGAGCCATAAGACCTGTCTGGGAGGCGACGGATCTGAATCTTACCTGTGAGTTCGACCTCTACCAGAGATATCCGGAAGTGGATTATCTTTTTCTGCCCTTTGATCAGAAAGCCATGCCGTCTGCCCGGCCACTCCCCGGAAAAGTACGCATATGCCATGCTCCCAGGATCAGGTCGGTAAAAGGCACCGAAGAGATAATAAGCGCCGTGGAGGATCTTTCAAAAGATATCCCGGTTGAGCTTGTTCTCATCGAGAATATGACAAATGCTGAAGCCCTTGAAATGAAAGCCTCGTGTCATATCGCGATCGATCAGGTGGCGAGCGGGGATATGGGCTACGGAGTGAACTCTCTGGAGAGCCTTTCCATGGGTATTGCCACAGTAACCAATCTTTCTCACGCCTATCAGGAATTCATCCCCGATCACCCATTTTATCTCACATCACCTGCTACTCTGAAGCGCGATCTGAGAGAACTCATTCTTGATCGTGAACTCAGGGAAAAGCATGCCGGGGCCGGTCCTCCATGGGTCAGGGCAAAGCACCACTGGCTCTCGGTTTCTGAAGAGCTGCACAGGATTTACCGGAATCTCGGGTGGGAGGTTCCCGCTGATGACTGAGCATTCCCTATCTTCACATAGCAGGGATCTATCGAGGGAAACCGTTCTTTACGCCCTTGCAATGGTCTTCAGTGGAATGGTTCAGGTCGCTTTCCTGCCGTTTATCTCCCGATACCTTACTGCCGATGCTGCCGGGGAACTGGGTATATTGAGAATACTCGCTGAGGGCATTGCAGGCATTGTGGTACTGGGGCTTCCAACAGCGCTCATCAGAGCATGGCATAGAACATCGCAGCACCGGAGCGTTCTTTTAAGGGGAATATCATTCCCGCTTGTTCCCACGCTGCTGATGATTGCGGCAGTTCTGCTCCTGCAGGGCTTTCTGAAATCATTCCTGAAACTGCAGCATCCTGACTATCTGATTCACGCAATCCTTCTGGGAACCGGTATCGCATACGTTCAGATAGCTCTTTCCTTTCCAAGGGCCGAGGGACTTGCCGTAAGGTATCTGATTCTCCAGCTGATCAGGGGAGTGATGGCTCTGGGTCTTCTGGCCCTTCTGCTCTATTCCCGGGTACTGGATACGATACCTTCATTCCTGACCGCCAGGTGGGTGCCTTCATTCCTGATTGCCTTCACTGCGGTAATAATGATGTGGAGAAAAACCGCTGATTCGAAAAAGAGCAGGGGTCCGGATGGACTTACAAAGGAGATCCTGGGATTCAGTCTCCCCCTCATCCCGGTCACGCTTTCCATGATAGTTCTTTCTTCAGCCGATATGTTCATGCTTAGAAGTATCTATCCCGATATGGCTGAAAGCGGGTATTATGAATGGGCCAGCAGAGCCTGCCTGGTTCTCATGCCGATGATACTGGGTTTCAACATGGCCTGGAAGCGATTCATCTTCAGGAAAAAAAGAACAGGAGGCACACTTGCCGAGCTGGGAAGAGCAGGATTGCTTTTCATGATGGTTGTGAACTGGGGTTCTTTGATCCTGGCGATGTCCTCACCGTGGATAGTTCCCCTCGTTGGCGGTGAGCAGTTCCTTCCAGCCGTTAGAGTTCTACCGACCCTTGCAGGAGCGGTAGCACTTTACGGACTTTTCCTCATCTCCCAGACAGGGTGTCTGCTCACCGGGCAGACCAGGTTCATCGCTGGGATGACCCTGTTCGGGGCTATGCTGAATATAGGATTCAACTTACGTCTAATTCCCGTTGCCGGAGCCCTGGGCGCAGCCTTTGCCACCCTTGGAACAAACCTGTTCATGGCCCTGAGTCTTTTCTGGCTGGGAAGAAAGGTGTTCCCTATAAGCTTCTTCATTGTTGTACTGACTGTGATACCTCCAATCGCTTTCGGGCCGTTGGCAACCCTGAGCCCCGGCTGGAGAATGGTCATTGTTATTACTTCCACGCTTATCACAGTTGCAGTAATTGGTATTCTCAGGCTCATGGGTACACGGCTGGAAGGCGGTTCTGAAGATGAAACCTGAAATATCCCTTCAGATTCCTGTAAAGGACGGTGGTAACAGGCCGGAGGCAGGAAACGCTGGCTGGCAGGGTGCTACCGTACCAATATTGCTTCTTTCGGATGGTGATATGCGGTTTCCTGACGGATGTTTGCTGGGATTGACAGGCAGAAATTTTGAATAGTGTTGAATCCACCTGTCGCTTGCTTCAGGAGCATTTTCCAGCAGAGACTGAAATTCTTCAGCTGAGAAACCTGACCACCTGGCAGACCGGAGGATCTGCCGTTTCAGTAACTGTAACCTCTTCCGGGATGCTTTCAGACCTGCTTGGCCTGACCTTTAAAGAAGGGATTCCCTGGTTCATGCTCGGCCAGGGATCGAATGTACTGGCATCTGACTCCGGTTGCAGAGAAGTTATTATAAGGCTTTCGGGGGATATGGCTTTGACTTCGTGGCATCGCTCCGAAAAGGGCTGGAGCCTTGTAGTCGGTGGAGGTGTTCACCTGCCGTCACTGTCCGGGGCCGCCTGCAGCAGGGGAGCTTCAGGACTGGAATTTGCTATAGGTATTCCCGGAACTGCAGCCGGCGCCGTATTCATGAATGCCGGTGCATACGGGAATTCAATATCTGATGTCCTGAAAAGTGTTTCAGTATTAGATTACAGAGGTTCTGCGAACACAATTGTCGGAGAAGAATGC
>JAUWMQ010000107.1 GCA_030613065.1 Candidatus Aegiribacteria sp. | reverse complement strand
GTGCTCGATTACAACTCCTCAGCGCTTGAAGAAAACACATGGGGTGAGATAAAGGCATTGTTCTAGCAAGAGAGGATCTGTAATGAAAAAGCAAGATTGGTGCTCTGGTTCAGTATTATGAGTTGGGGTGTATTGATATCTTAATACTTATATTGTAAAACCGAATTGTACAGGTGACTTTTCAACAATTCAAGATGCTGTGGACTCAGTTGTTTTTCCTAAATAACTACGTCACCAACGGAGGTGGTGCTACAGTAGAGGAGGATTCATCCCCCGCTTTTCAAAACTGCATCTTCATCGGGAACGAAACGGAGGGCAACGGAGGGGGGTCTTCTCATCTTCCGACGAGACCCCAACGCTCCTAAGGTGTATCTTCTGCAACAATGTCGCCCAGGCTGGTCCTGGCAGTGGAGTTGCGACGTATATGAACTCATCCCTCACTATCACCAACTGCACTATCTCCCATAATATCGGCTATAGCGGACTGCTTGTATGGGACAGCGATGTCACCCTGGAGAACAGCATCATCTCCTTCGGCAGGTCAGGGCATGCGGTTTACTACAATGGAGGTTCATTAACAATACTCTACTCAGTCTTCTATCGAAACGATGGAGGGGATTGGATCGGCAATATTGAGAATCAGTTCGGTATCAACGGTAACATTTCGGCAGATCCTTTATTTCTGGACACTCTCGCCTTGGATTTTCATCTGCAACAGGGTTCACCATGCATAGATTCCGGGAACCCCGAATCACCTCCTGACCCTGATGGAACAAGATCTGATATGGGTGCATTATACTTCAATCAAGTGGGAATAGGGGAAACAACGACCCCGTTTGACCCGTTCAGCATGCTCCAGACTTCTCCCAATCCCTTCAGCTCAGTAGTGAATATATCCTGTTGATTAACCGGGAATGGAAGGACAAAAGTCGAGATTTTCGATATTCTTGGTCGCATGATTACTGAACTGGCAGATGATATGATCTGTTCAGGTATACACACATTTTCCTGGAACGAAACAGATGAATCAGGAGAAAAGGTGAAAAACGGTGTCTGCTTCTGCCGATGTGAATTCAACAGTTCAGTACAAACTAGGCAGGTGATACCGCTTAGGAATAGCAGCATCCCAATGTATTTTATTTCGAATCGCTGCACACTTGCGAATCGCTTGAAGCAGCTAGAAAATAACTTACGGGTGTATCCGCCTGTAAAAGTTGTCTGAACAATGTTATAGAGGAGAATCACACTTGGCTGATCAACATAAATTTACAGAAAGATATCATTCTGAGCTTCAGAAGTGCGGATTTCCCTGAATTCAGACGTAGGAATGGGATTGACATTTCGTATCACCTTACAATAGAATACAGTGTTACCATATGATGGGGTAACAAAAATATATTTGACAGTATCCATAGAATTTCAGAATCGAAAGTGTAAATTAATATGGTAACTATATATAAAGAACTTGAGCAATTTGGCATTTCTGATACTGTGGTAAAAATATACATGGCATTACTGAAGAAACGGGAACTGAGTGCCATGGAAATTCACGAACTGACAGGAGTTCCCAGATCGAAGATATATGAAATCGCTCAGAGAATGATGCAGAGGGGTATGTGCATTGAGAAGAAAAGAGGTAGAAGCAAGAAGTTTCAGGCAGTAGAACCGAAGAGGGTGTTCGATAACCTGATACGCGAAAGCAAGGCTGAGCTTGTAAGGAAGAGTGAACTGGCAGAAGCAATTGTTTCGGAACTATCTCCCTTGTACGATAAAGGATTGCAGAATACTGATATTTCAGAGTACGTTGAGATTATTAGAGATGTCCCGTCGATTCATGAGCGTTACGTTGATCTTGTAAGAAACTCCAAATTTGAGATACTCGGTTTTGTTAAACCCCCCTACACTCATCAGCGCGGCGGAAAAAAACTGAACCAGCAGGAAGATCAGGAAATTACTAAACTCTCTACTGGTCTAACTATCAAAGGGCTGTATGAATATGAATGTGAGAATATTGCAGATTTTGAACTGCCCCACATCGAGCGGTGTATCGCTGCCGGTGAACAAGTGCGATTCATGAAGAAATTGCCTATCAAGATGTACATCTTCGACAGAAAATTCGTGCTTATGGCCATGAGTAATGGTGAGTCCTCGACAACTCCTCTGACAATGCTTGTTGTGGATCACCCCGCATTGGCTGCCGCTTCAAAAATACTTTTTGATCATCTGTGGGAGAATGCCATGGACCTTGATGCTCTGAAATCCATCCTCAGAAAAATCTACGGATAGGCGGAAGCATGCTGAAAAGTTATCTCTTAACAACAGTATTTATCCTGGCAGCGCCGCTGTATGCGCAACCTCAACTCAGTGGTCCGCAGTCCGGAACGCTCGGACCGGGAACATACATTGTTGTTGGCGAGATATCCGTCCTTTCCGGTAATTCCCTGACCATCGCGCCCGGTACAACATTTCTCCATAACGGAAACCACAAATGGCTTATTTCAGGTCAGTTCACCGCAGTGGGTACAGATGAGGACAGCATTCTTTTTGTTCGTCAGAATCCCATTAGCTATCATCAGTGGGGAGGACTGCACTTCATTGACGGAGCCCCGGTCGCGAATCTCGATTACTGCGTTGTAGACCACTGCCTTCTGGGCTTCAGCATGGATTACTTTGCCAGTATCAATGTATATGACGGAGGGTCAGGGCTATCTCTGACCCACTGTCGAGTTACGAATGCGAATATGTACTTCTATGGGGGAGCCGTATACGTTAACAATGCTTCTGTTCTGATAGATAGCTGCCTGATATCCAATAATTATCTGGCCAACAATCCAAGGGGTTTATCAGTCTATCTGGTTGATTGCAGTAATGCGGAACTGCTCAACTCTGAATTCGGTCATAACCAGAGCAGTTTAGGAGGAACTTGAAGCTCCTGCGGCGGCGGTGGGGTCCACTGCAAAAACTCGAACACTCTCATTTCGCACTGCGTTATTCACAACAATTCTATTTCAGATTCGGGGGGAGGTGTTATGGCTTCGGGGAACTGCAATGTGACCATGGTTAACAATACAATTGTCTACAACAGCACCCAGACAAACGGAGGCGGCATTTGCACATTGTATCCAGGCTCAACTATTTCCGGCAGAAATAACATCATTTTCTACAATACATCTTCTGATAATACCCAGTACAGCAGCATAGGCGGGGGAGGAGCCAGTACTCTTACCTATTCCTGTATTTCGCAGGACATGTCCGGAATCGGAAACATCATGGATGAGCCGATGTTCGTGAATGCCGCAGAAGATGATTTTCATCTTCAGGACGGATCTCCATGCATAGACGCAGGGGATCCTGCTTCACCTTCGGACCCTGATGGAACAAGGGCTGATATCGGGGCGTTCTACTACGATCAGAGTACCGGCGTAGGAGGAAGTGTCAGCCCCTCCATGTTCGAAATGTTCCCGGTCTGCCCTAATCCTGCGTTTTCCGGTGTTACCATTTCATGTCGTGCTCCACAGGCTGGTAATTTAAGGATCATTATCTACGATATCACGGGTCGTGAAGTTTTAGTACTTATCGATCAGTTCACAGCTTCCGGGCTCTGCAGTGTACTGTGGGATGGGAAGAACAGTGCGGGGCAGAGAGTGGAGAGCGGTGTCTACTTCTGCAGATGTGAATTCGATGGGGCTGCTCAGTCAAAGCAGCTGATACTGATTGGAGATTAATTTAATGAAGAACGCAGATGCTTCTCCGGGGAAGCAGGAGGCTGATTGATATGAGATTAAGGAAAACACAACTGCTCATGATGTTATGCGCAGTAATCTTCGCTGCACCAGCAGGTGCTCAGACCGAAATAAGCGGGTCTCAGTCCGGAACGCTTGGGCCGGGAACCTACCTTGTTACAGGTGAAATATCGGTAGAGTCGGGTAATTCACTTACTATTGCGCCCGGCACCACATTCTTTCACAACGGCAACCATAAATGGATCATATCAGGACAGTTAACGTCAGAGGGAGCGGAAGGGGACAGTATTCTATTTGTTCGCCTGGATCCCGTCGCTGAGCATCGCTGGGGCGGACTGCGATTTCAGACCGGCGCTCCCGCGGCGATCCTGAATTACTGCGTAATTGATCATTGCTACATGCCCGATTACACCGGCCCCAATGCCAGTATTACCGTGAATGGAAGCCAGGGGTTAACACTGAAGCACAGCCGTGTTTCCAACGGTGCCTGTAACAACGATCATGGTGGTGTCTATGCAATAAATACAACCGTCATAATCGACAATTGCGTAATCATGAATAACGAGGCGGTCAACCACCCTAAGGGAGTTGGAGTATTTCTGGAAAACTGTACCGATTCGCAGATACTCTACTCAGTTATTGGAGACAATAGAAGTGACGGCGCTTGAAGCACCTGCGGCGGCGGTGGGGTCCACTGCAACGACTCAGATGTTCTTATATCGCATTGTGTCATCCATTCAAATGAGCTTTCGTCCGGATTTGGCGGAGGCATGGGGGGGGGCGGTGTAATGGTTAAAGGAGACGGCAATATAATCTTGAATAACAACACTATAGTCTACAATCTTGCACACTTGACGGGTGGGGGAATCTGCACGTTCGGGGATGGAGGTGTGGCAACCTTTTCCGGAGTGAACAACATCATCGTTTTCAATACTGCCGATGACGGTACACAATACGGTTCAACACACGGAGGAGGAGCCAGCAGCCTGACCTATTCCTGTATTTCGCAGGATATGCCCGGAATCGGAAATATCAATGACACGCCCATGTTCGTGAACGCGACAATAGACGATTATCATCTTCAGTATGGATCTCCCTGCATCGATGCGGGAGACCCTTCATCACCGCCTGACCCTGACGGAACAAGAGCTGACATGGGCGCTCTCTACTACGATCAGGGTACCGGTGTTGGTGAAGCTGTTAATCCGGCTTCCGCGTTCGAGCTGTTCCCGGCCTGCCCGAACCCGTTCAGTTCCATTGTGAGTATTGCCTGCAGTCTTCCTGCTGGTGGTAATGTCAGAATAATTATCTACGACATCATGGGTCGTGAGGTTGCCACCCTCAGCGATCAGTTTACCCATCCAGGCTTCCGCAATTGGCTCTGGGACGGTCGAAACAATGCAGGAGAGAAGGTTCAACAGGGCATTTATTTCTGCAGGGTTAAAGTTGATGGATGTTCACAGACGCAGCGTATTACGTTGCTTACACCGTTAGGCAGGTAATGTAAACCGTACCATGTCTTATCGATCAGGAGGTATGTTGTGAAATTCGTATTTGTATTACTTTTGGTTGTTTCTCTTACAGCGATAGCCCAGGTTCCCGCCAATATCCTCATCTACCATGATTCTTTTGGTGGCGCCGGTGACGAAGTGCTTACAGCTGTTAGCAATCTCTGGCCATCAGCTACCGTCATGGCATATACCTACTCCACGGGAGGGATGGCAGCATTCAACGCTGACCTGGGCAGCATCGGCAGCGACCTGGACATAATCATCATAGACTGCTGGTGCGGCTTCCATAGCGACCTTGACTGGTATGGCGTCAAGGTTCTTTACGATGCCGGCACTGTCCGCGTATTCGCTTCATGCTGGAAATGGTCTTCCGGGGCAGTACTTGGGGACGCCATGGGAGTCACTGGCTACAATGATATCACCACTGTGATTCCTCACTATGCGTGGGAAACAGAACATGACATTACTTCCGGAATCACTGACTGGAGCTGGGCGCCTCCCACCGGTCCCGATATCATTAATATCAAAATGACGGTTTCTGATGCCACCCCTGTCACAGGATGGGCAGACACACCAACCGCTGGAGAAGCGGGAATATGTGTCGCCAACGATGGCTGTAGCGTTATCAGCGGATACACCCCGGCGTTTGCAACTGAAGGTGTCGCAATATGGGAGAATATTCTTGAATTCATGTGGCTTGGCCCGCAGGCACTCCAGAATGCAACCTGGGCTGGAATTAAGACAGCATTCTAGCCTGATCTGCCGGAGAAGGAAGTTATAACCCCCTTCACTCCTTCTCCGGCGGGCATATCTGAAAGGATACACTCTTATGAAAATGTATGTAACTGCGCTGTGCATTCTGGTCATAGCATCAATAGCAGCTGCACAGACGGAAATCAGCGGTCCGCAGTCCGGAACACTTGGTCCGGGAACATACCTTGTCACCGGTGAGATTTCGGTTGCGTCGGGCGATTACCTTACTATTGAAGCGGGAACAACATTTCTTCATAACGACAACCATAAATGGCTTATTTCAGGTGAGTTCAGCGCAATCGGAACCGAGGCGGACAGCATTCGTTTCGTGCGCCAGGAACCGGTGAGCGGTCACCGATGGGGAGGTCTCCATTTCATAGACGGTGCTCCGGTAGCCGATCTTGACTACTGCGTCGTTGATAATTGTTTCATTGATTACAGCACAAGCTACTATGCCAGCGTGAATGTTTACAACGGCGGGCTTGGGATATCTCTCAAACACAGTACTATTACAAATGGATATGTAGGCTACTATGGCGGAGGATTGTATGCAAAGAACGCATCTGTCCTTATAGACAGCTGCCTGATAGCGTACAACTATCAGTGGAATCACTCCAGAGGTACAGCGGTCTATCTTGTAGGATGTGATGATTCGCAGCTTCTTAACTCGGAGTTCGGGCACAATTCCTGTAGTATGAGCGGCGGTTGAAGCTCCTGCGGCGGCGGTGGGGTCCACTGCGAGAACTCGAACACTCTTATTTCACACTGCATTATTCACAAGAATACACTTAACGATCCCGGTGGAGGTGTCATGGCGACCTATAGCTGCAATGTGACGCTGGTCAACAACACCATAGTCCTGAACAGTACAAATGGTACTGGAGGCGGGATCTGTACTATGGAAACCGGATCAACCTTTTCAGGTGTGAACAATATCATTGTCTTCAACACCTCGGGAGATAATACACAGTACGGAACGATGTTCGGAGGAGGGGCAAGCACCCTGACCTATTCATGCATTTCTCAGGATATGCCCGGGATCGGCAACATCAACGATACACCCATGTTCGTGAATGCGACTGAAGACGATTACCATCTTTCGTACGGATCTCCATGCATCGACGCGGGGGATCCGGCATCACCACCTGATCCCGATGGAACCAGGGCTGACATGGGGGCACTGTACTTTAATCAAACTGGCATAAGCGGGCCGGATAATCCAGTTAGTCAGTTCGAGCTGTGCCCGGTTTCTCCTAATCCTTTCAGTTCCGTTGTGAATATTCAATACAGTCTTCCTCATGACGGTGATCTGAGAATCATGATCTACGACATAGCTGGCCGTGAAGTGTTCACCTTAACTGATGAGTATATGACTTCCGGGTTTCACAGCGAGGCATGGGATGGGAGGAACGCAGAGGGGCAGAGGTCACAGAGTGGAGTCTACTTCTGCAGATGTGAATTCGATGGTGCTGTTCAGATAAAGCGGCTGATTCTGATTGGGGATTAATTTATGACAAGAGTTTTGGTAATTGGGTTTGTATTACTGATTGTATATGTGTTTCCATCGATGGCGGAGCCTCCGGCATTCGGTTCTATGTCATACGTACAGTGCGCAGGGGACAGCATCGATATCGGTTTCTTCAGCGACCCGGTTTTCGTCGATTTCGACGGTGACGGACTGAAGGATCTCATTGTCGGTCAGTATTTTGACGAGGCTGTTTCGAATTATGGTAAGATGAGATTCTACAAGAACATCGGTACAAGCGCTGACCCTTCCTTCGATTCATGGATCTATATCCAGGCAGACGGAGCAGATATTGAATGTTCAGCCGGTTGATGCACCGGTGCCACGAGTCCACAGGTTGTGGACTGGAATGAAGACGGAATGCTGGATATCGTTGTTGGCGGGTATGACGGAATGGTAGACTTCTACATGGCTGTTGATTCTGGAGATTCTTATCCGGAATTGACATACACAGGGCATTTCACTGCGGATGGCTCGGTAGTCGATGTCGGCTTCAATGCTGGCCCGGTTGTTGTGGACTGGAACGAGGACGGTCTGCTGGATATGCTTATTGAGGATGAGGGAAATATTGGCGGGACCGCTCCTAACGTTCGAATGTACATTAACGAAGGATCAACGGGGAATCCGCTGTTTTCTGAATATTTCTTTGTTGAGTGCGGCGGGAGCCCGATTACTACACGGCGAGGTTTCCCCGATGTGGCGGATCTTAACTGCGATGGCAGAAAGGACCTTCTTATCGGTGAAACGGGGGGGTACCTGCAGTATTTCGAGAATACAGGCACAAATGAAGCTCCGCTCTTCGATTCCATTGATACTCTGGTGTACAACGGCGGATCCTCCCAGATATTTCTGCTCAGCTATGCGAGAGTTTACGTAACTGACTGGAACAATGATGGATGTTTTGATCTGCTGTGCGGCAATGGTTATGGGAACGTCATTCTCTTTGAAGGTAACCTTGTCGGAATAGAGGAGCATGAAACTTCTGCCTGTGATAATTACAGTTTATCCGTTATTGATACCCCTTCTTACGGATCAATAACTGTCAGACTCGGGCTCGAAGAACGGGGAAATGCAACAATAAGTGTATACAATGTAACCGGTCGAAGGGTAGCTGATATGTGTCCCGGGGAGGTAGATACGGGTACCAACACATTCATAATTGACATGAAGAACCAGCATTCAGGTGTTTATTACATCGTATGCAATATTGATTCGAATATCGTAACAGCGAATACGGTTCTGCTGGACAGATAGTGATGAAGGGAGGCATTAAGAATGCCTTTGGTGAGACAATCATTGAAATCAAAAGATAGTACTGTAGATGAAAAGACTTACAGGCGTGTTACCCCACCCTTAATTGTTCTATTGGTTTTCTGTTGTCAGATCGGGTTTGCGCAGACCTGGGAATGCGCATCTTTATCGGCACCATGGGCAGTTCGATCCGGTCATTCATCCATATCTTTCAATGACAGAATATTTGTTCTCAATGGATATCAGACTACTTCTGTCATGTGGCACGATGTCTGGTCTTCTTCTGACGGAGTCAGCTGGTCATGCGATGCTACTTCAGTACCTTACCCCATGAGCGTTTCCATGGGCTGTGTTGAATTCGATGACAATATATGGCTTTACGGCGGCCGGGACGGGTGTTGAGGACTTCGCTACTGCCAGGTCTGGCAGTCGAGTAATGGTATCAGCTGGAGCATGGTAACAAGTTCTCCTGGCTGGGAAGCAAGAGAGGTAGGCGCTTCAACGGTATTCGACGGAAAAATGTGGATGCTGGGTGGAGTAGGAGCTAACGATTACTTCAACGATGTGTGGTACACCTCTGATGGTGAGAACTGGACATGCGCGACAGATAATGCTCCCTGGTGCCCAAGAACGGCCTTTGAAGCCGTGGCTTTTGACGGTAAACTCTGGGTGATTGGTGGTGGTTACTACGGTGCTGGTGGATTTCAAGGTGAAAACGATGTATGGAGCAGCACAGATGGAGTAAACTGGACCGACGTCACAGACACCGCTCCCTGGGCTGGGCGAATGGGACATAGTGTCGTTGTATACGATGGCAGAATGTGGGTTATAGGCGGAGGTTTGTATTCTGCTTCCGCACATAACGATGTCTGGTACTCATCCGATGGAGAGAACTGGACCTGCTCAACCTCTTCTGCTCCATGGGCCGGAAGAGAGTCACACAGTTCAGTAGTTCACAATAGCAGTATATGGGTAATCGGTGGTCGTAATGCATCCGGTACTCCTCTGAATGATGTATGGTGTACCAGCAGTGTTGGTATCAATGAAGAGCATTCGAGTGTCATGACGGTTTCCGCCGAGATCTTTCCAAATCCGATGCAGGGATTTGCGCATATTGCATTCAATATACCGCTACACGCTGAAGTAACCGTGGGAATATATGATACAGCAGGTCGTCTGGTGCGGTATCTTCTTGATCAGGAGATGGCTCAGGGCAGTCATGATATCATCTGGGATTGTACGGATGATTCCGGCATGAACCTGAGCAATGGTATCTACATCGTCAGAATCGAAACTGGCGCGGAAGCGGTAAATGAAGTAGTGTCACTTGTTAACTGAAAAATGCAGGTGATCTCCTGACGGGATTTTCATTCCTGATTACATGCATATTTCCATCGATGGCTGAACCTGATGTATTGATCCGTACACAAGGAGAGATGATATGAAAAAGCGTTATGTACAATTACTGTTCCTGATTCTATCTATACTGGTGGTATCCAATGCCGGGGCATCGGAAGTAATGGTCAGGCTCTTCGGTCTCCAGGACTGCTCAATTGAGTCTCTAACAATAGGAATTTAGATTCCCTACCGTTCCGGCAGTTTTCCCAAACAGCATATTTGTCCCGATATATTCTCAAATTCATGTCTGAAACTGACCATACCACCTGAGAACCCCTCAGTCAAACATGCCTTCCTGCAGATTT
>JAUWMQ010000036.1 GCA_030613065.1 Candidatus Aegiribacteria sp. | reverse complement strand
GCTGGAAGATAATACCGATCATGGATATCCAGTGCAGGATTATCACTCCAGTTACTATGCTTGCTTTCACAGCATCGGCTAGTTTCGACCTGGACTGGTTGCTCCAGAACAACGATTAGATTACTCTCAAGTGCGGGGTGTTTAAAAGGGGCGGGAGAAATCCCGCCCCTTCCTTCTGAATCTGCTGAGATTACCAGGTCTTCTGGAAACTGAGCTGAACCTGAATTGAACCCGCTCCACCAGGCGGAGCCGGGATATTCAGTCCTTCAAGAACTTCGCACAGGTTATCATCAACATCACTGTCAAGACCGCTTCCAATCAGTGAAACGTCAGTTACATTTCCAGACCCATCTATCTCAATATTGAATGTGACCATACCTGAAGGCCACTCGTCAGAATCCTCAATTCCGTCAAGGTGGCGCTGGTATACTTCCGTCATGTCTGCAAGGAGTTCCCGCACAGCAGAACGTACAATCGATGGAAGAAGTCCCAGTGTGGGAGAAGCGGAAACAAGGGTTACAGTACCGAACCATGCAGATTGCTCATACTCGGTGTAGTAATCAGCACTGATTTCCTCACATGCATCGAAGGAAACATAACCTCCAGCGCCTGCAGTGGATACAGGTGCCTGTGCGGTTCTAGCAAGGGAAGATCCACCGTAGTTGTACATTGTTTCCCCTCTATCAGTGCCGAAAACACCTTCGTACGAAACACCGTCAGGCATATTCACGGGGACATGGACCGTTATCGGATTACCATCAGGGTCGGTTCTTATCTCTTCGCATACGGCAACGAATGAAGTGTATTCACTCATTATCTGATAATCGAGAGCCGTGTCGGTAATCTCGTCTATGATGTCCTGATTCTGCTCGATGTAACCATAAGAATTGTACATCTGACGGTTGAGGTCGTGTATCTTATTTCTGGCCCAGAGGGTGGCTATGACATCGTTGTCTTCATCGTGTGCCGGAAGTACAACCCGAGCATCTTCGTTCCAGCGTCTGCCCGCGACAATACCTGATAGATGAACTGTTTCGCTTCCGGAGCCATCGTACTGCCCAACAATTACAAGAGGTTCTCCGGCGTACAGGTCAGGAATTCTGGAAGGATATACATCGTGAACATCAAGGGCGCCCCAGTCAATACTGATCCCGACCAGGTAGGGGTCGTTGATTTTCTCGTAGATCGCGCTTACCGCTTCGGTGGGATCTTCGTTCAGTCCAACGTAATAGGCATGCCCACGTCCTTCTTCGGCCAACCCTTCGATGAGGTATCTGTTGGGACTGGAGCCAACCCCGACACTGAAGAGTCTGGTGTTCTCTCCCAGAGTGCTCTGCAGTTCGCCAAGTATCTCCGCCTCGTTGCCGATAAAGCCATCGGTAAGGAAAATGACGAATCGCATTCTGTCAGGATCTTCAGGATACCCGATGGCTGCCCTTACTCCTTCGATCATCATCGTTCCGCCGGTACCGCTCATATTGTTAATGAACCGTACACCCTTCTCGATGTTGCTTTCGGTGTTGCTCAGCGGACTTCTGGACATGCTGCTTGCAACTTCGCTGAATCTCATGATCTGGAAGGTATCATCAGGGTTCATTCCCTGAACGAACTGTCTGACCGTTTCTTTTGCGACATCCATAGGCTGACCGCTCATGGAGCCGGAGCAGTCAACAACAAAGAACATCTCCTTGGGAGTGATCTCAGTAATATCGATATCAGCGTCCGGCTGGAGGATGAGCATGAAGTGGCCTCCAAGCTCACCATTATGAGTTAATACTCCGGTCTGTATTCTGTCAGATGCCGTTGTGTACCTGAGCACAAAATCCCTGTTTGGTATAACATCTTCATCCTTTAGCGAGATGGTTACATTCCCGGTTCTCCAGCGGAGATCAATATCCACTTCATGATTAATCGATTCGAAACCCAGTATCTCAACGCCCGGGTTGATGGTGACGGAAAGTTCGATGTCATACCCGGTTCTGGTTCCTTCAGGTACTATAGGAGGAGTAATTCTGTCAGAGTCTTCCACGGAAGTCGATACGGTATACATTTCGAATATTCTTCGCACAAAACCGCCCGGCGGCACAAATCTCGGTCCCACAACCATCGGGAACACGATTTCATATTCACCATCATCGTACTCGACGGGCGCTACGTAACTTATCTCAATTACTATACTGTCACCCGGCAGGATATTCCCGACACTCTGCGTGAATATGTTCGGGCGCTCCTGTTCGAGCAGACTTGCGGTCTGACCGGATTCAATCGCCTGCTCATAAATCTGGCGCGCAAGATCCCTCTCGTGGATTTTTCCCTCTATGAATCTGTCACCTATCCACATGTTCATTCTGTCAACCGCGCCACTCTGTGGGAGAGGGAATGTATAGACAGCCTCTATAGGCTCATCATAGGGGTTTCCATAGATCTGGCGAACGGTTGCCCGCTGGAGATTTCCGCTTATGGTAATCTCCACCTGGGTATGTTCCAGTGGAAGCTCGCCTATAACGCCATCTTCTCCAACAACCTGCATACTGCCCGAGCCCGATTCCTCCCTTGAATCTCCCTGGGAAAAAGTAGTCGCTACAGCAAGGATCAGTACTGTGATTATCAGGTGTTTCATTCTTTCAGACCTCCATGTAAAAGTTATCTGTTTTCGATTCTGATACATGGAAGATTGGTGGACTATTCCATCACGAAACGCGCGGAATCCTCCAACGGCTCCTTGAATTCAATGATGCCCCTGATAGCGGAAGTCTGTCAGGAAGTGAATTATGCCGCTATTGCGATACAGCAGAAATAAGGCGATATAGCCGGGAGACCTGATTTTGGGAGCAATCAAAATTGTATCTGTAATGAAAAATTGTATCTGTAATGAATCGATTTGTAACCGAAAAATGTATGTGCTTTACGTCGAGTTAAGCTGGAATTCAAGGAGTACGAAATGCCCGAACTTCCTGAAATACTGAACAGAGCGAAAGAGATGAAAGAAGCCCTGACGGGTAAAACAATTACAGGCATCGAAATACTTCAGCCGAAGTGCCTGAATGTGCCCGAGGATGCTTTTACTGCTGCTCTCCATGGCGCACGGCTGATTGATATTACATACCGTGGTAAATGGATCTTCACCGAGACATCGAAAGGCTGGCTGCTTTTCTGTATGGGAATGGGGGGTGAAATCCTGCTTGTTTCGCGGGAGTCTCTTCCTGAAAAACGGCGCCTGCTTTTTGATTTCGATGACGGTACCTGTCTGTCAGTCAACTTCTGGTGGTTCGGTTACGCGCATTACGTTCCGGCCGGTATGCTCGAAGGCCATGCAATGACCGCGAAACTGGGTCCGAATGCCATCGATCTGTCATCAGAGAACCTGAGAGAAATGCTCGATGGCCGCAGGGGAGGGATCAAGTCGTTTCTTCTTAATCAGTCTCGAGTTGCGGGTATTGGAAACGCTTACGTTCATGACATCCTCTTCATGGCCAGGCTGCACCCTCTGCGTTCGATAAACACACTGATCGATACTGAAGTGAACGGGCTTATGGAGGCAATCCACAGGGGACTTCAGCCGAGCATTGACAAGGGGGGAGCCTTCTACGAGGTTGGGTTACACGGTCAAAAGGGGAGGTTCTCCATGGAGGATATCCTTATTGGATACAGGGAGGGAGAATCCTGCCCGGACTGTGGTGCGGCTATCAAGAAAATAAAGACCGGAAGTACCAGCAGCTTCATCTGCCCTGTCTGTCAGCCGCTCGAATGACCATGAACCGCAGCGAAATGAGCATTATCCAGCGGACCTGAACTCCAAGGGGAGGCAAAGCCTCCCCACCCTTGCGTTTTAAGCGGTAACTAAATCTTGATCAGTCTCGCAGCGGCCGATCCCTGTTCATCCCGAACCTCTGCGAAGTAGCATCCCCTGGCCACACCAGAGCAGCTCCAGAGGTACGAACCGCTGAACGGTTCCGAAACAACGGTTCTGCCTGAGATGTCGTAGATTGCGATGGTCCCGCCTGCGAATCCATCTGATGTTATCGTTACAGAACTGGAGAACGGATTGCCATTCACCAGCAGCATGCGCGCAACGGGGGTGTCTTCATCTTCAATCCCCGTGAATTGCTGTATGTATACCTGCACATACCCATTGTAATTGCTTGCAAGCACATCGGGAAGTCCATCCTCGTTCCAGTCGTCTATCCAGAATCTGGCGCCATAGTAGCCGGTGCTGATAATAGACTCGCTGCCAGCAAAAACAGGCGCGTCATTGGTTCCGACATTCTCGTAAAAGTAGATCTTGTAATCGTTGGCTCCGCAGAGGAGATCCTTTTTGCCGTCCTGATTCATGTCGTAAACCTGGGGGCAGTTCCTGTAACGGCTGATATCGCTGCCTGAACTCTGAATAAGAGTGAAACTGCTATAGACAGGATCGGTATCGATGGTTTCGTTGATGTATAGCCTGACTTTTCCTGCTTCGTTACCCGCCAGAAGATCACGATTACCATCTTCATCCCAGTCTACGCATACAGGGGCGGAATTTCCACCTACATCAATGATTACACCGGCACATACGATATCATCCTCCTTGGTGAGCGTAATCGGTGCTTCCGCTATCCTCCGGTAGTAGTGAATGTTGCCGTTACGGTCTCCAACAATGAGATCAAGCATACCATCACCATCGTAGTCCACAACCTGTGGATTCGTGGAGCCCGTGCATCAACCATAAGCCATCGTTATGTTGACCCCATCGGCCTGGAGGAGTGAGTACGAGTTGAACACGGGTGCTGCGTTCGTTCCCTCGTTCTGGTAGAACCTTACGTTTCCGTAGTAGAATTGTCCCAGGATGAGATCCTTCAGACCATCACCGTCCCAGTCCACCACACAGGGCGCGCCGTAGTAAACCACATCTATGGTTACGCCAGCGCACTTGAGGTTGTAGGGTGCGGCAAAGGTGAATGTCTGCGACAGTGCTACAGCCGAGAAAAGAAGTAGAGGAATAATCAGTGCTATCTTCATGTGCAGTGCTCCTTTCAAAGGTAAATCAATACCTGATTAATATGTTATCCTGCGTCGAACCGCAAGTACATATTCACACCTTCCCTTTCATATCATTATAGTCTTTGCAGTAAATCATTATCATATGAGCATAAAATAACTTGTACTATGTACTAACAACTGCCGGTTTTTCCCTCATCCATTACTTTCAATTACTATACTGGCAACGATACTGATATGCTTGATACTGAGGATATCCACCGGCGAAAAGATACTATTCAGAATATAGGAGTTAAAATGATTAAGACTGGAGTTGTTCCGGTTTTCATCGCTTTCGTTGCCACCGTTATCTCCTGCAGGAGTGTTGAGGAGGCTGGTGATCCCGCTCAAGAGCATCGTGATCTTGTTGTTGCAGACAGTATAGTCGAATCCAGTCTTGAGGAAGGCATCATGATTGGACACATAACAGACGTCTGTTTTGGTCCTTCGGGAGAAGTTCTTGTCCTTGATCAGACTGCAGCCTGCGTTTACGCCTTCAGCCGGAATGGAGACTTTACTGGCATATTCGGTGGACCCGGAAGCGGACCGGGTGACATATTTAGAATGGGCACGGAATCGGTTGTCTTTACCGCTGATTCTCTCGGGAATGTCTACCTGTCCGAGATATCCGGAGAGGATTACCTGGTTACGGTATTCAGCCCTCGGGGAGAGATTTATACTCCATAGTGAAGACCTGCGAGCCTGTGAAAAAAGTGCGGAGGAACTTGCCGAGGTAACTTCTCCCATTCCGTAAGCCTTTACTATCTGCTGGCAACGATGTTTGACTGAGGATATTTCAGGTAGTATTGTCAGTTTCAGGCAGATAAATCGGGGGATATGAGACGAAGATGCTGTTTTGGAGTGATTTTGCCGAAATGACCGAAAATACAGTTTCCTTGCGCGCTAACCTGAGGTATTTCTGACAGAAGGATGTCTGAGGGGAGGAGTATGAGTATACTGAGTACTGTTGCCTGTAAAACCATTGATGAGCTAAAAGAAACACTGGATGATCTGAGATCCCAACCTGAGGGTCAAACAACAATCACTGAAATATCAAAGACTCTTTGCGAACTTGCTTACGCAGTTCACCGTTCCGACCCGACTGAGGCCGAGGTCTACACCTCAGAGGCATTAGTCTTCGCCGAAAAGGTAAAATACACAAAGGGGATTGCCGAGTGTCATACTCTTCAGGGAACGCTTGCCTGGCTGAAAAGTGATTATATCAGGGCAGTTGAGTGCTATTCCAGGGCTTTGAAAGTATGCGAGGAAACCGGAAACATGAAGGGGTGTGCAGGTTGCTACAGCAACCTTGCGAACATACGCAGGAATCAGGGTAATTACGAACGGGCACTGGAACTTCACTTCAAATCTCTCAGGATTAAGGAAGAGATTAATGACAGAGTTGGTATGGCTAAAAGCTATAACAATATCGGGATTATATACGATGAATGGAAGGAGCACGGGAGTGCTCTCGAATTCTACAATAAGGCTCTTCAGATGTTCGAAGAACTCGGAGACAATCAGGGCATTGCAATCTCTTATAACAATATAGGGATTATATTTGAGGCGCAGGGGGATTACCAGAGAGCAACCGAGGAATACCGAAAATCTCTCGAAATCAAGGAGGGGATCGGAGACAGAAAGGGTACCGGCAATTCCTATATCAACATAGGAACCCTTTGCGAGACGCAGGGTGATTACGATGGTGCACTGGAGTACTTTGTAAAAGCTCTGGATATCTTTGAAGAGATCGGTGACAGGAGTGGGATCGCAGACTCCAAGAACCATATTGGTAGAATCTACAGCAGACTGGAGCAGTTCGATGAAGCCCTGGTCTATCTGCAGGAGGGACTTGAGCTGTCCAGAGAGATAGGGTCGAAAGACCGGGAGACTGATAGCTGCAGATTTCTCTTTGAATTCTACAAGGCTCAGGATGCATTTGAGGATGCCCTCTATTATCACATGAAGTACACTGAGCTGCGGGAGGAGATCTTCAACGACAGCACTGCTGAAAAGATAGTCCAGATGCAGGTCAGATACGAAACAGATTCGATCGAGAAGGAAGCGGAGATCTATCGCAGTGTTTTCGAGAACACTATGGTGGGCTTCTACAGGATCACACCGGAGGGACGCATCCTCATGGCGAATACTGCTCTGGCAGGTATACTCGGGTTCTCCTCTTATGATGAGTTGCTGAACAGCAACCTGCACGACTGGCGGCGGGATACTACTCATCCCTCTCTTGTTTTCTTCCACAACACCGATGAAGAGAATCAAATACTTAGATTCGAATCGGAATGGCTTAGGCAGGACAAAGCTGTGATTCATATCCGGGAAAACTGCCGGGTGGTTCGGGATGAATCCGGCAACATCCTCTATTACGAAGGTACGGTTGAGGATATTACCAATCTCAAGCAGGCAGATATCGATAGGGAAAAACTCCTGCATGATATCGAGGAGCGGGTGAAGAAACTTGACTGTCTTTACAGTCTTTCCAGATTGGCGGAGAAGCAGGAGACCGAATTGAGGACTATTTTCCAGGGATTGGTCGAGCTGATCCCTCCAGCATGGCAGAATCCAGGAGACACATGTGCAAGGATCATCTTCGAAGATCTTGAGTACGAATCAGCTCGGTTCAGGGAAACTCGATGGAAACAGGAAGCTCCCATCCTGATCGATGGAGAAAAAAGAGGTTTGATCCAGGTATTCTACCTGAAGGAATTCCCGATTTCCTTCGAAGGCCCATTCCAGCGGGAAGAACGGCATCTTATTAATGAGCTTGCGGATCGAATCGGGAACATAATCCATAGAAAGCAGGCAGTTGAGTTGCTTGCAGGGGAACGAAGGAGACTCTCTTATATACTCGAAGGAACAAACGTGGGTACATGGGAGTGGAATGTTCAGACCGGAGTAACATCGTTCAATGAGCGCTGGGCAGAGATCATTGGCTACACACTTGAAGAACTTTCTCCTGTCTCGATTGAGACATGGATGGAATACTGCCATCCCGATGATCTGAAGATCTCGGACCGAATCATGAAAAGACACTTTGCCAGAGAACTGGATTACTACGAATGTGAAGTGCGAATGCGCCACAAGATCGGAGCCTGGGTCTGGATACTCAACAGAGGAAAGGTCATCTCATGGGCAGATGATAAGACCCCCCTTCTTATGGCGGGTACACACGAGGATATAACCTCACGCAAACTGTCCGAGTCGAGAGTTCAGCACCTGGCCACTCATGACGCCCTGACGGAGCTGCCCACTATGAGGCTGGCAATGGATCGAATGTCGATGACTCTGGAAGTAGCCAGGCGAAACGGCACTATGGTTGCAGTTATGTTTATCGATCTGGACGACTTCAAGCTTATCAATGACAGGTATGGGCATTTAGCAGGGGACATTCTTCTCAAGGTAGTTGCGGAACGTTTTCTTTCCAGTGTCCGTAAGGTGGATACGGTGGCCCGGATAGGCGGTGATGAATTCTTACTTATCCTTTCGGGGTTGCGTTCCCAGAGTGATGTGGCACAGATAGCGGAGAATATTGTTAAAACCACTGCTCAACCTGTACCGTTCGATGGAGAGCAGTTGACCACAGGTGCAAGTATAGGAATATCGATCTTTCCCGATAACGGTGAGAACGCAGATATACTGATCAAGCTCGCAGATACTGCAATGTACATCGTCAAGGATTCGGGAAAGAACGGATACACTTTTTCGTAGACGGTCAAGCTCGAAAAAATCCCGATTGTATCCATCGGCCCTGCTCCCACCTTCTATGTGAGCGATTTTCTCGACGACGGGAATACATTCGTAATATGGGGTGAGTCAGAACTTGTCTTCTCCACGCTGCTGGAGAACTACGGTGATCTATCGGAACTGGCGGGGGTGAGCTATTCTCCGCGATGGAGCACTGGTCGGCAGCGATGCCATGGGAAGGATCGGTATCCTGAGAGACCTCACGAAGATGGAGCAGCTCTGATATAGAAGCTAGTGCATGACAACTAACCGGCAGGTCTACAGTACCGGCTACTCGAAGTTCCGCCCCCTGTACCCCATCAGGCAGCCCCCGACTGATAGATATGTGAACAGGAAGGATGGTTTTCCAAACCGCTCCATCCATCTGAGAACAGCTCTGTAAATGGCGGGTATCTGGGAAACGCGCACCAGCATCCGCATGATGATCCGTAAGGGACTTGCCGGTTTCGAGAAGAGAGGTCTGACCCAGTCGGTCCCCAGCATACCCCCTGACTCCGGGATCTTCTTCAGGGTGTATCTCAGTCCCGTACCACCGTATTCAACCATTTTCCTGGAGTGTTCCCTTACGGTGATGCTGTCAAGATGGTATACCTCGAGCTCCGGATCCCAGTAGAGCCTGGGTTTTCCCCTTGCCAGACGGAATCCGAATTCCGTATCCTCACCGCCGTAGTGGTCTATCTTACCGTCAAAGCCACCGGCTTCCTCCAGCAGCGAAGTCCTGAGGCTTATATTGCCGGTGACGAAATATCTGGGTGGGAATGGTCCCGCCGACTTTCCGTCCATTCCCCTCGTATCAAGCCACTTCTGCCAGGGAGAGGCATCCTCCATCCATGCATTGACCCTGGCGCCCATTATCACATCACTCAGTCCGGTCCTATGTGCAAGTATATGCTTGAGGAGGATGTTCTCGGGGAAAAGGATGTCCCCGTCGGACAGGAAGGAGACATCGGCGGAAGCAGACTGCCATCCCATGTTCCGGGATATCGGCCTGTTGCCCGGTCCTTCCCTTCTCAGGACATTCACTCCTACGTGTTCAGGAAACGAAAGGTCGAACTCTTTCTCCACGGGCACCGTGCTTCCGTCATCTATGATCACCAGTTCCCAGGGGATCCCGTCGGTTCTCTGTCGCGCAAGACTCAGAAGGGACCGTCTGAACTTTCCCCCTCCGTTCCTGACTGGTATCTGGACCGACATCTCCGGTTTCACTTGCACTTCGCGCCTTTCGAAAAGGTTTCATACTCGCTGTGACTACTGAACTGATATCAGGGCTCTCCTGTAACCTATGAAGAGCGGAGCATAAGCGGTAGCTTCCGTACAGGGCAACTGGGGCAACATGGACAGAAAAAATTCTGGTTACTACATAATTGACAGAAGGGATTCCCACCGTTGCAGCTCGGTCAGCAAAGGTAATCCCCTTTCCTGTAGAACCCTGACAATGGAAGGTTCATTAAGCCGAAGGAACGGATCAACCCTACGTTCATCCCCCAGAGTGGAGACAACGTGATCCGGGTCATAATTCTCTATATATCTTTTGATTGCGTCATTGTCGGGCTCAAGTTCCCTTGCGAACTCAAGGTATTCCTCAACGTAATCGTGTCCCGCATACAGGAGGGTCCTGTCGGGAAGCTCCATCAGCTTTCTGATGGATTCGAAGAATCCTTTTGTATCTCCCGTGAAGCATCTACCAATTTTACCGTTGAAGAGGGTATCACCTGAGATCAGAGTGTCTTCGAAATGAAAACAGACCGAATCAGCCGTATGCCCGGGCGTATGGATAACATTGAAGAGCTCCCCGTTAAGCTCGAGACCTGCCTGACGGCCGGCATCCACGAATTCAGCACCGGTTCTGCGAAGCAGTTCAGAATTACCGCAGGTATGGTCACTGTGGGTATGTGTATTGGTGACATATCTCAGTCGAAGGCCGTTATCCCTCAGATATGTAATGATCCCGTCGACTGCTCCGCCATCAATAGCTGCAGCCCATGTCCCGCTGCAGACAAGGTATCCCAGGTTATCCTTTGAGTATCTGAATTGAACTGCTTTCATCGAGCCGCCTCAGCCTGGTCCATGCTTATCCTTTTCCATGTATCGTTCATGCTTGCGGGCATATCGTACTCTTCGAATCCGGGCTTAAGGACCAGTGTCAGGGCATTTGAAGGACATTTCGTGACGCATAGACCGCATCCGATGCAACGCTGGGGGTTAAGACTCACCACATCGTCATCGCGGGTAAGAGCGTCCATCTGGCATCTCTGCAGGCAGACACCGCAACCGATGCACAGACTCTGATCCAGCAGAGCTGTATAAGTGCTTGAAACTATCTCAGCAGGTCTGGGATGACGTTTTATCCCCTGAAGTATTCCACAGCAGCAGCTGCAGCAGCAGCAGATAACAGCGATCTCCCTGGAATTGCTGGGCTGGAGTACCAGGTTGTCCTCGTCCGCTCTTTCAAGTATCTCCAGGACCTCAGGCAGTTCTATGTATCGTCCATTACCTCCGCGGACATAGAAATCGGCCCATTCGCCGAAAACAAGGCACGCTTCAGCAATGGCATTGCAACCCTCACCCTCCAGCCTGGCTTGAAGGCGGCAGATGCATTGTGCAACTGCAAACCGTTCATGAGCTTCTACAAGCTCTCTGACCCTCTGGTAGGGAAGCACCTCCAGATGCGAGTCGATACTTTTTCCAATTGGAATGGTACGCATCTGAGTTATGGTCTTCAGTGGACGCCTTCTCTTCTGTGAACTCCAGTACTCGTTGAGAAGCTCAACAAGACCTTCGTCCAGGTTTCCGACCTGAAACTCGTAAATACCTACCACAAAAGGTGCAGCCTGGTAAAGAGGAGGCGCATCCTCCGGATGAACCGAGAAGATCAGCCCCTTCTTCGCCATTTCAGCAAGTTCCCTGGCCGCATGGTCCGGATCGATCCCGACTCTGGATGCGAATGCTGTCGAATCCTCTCTTTCCAGTGTAAGATCACAGGCGAGCAAAGCTTCTTCGGGGGTAAACAATTGTTTAAGCAGCGCTATCTCTGCTCCTGTAAAGCTTGGTGGAAAGCCGCCGGGCAAAGTGTCCAGGTGTTCAGCTAGCCTCTGGTATAAATCATTATGCATGACCTTCTCCTCAGTCCTGCCGAAGCAGGTATCTTATTGTCAACATGAAACTGGTTGCTTCCGTCTGTAGTATTTTCCTGAAGACGCTACGACGTCTCCTATCCGATCGCATATCTAACATAATTAACAATATTGGCGGCAATCATACCCGGTCAATCCCATGCGCCATTGATGGGCACTCGGATAATATGTCTGATATCCCCCCCCGGCTGAAGGGCTACCATTGACAGGGCAAATCGCAATTTCCATTATCAGCTGTTGCACTATTCCACGTCAGTGTCGCGAGTGTTGGATATGTCCTGCTTGAGTAAATAGTTGAAAATTAGGGAATGGTCTCTGTGATTGATTTAATAAACTCTAATGGAAATATTAATTACACACTTGAAATAGCCGTTTCAGAATTTGAAGCAGGCTGGTATGAGTATATTGAGGACACATACTCATAGAAGGATATGATCATAGCAGCTCAATGGCCTGGTCAGAGAATCTGTATCACGATAGGGAGGATAGATGAGTTCGGATATCTTCAAAAACACGCGGGAAACCAGTTGGAGCGTTATTATTGGTGTAATCGCTGCATTTGCGGGGACATCATTGCTAAATCATTTTGTTTTAGCCAGGCACAGGGAGTTGTAGATTTCCGTGAATCAGGACGACCTTGGTTTTGCATACAGAATTGTCAAAAACGGAGATGTATTGATAAGTCACAAAGGTAGATTGGCAACGACATTGCGTGGTTCAAAAGCTATCATTTTTATTGATGAGATGAAAATGTCGATTTTTTCCGAACAACAGCAATTGATGGTGCGAATGACCGGTAATTTTAAGCGTGGAAACGAGAGGGAATCAAGAAATCATCCAAGAAATAGACGTTGAAGAGTTATACTTGATTCTGTTTCCCTGTGCCGCATGACTGAAATGGCATCATATTGCATTGTTGCTGCGATTTAAGGTTGCGGGTAATGTATGTTACACTTATTTTCTATTTCTGATTTTTTTCCGGGAAGGCAATATGAACCTGTCTCTTGTAATCATCACGCTGAACGAAGAGGACAGCATAGAGCGCTGTATCGGAAGCGTTCCCTTCGCTGACGAAATAATAGTGGTTGATTCCGGAAGTACAGACTCAACTGCTGCATTGGCTGAGAAATGCGGTGCGAAGGTTCTGTTCCATGAATTCCAGGACTTTTCGACTCAGAAACAGTGGGCGATAGAACAGGCTTCAAGCCGCTGGGTACTCTCACTTGATGCCGATGAGTACCTGAACGATGAACTGGCCGATGAGATATCATCGATACTGAAGATTGAAACTCCACATACCGGATTCAGTCTGCCATTCAGAATTCAGTATATGGGCAGACTGATGCGCTTCGGTCCCTGGTCCGGTGAGCGTCATGTAAGACTTTTCAGGAACGGGCATGCCGTTTTCCCCAATTCAGGCGTTCATGAAGGTCTGAAAATGTCGGAAGGGACCGCAGGAAATCTCAGAAAAGGTCATGTAATTCACAGATCATATTCGTCGCTGAGAAATCAAATGGATAAAATGCTGCAGTACAGCAGTCTATGGGCGGAAGCGGAGTTAGTGAAGGGCAGAAGGTCAGGTCCGTTCCAGATAATCTTCAGACCTGCATGGCGGTTACTTTCAGCGTATCTGTTCAGGGGAGGGTTTATCGAGGGAATCCCCGGACTTGTGTCATCGATTGTCTCAGCATATTACGTTTTCCTCAAATGGACGATACTGTACGAATTGAGGTGTGATCAATGAAGAAAATCGGAATCATAATCTGTGACCGTTACCGTTCATGTGCCGGGGGAAAGTGCCTCAGAGCTCTTCGAAACCGCGAAGGAGCCTTTCAACTCTACAGGGGGGAAGAAGTTGAAATAGTGGGCTATACAAGTTGCGGAGGATGCCCCGGAGGTAACGTGGAATACTCTCGTGCTGAGATGAAGAAAAACGGAGCTGATGTTATTCATCTTGCCACCGGACTGTTGGTTGGATATCCGCCATGCCCGAGGATAAGGCAGTTTTCTGAGTTCATCGAAATCTCATGCGGTCTGGATGTGATCTGCGGTACACATCCGATTCCACAGAACTACTATCTGAGACACCTTGAGCTTGATACCTGGAATTCCACATTCTGGAAAAACACCATCAGGCATGTACTATCTGATGAAAAAACACGTCTCGCGTACGATTAGTTATCGTTCCTTAAATGAATCAGTGATCCCGTAAATACTCTGTCTTCCAAAAGGGCAGTCGTATCACCCGGCACATAGAGAGTGATAGTGCAGGGGAGATCCGAAGGAAGGCCTGAGGATCCTCCGGGCATGCTTCCAGCCATTCACCCGGATAGTTCTTCCAGTTCGAAGAGTCCGCTGATTCAAGTACCGAGGAAAGCCTGTACTGCCAGGCTCTGCTGCGCCAGAGTTCCGATCTGTCTCCCCAGTTATCAAGGAATTCCTCCAGAACCTCTATTCTTGCTGAATCATCCCAGGGGTTGGCAACCACGTTGCGGACGATTTCCTGAGCTCTCAACTCACTGGCTTCGGTACGCCTGCTGACGAGATTCACTGAAGGATCGGATTCATACTCTACTTCAATCACAAGATTACTGAGGATTTCAAGCTGTTCGGTTACCGGGTTCCAGTGAGCTGAATAAACAGTCAGATAAGCCACTGGAATTCCCCAGAGTACACTTGAACTGTTCAGCTCAACGGAAGCGGAAGGATAAAACTCATTATGCCCGTAGATATGAGCATCGGGTTCTGCCGGCACAGCCAGTTCGGGTCTTGAAAGTGGGTAGCATCCCGATGAGGGTGTGATATAATGCGATCCGTCGGTAGTCATGTATCGTTCATCAATGATCTCGAAACCTGTTGCCCTGCAGCCATTTGGCAGAGTGAGCTGAACCGGCAGAATAGGGAGACTTGGCGCTCCGGGAGTAAAGGTTGTGTACCCCTGAGGGTGCGTGCCAGAAGTTCACACACCTCTATCGTCGATAGAAAGTTGTACCGGTGTAAGGGGAATGTTCACAATTATGTTGCCAGCAGAAACTACAGCTGAGAGCAGAAAAGAACAGCAAGAATATAGAATATTCATACTAATTCCTTCCAGGTCATGTTGGACAATATTCGAACGCTTATGCCTATTTCCTCAGAGGAAATTCAAAACATGGAAAAGGCTGTACAATGCCCTTTTACTCATAACGGACTACACTGAATCTCCTTACCGTAAACTAGTGAACTACTACTGCCCGTGTGGAGATAGTACCTGATGTGGTTTTAAGGAGTATGAAGTAAACACCGCTGGCAATGTCATCAGAAATCCAGTTGATGGAATGATTGCCTGCTTCAACAGGTTCTTCAAATAGTGTCTCCACAATCCTGCCGGTAATATCAAACACTTGAACGGTTGCAGAACCGAATTCTAGAGTGGAGAAGTTGATAGAAGCTCTGCTTGTAGTCGGGTTAGGGAATACCGAACACTCAAGAAATAGAGAATTATTCTCACAGTCAAGTATGCATTCCTGTAGAGTATTACTTGAAACATTATTGTCATTCTCCGGAGGATCAACGGTTAATACCACTTGAGCAAAGTAGCCGTTTCCATTTGGTGGTCCTTGACCGGGCCCAAGGGCAATCCAGTAGTCAACTTGCATCGAAAAGTCATCAATAAATTCCATATTGGTTATTTGTGGAATATTAGTCCCACGTGATAGTAGATCTGATGTGGAATAAATAGATCCTTCAATGACGATTTCATCTATTACGAGTACAAGATCCCTTGAGATACAGTAAACGTGGCCCCATGCATATCCCCAGATATCATCTGTCGAACGATCATAAGTCCAATCCACACTACTAACTTTGTACCAATAGAAATCACCAGTATTACTGATCATGGGTTGAGACACGTAAGAGCGTTGTCTCCAATTCTCTGGTATAAAGGCGTACCTCATTGGAACATGAATAGTATTATACGTTCCATCGGGATAGTAGAGCGCCGTAATAATATCTGCTTCTGGTTGATTCCAGGCAAATACCCAGAAACCATGCCACCAGGGGCAATCTGCGTAATATCCATTACATCCTGCATACGGCACCTGCGGATAGAACTCGGGATTGATTTCAATGAAAAAATCGCAGAAGCCATTTGTGCCCCATACAAGTGGTCCAAAGGGCTCATTATTCCAATAGGTTGGGGCTGACACCCAAGTATAGGAATCATCTGGCTCATAACCATCATAAAGAGATGTACTATTTGTTAGGGTTTGAGTTGGGGCGATTGTGGATGGGTCTGGATCAAGCGAATTCCCTGCAAGGTCAAGTCCTTCTCCTGATATTGGTATTGATGCATTACCAACATTAAGAGTAAGAGAACCTACATAACCCGGACTACTATAACGTTTTGTTTCATAGAAAACCCAGTGACCATAATCATCCTGAGTTGGGTCAGGATACAGATATTCAGATGGGATAGTTGGATTCATTTCAGATGGGAAGAACCAGTGGAGTTTGTTCCAAAGGCTTGACCACCGCACTTCACCTCCCCATTCTCCTTCTATCCACACTGCGGGAAGATTATCAACGTCCATATGCTCTGAAAATCGAATGGCGACTCCGAGATTGCCGTTTATTGAAACTTGTGTTGGTAAATAGCTAGCTTTTCTGGTATTAAGATTTCTTTGCGTTTCATCGATAGATACCCATTTCCCAAAATATATTAGACGAAATCCTCCAGTGGGAAGTGTGGTATAGAGAATAATCCGATCAACATGAGGTATGAAGTTGTCAACAACTATACCAACAGGAATCGGACTTGGAGAGGTTATGTCCTTAACCGGTAAAGATATAGAACCACTACTACCAGTATGAGATAAGGCGGTTACATCTATAAGATATCTTCCATCCGGAAAACATGCTTCCCTGTTTTCGCAAGCTGATTGATCTACGGAATTCCAGTCATCTCTGAGGTTTGTATCCCAGGCACCACGACAGCGAATGCCAGCACTATAGTCTGCCTGGGGATTGTATGGATCTGTCCAGATGTTATCAATTCCATTCAGACCAGGAACACTTGTGCTGGAGTTCGTTAGCGCGTAATTAATATTAAACTGACTGCTTGGCAACATACCTTCATAAAGACAATAATACGCATCTGGTACTGGACTAGTACTACAATCAACCAGCTCATTCGACCAATCAAATATCGTTCGAGGGCCATACGCTGTAGAAATATACTCAGAGCTGTAAGCCAATTGCTTTCTTATCGCTACTTCTATTGAGCGTACCCCGCAAGAGTCATCCCCGGCAAGTCCTGTTACAGAAGAGCGTGGTGATACTTTGAAGTCCACAGCACCTCTGATTCTTTTCTGAAACTCGGGTGGTGGGAAAGTCTCATCGGGGTAGAATACGATGCCTTGGAGCATGGAAAAAGCACGAGTAAAGACAACGTTGTCAGTTATTACAAATTGATCGATAATATTGGAATGACCCGGTTGCGGTGCAATTTGTCCAGGAGGTGGCCATATTGCTGGATCATACGTGGCGATATGTACATGCATTACTCCTCCAGCAGGAGGGCTAGCGCATGGACTTAGCTGGGATATGTATTGTCCAACTTTATAAGCTGTTGGACCTCCACTCACATGTTCGTAAAGGATTCCCTCAGTAGAGGTAGGAGTTTCGGTAAGAAGTAATGACCATTGTTGAGTAGCGGCACTATACCCGGTTCCATATACCCATGCGGTTCCATAGACATTCTGTATTATTGAGAAAGGTGTTGGAGGTGCAATGTCAACAGCGGGATGAAAACCTGCCCATAAGTTATAGTCACCATACCCCCTGTGAACCCGGTGGACTGGCGCATTTTGAAACGGCCATGGAAGAGTTAGGGTTACGATCAAGCCAATAAGATAATAAATCATTGCTATTCTCCTATTTCACTCAGGTAAATTCCATCGTTATCCACAAACAGGAACCTGTCTCCTGTCACGCTCAGTTTCGCTTCTGCGGGGGAAAGACCTGGCTTAGGAGAGTAAATTGGCCGGAATTGATCGTCGGTGACAATATACCTTGACCTGTCCGGGGTTTGTAATGGAATACGATATACCAGCATGTTCGTAAAAGAAAAACCTTCAAGTTGGAGTGCGATGCTGCTAAATGAAGATGGTGAGATCGAGGCAGAAAGGTCTTGCAGATTACCATGATACATTCTGAATATGTTTGTGCTTGACTCAATATCATAAGTTACGTAAGAACATAACCATTTACGTCTGTCAGGAGAAAGCACAATTGGATCAGCGTTAGTGCGTTCGGGATATGGATATATTTTAATGAGTTCACCAGATGAACAGGACCTTAGCTCAATCCCGGCAAAAGTAGGAATGAGGAAAATAGCATTTTCAATAATTGCAGGCTCCTGCATTGAGCGAACACCACCTGTATTCTCCCAGATAGTATCACCATGGCTGTTGAAGCAGATATACCCACCTGTATGTGACATGATAAGCAGGCTGTCGGACTTCCCTATATTCCTTGATCTCCTGAGGTCGTGAGTGACGTTTAAGGTCAGGTCTTCAGCAAGGAAGTAAAATCTAACTTCATACATTTCCCAGACAGTAGATCTGGCAAACAGAATACTACCATCTTCCCATACTAGTGCATAGGTGAATTGTGAACCATCCGGTTCCGAGTCGAAGTATGTAGTTTCTCCGGTCTCGGTATTGATTCGCATTCCGTTTCTGCCCGTATCTACTTCGCTTCCGTCAAACATGGCAACATATTCGCCCGATTCTGAGTAATAGCAATTAATGGCTGGATAATCGTGAGGAGTGATAACAGGCTCCCGATCTTCCTGAAAAAGGATTACTCTGTCCGCATAAACGACAACAGCGCGCCACTTCTCCTGCCCTTCATCATTAACAAATGCCACATGACACCCAACGTAAGATCCTGAATCACCATTGAACATCTCTCCATGAGCGGTGAATTCAACCAGTGTTTCTCTGGAAACATCTACTCCGGAAGCGATCCACTCATCCGGAAAGGTCTCCAGATCAGCAAAGGTCGCAAGAGTTAAGAAAGTGGCGACTATTAGATGAAACATATTTCTGCTCCTATTTTACGGTAAACAGCAACTGTCAAAACTATTCTTCCTTACTAGTAGGCCAAAGGGAAACTCGATTTTGCACTACCGTCGAACCGTCCAGAATACTACTCTAACACATCTTGTTGACCTGTATTAATCTGTCTGATTCGAGAATACAGGGGCAAACCCTTACTGTCAAGCACAGATCGAATACTGGACTTAGTCTGTGATTGCTAATCAGAGGTATGGATTATCGATCCAGGCAGTCCGTATATCTTCAGTTGTGAGGTCGTATCACCCGGCACATAGAGAGTGATAGTACAGGGGAGATCCGAAGGAAGGCCTGAGGATCCTCCGGGCTGGATTCAAGCCATTCATTTAGATAGTCTTTCCAGCTCGAAGAGTCCGCTGTTTCAAGTACCGAGGAAAGCCTGTACTGCCAGGCTCTACTGTGCCATAAGTCTGATCTGTCTCCCCAGTTATCAAGGAATTCCTCCAGAACCTCTATCCTTGCTGAATCAGCATACCAGACCGGATAAAGTCCTTCATAGAATTCCCAGCCTATTACTGAATCTGAATCCTCCGTTGACTCAAGTGCCGAATCAAAATCTCTGATGGAGAGGAAAGTTTCAAAATCGTTATCGGCTGCCATGAGAAGGAAGGAACAAGCCAGAGCGGTAAAATACATGTTGTCTCCTGTGTCATGAATGCCGGAATTCCAGTCAGGCTGGTCAGAGTTCGCTGAAGTTAACAGATTACCAATTGCATTATTAAATGTCAACATCAAACTGCTGTCTGCGCTATTACGGATATCGATTTCAGGACAGCTTGATCTGGAGCCATATGAAAAAAATAGGACTTGTTCGTGAAATAAGGGGAGATGAAGCCCTTATCTGCTCAGCGGATGGTAACGAGTGCGATTCCTGCGAGGCCAGGCATGCATGTTTTTCCATGTCCGGTACTGAAGGTAAAAAGGATGATTTCTGGATGCTCAACGACATTGGTGCCTCTCCCGGAGATATGGTGGAGCTTGAACTGAAATCATCAGCATCTCTGACCATAATTGCCTCAACTTTCCTCCTTCCCGTTTTTCTCCTGTTCGCAGGATACCTTTTTATGATGAACGGCACCGATTTGCAGCGAGCTCTCGGGGCAGGAGCAGGACTTGTTGCCGGAATCGCAGCTGCCATCGTAATCAATAAGCGGCTGGGAACGAAAAAAGGTTACAATATGCAGATGACTGAAATTCTGAAAAGAGCTGAAAACGATCCTGCAGAGGGAACCATATCTGATAAAGCCGGAAGGAAATAACGATGATTGATAAGATGAGAGATATTGCCGAAGGGATCGTCGGTCAGCTCCGGCACCGCTCCGTGGATTATGGTGATGCCAGGGTTGAAAACACTGACCTTGAAAGCCTGACTTTCAGAAAGCAGAGACTGGCTGAGTCGGATTTCCAGGCTGGCCAGGGGGTTGGCATCAGGGTTCTTGTTAACAGATGCTGGGGTTTTGCATCATGCAGCGGATTCGATTCGGATGAAGTTGAAAAAACCGTCGACAGGGCGGTCTCGGTAGCCCGTGCGGGAGCAGGTGTGATGGAGGGCTCCGTGAGCCTTTCGGAAGAGATCCCTTCAACTGGACATTACGATGGACCATGCGAAAGGAACCCCTTTGATATACCCAGATCGGAGAAGCTTGACCTTCTGGCCAGAGCTGCCGACATAATGCACACTTCTCCTTTAATCAATATGAGCTGGAGCAACCTTAAATTCGAGAGGAAGAGAAAGGCTTTCAGCAATACTGAGGGTACGCTGGTTTCTTCAGATCTGGTTTTTTCAATGCCGACTATCATGGCGTATGCGGTTCTGGGCGATGACATGCAGAACAGAGGTTTCCAGGAAGGCGCCAGGATTGCCGGCTGGGAGTGGATTGAACAGGCAGACATGATTTTCTGGGCTGAGAAATGCAGAGAGGAAGCCATAATGAAGGTCAAGGCTCCCGAAGGCCCTTCAGGTGTGATGGACCTTATCCTTGACGGAACCCACCTCAGCCTGACAATGCATGAATCGGTTGGCCATCCCACTGAAAGTGACAGAGTTCTGGGATGGGAGGCAAGCATGGCCGGGAGGACCTTCCTCAATATTGATGATCAGGAGAAACTGAAATACGGTTCTGAGATCGTCAATTTCGTTGCGGATAATACAATGCCCTACGGACTCGCGAGCTGGGGCTGGGATGACGATGGTGTACCCTGCCAGAAATGGTATACGATAAAGGATGGTATTTTTCAGCAGTTCGGCTCAGTCAGAGAAACCGCTCTTCTTGTTAACAGAAAACAGAGCACAGGATGCTGCAGGGCCATGGATTTTGCCAGTTTCCCGATAAACAGACAGCCTAACTTCTACCTTGAACCAGGGAAAAAGCAGGTTACACCTGACGATCTGATCTCCGAAGTAGACAAGGGAGTCTATATCGAAGGACGCGGATCCTTCAGCATCGATCAGAGAAGGATAAACTTCCAGTTCGGTGGAGACATGTTCTGGGAGATAAAAAACGGTAGGAAGGTGCAGCCGCTGAAAAAGGTTATCTACCGATCGAAGACACGGGATTTCTGGGGATCATGCGACGGTATCGCAGATGACAGATCTTTCAAAACCATGGGACTTCTCACATGTGGGAAGGGAGAACCCATGCAGGCTGCCAGAATGACCCACGGAGCAAGCACATCGAGATTCAGGAATATTGAAGTGGGAAGGGGTGCGGAATGACCAGAGAAGAACTTATGGAGGTAATCGAAGCGGTTCTTGAAAAGGCTGAAGTTCCCGACGTGGTTGCTACTTTAACTGAACAGAGAGATGCCGCTGTGAGGTTCGGACAGAACAGAATCACACAGAATATGGATACATTCGAGAGAAAACTCCGGATCACTCTGGGTGACGGTGAGAGAGAATCCGTTTACTCAACCCATAGAATAGACATTGATGTAGTCCCTGAGATCCTTTCTAAGGCTATGGATATGCTGAAGACCGCCTCCCCCGATCCCGAGTACATGCCGCCTGTTCCCGCGGGTCAGGTGTATCCGATCATTGATGCCTGGGACAGCATGACCGCTGAAGCGGATCCTGTCGGACGCACTGAAGCCGCAGCAAGAGCGATCAACACTGCAAAGAAGAACGGAATGGAAGCCTCGGGTCTGGTCGGCATGACTTATGAGAATACCGCCATCGGTACCTCAACCGGCAATCTCGCGCATCACAGATCAACGGAAGCCTACATGAGGCTTACACTGGACAGGGGTAAACCATCAAGCTTCAGACTTCTGAGCGCGGAGGCATGGAACGATCTTCCTGTGGATGACGCGATCAGAGAAGTAGCGGCTGAAGTCGAAGCCGATGAGGATCAGAGGGAACTTGAACCGGGAGAATACAGACTGATCTTTGAACCACAGGCTGTGGTCGACCTGATTCCATTCATAGCCTGGTCAATGAATGCCCGGCATGCCGATGAAGGGTTGACAGTCTTTTCAGGGAAACAGGGTGAATCGGTCACCGGCAGCAATTTCACAATGACGAGCGAGGTCAACGGTTTTCTTAAGGGAACCCCGTTCAATGGAGAAGGGCTTGCTTCGAATGATGCTGTTTGGATCGACGGTGGCAGGCTGGTCAATCAGCCCTGTACGAGATACTGGGCACAACAAACAGGCCGTGAACCTCTTTTCATACCCGGGACGCTCGCGATTGAAGGTGACTCCGGATCCACCGGAGATCTTGTCAGTAACGTAAAAGGGAGGGCTCTTCTCTTCCGAAGATTCTGGTACATAAGGTTCGTTGACCAGAAGGAACTGAGCCTTACCGGAATGACACGTGACGGCGTCTTCCTGGTCGAGGACGGAAAGGTAGTGCATCCGGTTGAGGATTTCAGGTGGAACTGGAAGCCTCTGGATCTCTTTTCGAGGATTGAGAAGCTCGGTGCTCCTGAACGGAAAGGGCAGTTGAGTGTTCCACCGATGATTATCGGACCGACCGTGCTGTAGTATAGATTCCTTGTGGAGGTGCAGAAATGAGACTTTCAACCATGTTGATACTGGTTATCCTGATCAATGTAACCGCTCTACCCTTTAAATTCGGCCCTTCTATAAAGTGGGTGATTACTGATTCTCGAAACTATGCGGAGAGCGAGGACTACGAAACAAGTTTGTCTCGAATGTTGTTCCCCGGGGATGCTCTACTCATGGTCGGGGCAATGGTTGAAGCCGGGTTCTCAGATGATCTGACTATTGAAGTATCCGGCTATTACAGTGGTTACGATCCGACTTATGTGACTCCACCTGATACCACCTGCACCTCCATCGACAGGTCGGGCTACATGTGTATCTATTCTCTTGG
>JAUWMQ010000083.1 GCA_030613065.1 Candidatus Aegiribacteria sp. | reverse complement strand
GGCTATTATTCTCATCAATCTATTACAGATACCTGTTGTGATACTCTTTGCAGGATTTCCCAGGCAAACACTTCATCTGCTATACTCCGGCAAGTATGATGGAGCATCGGCTATTCTCATGGTTCTTGGGCTACTTGCATTAGTAAGAGTATTCGGTAGTCAATTCTCGAATCTATCAGTGGCTATGGGGAAACCCTCTTACCCCCTCTACAGCCTGATTGTATCGGCCTTCTTCAACATTGCACTGAATATTATTCTGATTCCTGATTACGGAGCTTTTGGAGCGGTAATTGCAACAGTTATAGCTGTAACATTGGGTTCTGCATCGGTTGTATTCTTAACCACCCGTTATTGCCGGAGTCACATATCAGCCATCTGAAGGTGATGGCATGAATCAGAAAGGAATCCTGCCACTCCGCTCCGGGTTACGCCCTCTGCTCCCTGTCAGCTGTTAACACAAGGCTGAAATCAACCTTGAACAACCCCTTTTCCTGTCTTGACAATCCAGACCACCTCACTACCACACCTGTTGCTTTAGTGTATAGTATGTAATGACAAATGTGGATGGATGGTTATGACTTACTATCTGGAAATTCAGGAAGGGCGCTTCCAGATGTAATGAAGAAATCCATTCCTTTCGGATGGCTTCATAAGATAGGGTGCGGAGATGATGACGGAATGAAAAATCAAGCGGTGTTTCTTGTACTTGCGTTTACGACTTCTGCTTTTGCCTGGAGTGAATTGTTAGTGATTAACCAGGTTATTGCTGTGCCGGTCCAACCGGAACCGGCTCCTCCCGAACTGATCATGGGCAGAGGCCTGATGAGCCAGGGTCAGCTTGTTTCTTTTTTCATGGAACAGAATCCCGATGCGGATGAGCAGAAGGTCACTCGTCTGGCGGCTTTATATATCGAAGAATCTGCCTTCGAAGGTGTCAATGCGGATGTAGCCTTTGTCCAGATGTGCCTGGAGACCGGATTCCTCCGTTTCGGAGGGCTGGTCACCGAAGACATGAACAATTTCTGCGGTCTTGGAGCTGTCAGTACTGAACAATCCGGACTAGTTTTTCCGGATGAGCGAACCGGCGTACGAGCTCATGTGCAGCATCTGAAAGCATACGGTTCGCCGGATCCGCTAACGGGAGACCTGGTCGACCCCCGTTATCAATATGTCAACCCGAAGGGAAAATCGCCGGATATTCATGGACTTGCGGGTACCTGGGCTGCCGACCGGCAATACGGCGAAAAACTGGCCTACTTGCTTGAGCGGTTGTATTAACAGAGATCTCAGCACATTCATCAGGCACTTGACCGATGACACAGCAACTCTGGCTTCTTAACGGTACTAACCAAGTATGTCTCTTAAGGCATGATGGGGTCAGTCAATGTACAACCATCGCGATCGAAGATTACACCCTCATTCATGAAGAATTCTGCTGGATGCGCTTTGAATCTGAAGGAGACGTTCAAAGAGGCAAGGAGCTATTACCTTCAGAATACGGCATCAGAACTGCTCACTCCCCAGGAGATATTCGAACTCAACGGCGGAGCGCTGGGACTGATTCCTGATGATATGATAGATGATCTGATCGGGGACTTTTCTGAACCGGTCAGGGCGGCTCTGGAAGCTGAAGCCAGAATCAGAAGGGCTCTCTCCAGTGCTGAATCCTCATATGAGGAACTGGAGGAGATCGCGGTCTTCCACGGTGATCCACCGGAGGAGTACAATGAAAGGGATATTCCTGAGGGCAGATGGTTATTACATCCGCTACTTCCCGACAGGATACAAGCACACACGGGTGGAGATCTGGATACCAGAGGATGAAGGCGTAGATCTGTCATTCGCAGGAGAACTTGATTCGTCTGGTGGAAACGCGTTTGGGAAGGCACCCTATCGTCTCCATAAGGGGTCTTCGTCGCCATACAAGGATCCGACAGTCATACAAGATTTCATTCCTGGTGGAGAAGGAACAGCACAGCCGGGGAATAGTCTCAGTCAGAGACTTTCAGTGGTCATGGGCAAACCTCAGGCTCAGGTTGATGAAGCAATTGCCAGGATCCGGGATTCTACGGACAAGTTCTCGACGATTTGCAGTATTCTCACCTTCGATATGACCAGCCTTCGATGTTGGAGGTGAGTTAAAAGGCTGGATTGTCGATCCTGGAATTGATAAGATTATTAGCACATGGAGCAGTGTAATCAAGGCAATCGGAGTAGACCCACCAAGATCCGATTACACTCTTTATGCGATCCCATTGATTGTTCATATAGATCCAATCCTGCCCGGCGACGACCTTTCAGCAGAAAAGGCTGCCGCACTTAACTCCTTCGCTGAAACGTCAATGGAGCTTACTGCAACCATGCATGCCGCACAGATATCCCTTGACAGGATGGGCGGCGCATTCGAAGCCGATGATGAATACTGGACAATCTGGAAGAGAATGGATTCCCCGCTGAGGCAATCGAAGCGGCACACCTTATGGGGATAACAGACGAACAGATTCTGAATATCCTTGAGATAAGGCTTTCCTTCTCTCCAGAAGAACTGGAGGGAAGCATGTTCGAAGCTGCAGATGATTGTATCTCATTCGTGCATGAATGCGGATTACAGTGGCAGAGGCTGCCTGAAGTGTACCCGTACTGGTTGGAAGATGGGTGATGCCCATTGTACAAGGACTAATCACCTGTCAGGTTTTACATGGCGGAGCAGAGATAGTTCAGATAGAATTACAATACTGATCCGGATACTGCAGAAATGCAGGTTCCTGTTAGCCTGACGTGGTGAATCATGCGAGATTGCGGTCCGGGCATCCCCAGTGGTATATACCGCGTATATCTTTGTTAAAGGAGATGATACATGAAATTATCCCCGATTATATTACTATGCACAGTTACATTCGCTCTCGCCAAGCCTGAAGTGATTGATACGGAATATCCGATATCCCCTGTCTATCCGAGTATGATCATCAGGTTCTCCACTCCTATTAAGCTCAGTGCTGCGCTCGGGTTTGCAATAAATCACGATGGGCACACCTCTCTTCACAACGATATCTTCTTCAGAGTGGAACCGGGCTTCAGTGGAGGTAAACTCACTGTGGGTCGCCGGATTGGGAATATCAACAGCTCTCCATTCTGGCTTGTGGGACTCTCCGGATCGATAATGCAAACCTGGGGCAACCCGCTTCAGGGGGTGGAACCGGAACAGACGTATGTGGGGATCGAACTTTCCGGGTGCTCGTTCTGGATAACGGTCAACGGTGGTGTCTACAGGCACATTATTGGTGACGACGGTGGCAATGACTGGATCTACTGCCTGGGTGCTGGAGTTGGCCTCTGATACCGGGCATTCCATTGCAGGGATGCAGAACCGGTGGAATGCGCACATCATCTGTTCGAGGTTATCGGATCACGGAAGAATGTGGATAATATCGGATCAGACGCATTCGATGTAGTTATAGAATCACCCGAGATGACTCGTGACGCCATAAAATGGTGTGATTTGATATTCGCTGCAGGGTCAACAGTTGTTAACGGAACAATTACAGATTTTCTGATTCAGGATAAACCTGTGCTCTTCTACGTCGTTACCATTTCAGTGGCAGCAAGAATATTGAACTTGTACTCATACTGTCACTGCGGACACTGAATATCATTCATCAGCTCGCAATCCGAGATGCGGATATTAACTCAAGTCTTTATGCCATCTGTCCAGTTTTACATAAAGGCAGGGCAGAACAATCAGTGTCAGAACCGTGGCGACCGCAAGACCTCCGGCTACGGTTCGGGCCATCGGAGCCCACATTACAGAGCTTTCCGTAGCCCCGATCGCAAGAGGCATAAGTGCCAGAATAGTAGTTATAGCAGTCATGAGTATGGGACGCATCCTTTTCCTGCCGGCCAATACAATGGCATCTCTCGACGACAATCCCTCTTTCCTTCTCAGCTGGTTCGCGTAATCGATGAATACTATGCCGTTATTCACAACTATTCCCGTAAGCATAAGCAGGCCTACAAGTGCGGTAAGTCCCATGGTAGTCCCGGTCAGGAACAGTGTCCAGATAACCCCGATCATGGCAAGGGGCACTTCGACAATAATGATGAAAGGTTCAAGGAGTGACTCGAACTGGGATGCCATCACCATGTACACAAGGATTATTGCAACTCCGATGGCCAGCGCCATGGTTCCGAAGGCTTCACCCCTGTCCTTGATGTCGCCAAGTATTTCGTACCTGTTACCGCCAAGGCTGAGTGTGTCCATCATGACGTCAACATCGGCTGCTACATCACCCAGGGCTCTGCCCGCTATCCTGCAGCTGATCTCCACCGTCCTCGTTCTGTTCCTTCTGCCTATCTCTTCCGGAGCAAGAGTATTCTGAAAGGTGCCCCAGGCATCCAGGGGCATGCCGTACGCGATAATACCCGCAAGAGCTTCCAGGCTCGATCTTTCCTCCTCCGCGTAACGGAGGTTAACATCGTACTCCCGGTTGTTTTCCGTATAGGTGGTGGCATCCAGCCCCAGAATACCAACTGTGACTTCCGACCCTATCGCGACGGGGGACTGTCCCCTTAGAAAGAGCACATTCTCGTCGGGCACGAAGTCAATCTGCATCAACTGGTTCTCCATGGAGGATGATATGTCAACTGTTCCGGGAATTCGACCCATCTCAGATTTTACCAGTTCCCCTATATTTCGAAGCTCATGAATATCTGTTCCGTATATAACTATTGTGACTGGTAATTCGTTTCCAATAGGCATTCCGCTTGTAAGGCTGTATTCGATACCCGGCACTCCAGCCAGCAGATCGCGTATTGCCGAGTCGTAGTACTCAATGCTTCTGGATCGTTCACTCTCTCTGACGAAGTAGAGGTTTATCTCTCCGTTTGCCGAAGAAGAAGAACCGAACAGGGCACCCATGCCCTCCTGCTTACCCACATTCAGATAGGAATTGTCCAGGTCACCCGGCTCAATTATCTCGAGAATTCTGCCTTCGATCTCAACCAGCAGGCTGTCGGTGAATTGAAGGCCGGTTCCAGGAGCAAGGCTGATATTGATATCAATAACGCCCTCCTTAGGTTCCGGAAGAAATGTCTTTGGAATGAATCCCATCACGAAAAGCGATACTGCGAACATGAGGATCACAGGTATGAAGACGAACCTTGAATGTCCGGTAAACCAGCTGATTGCCCTGGAGTATCTCTCCTCAAGCCTGTCCAGCCATCGCTGTATCCTTGCTGACAGTGAACGTTCTGAATGTAACTTAATCAGGTTCTTCGACCTTGAGGCAAGCACGGGTATGAGGGACTGGGAAACGAAGAGTGATATGAATAGGGCGGCTGCGATGGTCAGGCTCAGATCCCTGAATATCTGTCCCGTCATCCCGGGCACGAACAGCATTGGGATGAATACCGCAACGGTTGTGAGAGTTGAGGCGGTTACTGCCATACCAACCTGTCCCGCACCATGCTCAGCCGCTTCGGCCCGGCCTTCACCCTCCCTTCGCCATCTGTGAATGTTCTCAAGAACAACCACCGAGTTATCCACAATCATGCCGATGGATATGCTCAGCCCTGCCAGGGACATGATATTCAGACTCACTCCAAGCAGGTACATCACCGCGAATGATGCAACAAATGAAAGGGGCATTGAAAGACTTATTATTCCGGCATTGGATACCGACCCCAGGAAGAAGGTGAGGACCGCAGCTGCGAGAATTATCGCCTGTACAGCAGTCAGCATTAGATCCTTCATGGATCCGGTAATGAAGCGCTCCTGATTGTAGATAATCTCGGTTTTCAGGGTACCCGCGTACTCCTCCGAAACTTGCTCAATTGCCGATTCCAGCCTGCTGCAGGTATTCACGGTGTTGGCATCGGAGCTCTTTCTGAAAACGAGCAGGATCGCCTCCCCCTGATTAATGCGGGTATACTCGGTCTGCTCAGCATGGCTGTCAACAATTTCAGCCACTTCTTCAAGTCTTACATGTCTATCACCCTGATCACCTATCACCAGTTCCCTGATGCTCTGTAAATCATCGAAACCGGATTTTACACTTACGGCGAACTCCATATCTCCATCAATGATATCGCCACCGGGCTGATCCCCGGAGGCAGCGCTTAGAGCGCCATACACACGAGAAATAGGAATCCCGGTTTCGGCAAGCAGCACAGGATCGACTTCAACATTTATCTGCCTGACCTGCCCGCCGCTGATAATGACGGAAGAGATGCCCTCTACTCTCCCCAGTCCTGGTGAGATATCCTCATCGACAAGGTTCCTGATCTGAGTCCCGTTCATGATATCGCTGCTGAAAGTCACCATGATCAAGGGTTTCATACTGGATTCCATGGCCATTATCACAGGATCGCTGGCGCCATCCGGAAGCTGGCTTTTTATCCTGTCGACCGCATCCCTGATATCAATTTCAGCCTGATCAATATCAGCACTGTTCTTCAGTTCGAGCGTAATCATGCTGATGCCGTTTTTGGAAGTGGAAACGACCGTTTCAACACCCTCAACTCCGGAGACTGCGTCTTCAATTATCTCTGTTATAAGTCCCTCAACTTCGGAAGGACCGGCTCCGGGGAGGACAGTTACGACAGCAATCTGCCCCAGATCCACTTTGGGAAAGTAATCGATACCAAGCTGCGTTAGAGCAAACAGACCGGCACCAGTCATGAGAATGAAAATCATCAGGAAGGAAATTCTTCTTCTAATAGCAAGTCCTGGAAGGCTCATCGCTGCACCACCCGTGCAGGTGAACCATCATCAACAAGATGATTACCGAGAAGAATGACCGAATCTCCCGGCTCAACCCCCATGATTATTTCGTAATCCGTTCCGTTCATAATTCCGATTTCTACCTGAACAATCTCGACTGCACCGTTACTGATCAGAGCCACCTCCCATGAGGACTCATCGCCGTGAAGCAGCGCCCGCAGGGAGAGAACCACTGTAGCCTCCGAGGTTTCAAGGCCGATGGTTGCAGTACCGGTCATCCCCGAACGGAGTCTGCCGGAACTGTCATGAAACTGGGCAATCACTGAAACCAGACCCGAGAAAGGATCGACAGAGGATGAGAAGGATGTAACTTCCCCGGTGAAAAGCTCTCCGGGGTAATGGGAAGTCGCGAAGATAACAGGCAGTCCTTCGGCCAGGAACGGAAGATGACACTCCGCAATCAGCAATTCTGACTTCATAATGCCGCCATCGGTGATTGAGATAAGGGGTCCCGAAGAGAGGTATCCCTCCTTAGCCCAGACCCTGGTAACGGTGCCGCTGAACGGTGCCAGTATCTTTCCGCTTTCCTCCATGCTTCTTGCATTTTCGTATCCTGCAAGAGCCTGCCTTACGTTTGCTTCAGAAGACGCTGATGCGGATACGGCCATTTCATATTCACTTTCGCTTATAGCTCCATCGAACCTTAGTCTCTCGGCCCTCTGAAGGTTAGTTCTGTCATTTGATGCTGCTGTTCTGGCAGCTGTAAGCCGTGCTGATGAAGCGGAAACACCACTGCTGTACTGTTGATCCGTTGAAAGCTCAACAAGGATATCTCCTTCCTGAACTTCATCACCTTCACTGACGGCAACTTCCAATATTCGACCAGGACTCATCGCGGTTATGACCGCTTCGCTGCTGGATTCAAGCCTGCATGCAGCTACAACTATTGAACTTATCACCTGCAGTTCCGGCACTGTTACTGTAACTGGAATGAACTTATCAGCCATTTCCTCCGGCTGGTTGCATGATACCAGTATGAGGAAAACGAGTAATATGAGCGCTTTAAGCATTTTCATTTTTTCCCTACAATACCATAGAGGAGTATCTTCCCGGCTGCGTCGATGTACTTCTTGTTCATTTCATCCTCATTCATATCCTCGCCGAACCATGCGGAAATCCTGCTTTTGGACATGAACCACATCTCGCAGATAGACATGAAACAGATGACGAACATTCTTGGATCTATGTCATCCCTGAATATTCCCTTCTTCTGCAACTTCTGAAGCTCTGCAATGACTTCAGCTCTTACTTCAAGCGGAGGGCAGATCCACTGAGATTGTTCCGCGTTGAGCCATGCCAGCATCCGTACGAACTGGGGATTATCGCTGAGAAATTCAAAATAGGTGGTGTGATTCTTCTTGTTCCTCACTGCCTCCAGGCCGTCTGCAGCAATGGATGACACCATCTGTATCATCCTGTCCGGAAGTTTTGCCAGGGATACTCTTCTTTGAATGACTTCATCCCACAGCTCACGTTTTGATGAGAAGTAATGATATAGAAGGCTTTTCGCGACAGCGGCCTTTTCCGCGATCCTCTTCATGGAAGAGCCGGAGAATCCACTGTTAACAAATATTTCCTCAGCTGCATCCAGTATGCTGTCCCTTGTACTCATGAACCACCTTCTTTCGGCTGACTGACCGTTCGGTCAACTAAGATACATAAGAAAGGGAAACTGTCAATACTTTCATCACCCAGAATCTCGGAAATTGACATTATTGTGCGGTAATGATTGTTTCCATGGGATGGTCTGTGTCGGACCTTTGAAGAATGGCGCACAGTAGATCGGATGATAAATGTTTGCGGAATAGTAGACCCTGTTGCTGCTTCCTCGGGGGGGGGTAACGAGGTCATGGTTTTTAAGTCTTCCAAGCTCCTGCGTTACAGATGACTCAGATAGCCCCGCCTGTCTGGCTATATACCTGATTTAAGGTATTAGATCAGTCTACAGGCCCAATCCATATCCGACCATGAACATGATCCCGGTGTTCTTCACATCATCTTCGTCAGCGGTATCATCGAAACTGCTGAGACCAAGGGCATATCTGGCGTCGAATGTAAGCTCTCCAACGCCAATTGAGTAATCAAGCCCTCCACCGAGAACCAGACCGAAATCAGTCGATTTTACCTGGTCTTTTATATCGTTTACGATATCCCCTACATACACCTCAGCACTCGTATTGAACCCGACATAAGGTCCTGCAAACAAATTGGGAGAAAGAGCTCCTATTGTCGGTATTGTGAACTTCGCCAGTATCGGGATATCGATATACGACATCCGTACACCTGCATCAATATATGACTCGAATTCCATACCTTTCATCATGAATAGAAGCTCAGGCTGGAGGCTTATCAACCCACACATTGGAAAGTTAATGAAGACCCCTCCACCAAAACAGAGCTTCATCTCATTATCTTCAACATCATCACCAGTAACGTTCGCAAGGTTGAGCCCACCCTTGAAACCAAGTGTCAACCCTCCGGCAAGAACAGTACTGCTCAAAAACGTAACAAGTGCCAGTGTTACGATTAAACGTTTCATTTGATCCCTCCTTTTATGTGAATTGTACTGATCGTGTTATTTGTAAGTTCTATTTTCTGTGAGTGTTTGTCAAGGGCATCATGGATTCTAAGTGGAACAGGTTTGTAGAGGAACGTCTTGATGCTGCCATTTAACTCTCCAGCTCCTTGATTATTGCACTCCATTGGAAGTCTTCCTCCTGGTCGAGGAGCTCTCTGCAGATAAGCAATTCGCGCTAGGAATCTTAATTTCAGTCTGGAACATAAGGAACGGTCCTTCAGAGAAGAGACTGGAGCTGTCACCTCTCCGGCATCACGTAGACAATCATGGTAACTGCGGTGCCGGGTTCCGGGATGAGTTCCCAGTTCGGTCTCATCATCGGAACGGGGGAGCAGCAGGGGCCGGCATTGTTGCAGACAAGACCTCCCGAGCAGTCCTGCTGACAGACAAGGCAGCCGTAGTTGACCTCCTCGTTGAGTTCGTTCGACCCGTGGTAAATGTAGTGAGGGGTGAATTCTTTGATTACTGTCTCACCGTTTCTGCCTGTTGACCGCTCTTCGAAGAAGCGCTCAAAGGCTGATTCCCGGAGTTCTCCATTTTCATCGATCCACCTGACCGCGACCATTACCTTAGAACCGTTGAGATAATCCTCCCAGACGGCGCAGTCCGCCTGCATACGCTCGACAGCAACCGATACCGGGAACTGATTGAACGGGACAGCTCCAGCCTCTTCCAGCGCACTGTTACACTCGGTGTTTGTAACCATGGTCTTGAAGATGAAATGTGGGCCATTTCTTCCATCTGAACAGCCCGACCATCCCTGGGTTCTCTGACTGAATTCCCCGTCCATTCCGGGGCTGCTGTCGTTCATGCAGACCGTGCAGCCAATAAGAACGATATGATTTTCCGGGAAGACCTGGATCTCGGTCCAGTCATCAAGTACCGTATCGAAAGGTCCCGTTCCTGTCGCTGCGATACAGAGCGATATTATAAGTTCCAGCATTATTATCTTTCTCCTCCTGTTTGAGTTAGTCCGCTAACGGTTACGCTTGCTCTCGATGATCTCTCTGAATGCCTCCATCCTGATTTTGATCTGTTCTCCATCCTCTTCCGAGTAATCACACACAATTTTCAGTGACGGTATATCCTTTTCAATCAGCATCTTATCGAGAGCGCCGGCCTCGATATTGAAACCATGGCAGAACTGAAGGATGTTGTGTACAACGGCTTCCGCCTGAAACTCATCTATTACGTCAGCTATGTTGTCGAAGCGTTCAGTGTTCGGTGAGAAGCAGGGGCAGTCAATTTTGAAGTACCTGTCCGCAATTGCTTCGATCATTTCATCCAGAGTGTCAAGATCCTCTGGCACCAGGTCTCTGTAATACCGGATACCAGTGCATGATTCATCCGCCACTATCTGAAGGCCAGATGTCTCGGCCGCCCAATGAACCTTGGCGTAGCCCATAGGTGAAGGTGTTCCGGCAAAGAGCACTCTTACACCATCTCCATCGAAGGCTGATACATCATTATCAGCCCTCTCCATAAGCTCTTCAAGCAGTTCTTCACCTGCACTTATGAAATTGTCAATATCCATATTCAGAGCCACCTGGGATACAAGAAGGGCGTCCAGACCGCTGATTGGTGGAGTCTTCAGCCTCCTGAATCCGTTGATCTGCTGAAGTATGACTCTTTTCCTGTTGCATTTCCTTATGGAATCCCTGAGTTTATCTACAGTGACCTCAGTTCCAGAAACCTTCTCCATATCCTTCATGAAGGTGGTTACTTCGGATATCCAGAGTTTTCTGTCTTCCTCGTTCTTTTTCTGCGGTACTTCCATTGCAGGTATACCGAACAGGTCCCATGTCTTTTTCTTTGCGTCGCAGGTGGTTTCGCCGAGAGGGTATTCCTTGAGTGTTTTGTAGGGGCAGGTTTCGCTGAGAGCCATGCCGAAGGTCGATCTTACGAGAGGACATATATCTCTTGGGAGCATTTCATCCGCATAACTCACTGACCACCCCGAGCCACCACAGAGAGGTATTGTAAGAACGTTTGCCGCCATGGCGATCTCATCGGGAACGTAGATACAGAAAGTACCTACCGATTTGCCTCCACCTTTCCGATAGTCTAAAATCTCTGCTACCCTCTGACCGTGACTGTCGTGCAGTGCACGGTCGAACAGCTTCATGGCAGCAGGACGCTTTTTCTGCCACAGGTGTGTCTTTTTGAATAGTCTGCTGTTGCTTTCAAGGAGTTGATCATGAAGCTCGAGATTCATCCCTAGATCCTCCCACATTTCCCTGAGTTCAGACTGATTGAGTCTGTCGATCACATTTACCCCTTTCTTGAACGTGTATAAAATCAATCAAGGCTCCATTCTGTGCTGATCCGGATGGAGTGGATTCCCATTCAACCTCCATTCCTTCTGCTGCTAACTCAGAACAGCATGCTTGCATCCTTCTGCAGCAATGATCACCGCTCACAGTGCACCGGTTATCTGAGGGTCCGGAGGTATCAGTGGTTGAAAACCACCCCCTCCGGCAAGAGCGTGCCAGATTCCCGCTATTTTAGCTACCCCACCACCGGTGAATACTACGTCAGGTTCTATCCCGGTTCTGCCGGTCATGCATAGCGTTCTCTTGGTGTGGCAGACTATCTCGGAAACTGATCTGTGCGCCAGTTCGAAGTAGTTACGCCCGTATCCCGTTGAAACTATTCCGCAAATGTCATCTGAATTTACATCAGCCTTCCTGAGGGTTTCCCTGAAAGCTGCTTCACCGTTCTGCGATGGAGAAATTCCTGTATTCTGAACCAGCGAAAACAGTCTTTCCCGATCTCTCAGGAGGACAATTTCAATTGATCCGGCACCTATTTCAATGCCGCATGTTAGTGTTGGATTATCTGTTCTCATGATATGAGAGAAGAACATCAGATACTACAAATCATTGCCTCATGGATGGGAATTTGTTGTCAGTACAGATCCGTCCAGGATCTGCGGAGGACGGTTCAAGTTTGTGATATCATGGAAATCCGATATTCCCTCATGTCCTCCTCCTTGTGTTAAGTTCCGCAGTGATTTTCATATCCGGAAGTTATCGAAAACTATACTCAGAACTAAGTATCGGTCAATATACCTTAGAATTGCAAAGTGGATTTTCTGTCATTTCGGTAAAATCACTCTAAAAAAGCATCTTCGTCTCATATCCCCCGATTTGTCTGCCTGAAACTGAACATACTACCTGCGAGGACTGGGCTGCATGGAAACCGGCGACACTGAACAGGCTATTTCGGATTTGGAAACCGTCATCAGTATGACAACTAGTGCTGCGTCCCATAAGTTTGTGACACTGTAATGGCAATAGATCTTTCTTCATGCGACTGATTCAGCTCTCTCTGTGTTTGCCTCTATGGTCTTCAGCAGCAGGTACAGAGCCTCTTCGGCCTTTCGCTTGACGATA
>JAUWMQ010000033.1 GCA_030613065.1 Candidatus Aegiribacteria sp. | reverse complement strand
AACTTCATCTTCTTGGAGTATCGCAATACACAATCAACCAGATAATCGAGACAGGCAATATCAGAACGGTTTCCACCATAAACTCTCCAGCATCAGGAACTGTCACCGAAATTTTCGTTCGGGAAGGAGAGTATGTATCCACCGGACAGACCCTTCTGGATCTGGCGGACATTTCCACTGTCTGGCTCACAGTCTATCTGACAGAGGACAAGTCCGGCTTAGTCAATATCGGACAGGAATTGGAATTCAGTATCGACAGAGACCCTGATAGAGTATTCTCAGCAGTGGTTGAGACAGTTGATCCTTTTATGGATCAGCCTGGTGGTGCTTTTGAAGCAAGAATCATACTGGAAAACGCCTCGGGAGAATTCCTTCCAGGCCAGTCAGCAGTAGCAACGTTCATCAGCAGAGAACAGCCCGGAACTGTTCTGTCGGTCCCGAGAGAAAGCGTTCTTCTGCTGGGTTCGCGCTCTGTAGTTTATGTAATGACCGGTCCTACTGCTTACTCAGCAGGCGATGACGGATCTCTCCGTATCGAGGAAGCAAGGTTCGAGCCAAGGCAGGTAAAAGTTGGTCCTCTCGCGGCTGATAGCACGGGAGAACTCTTCTATCCGGTCTATGCCGGGCTTTCTGAGGGAGACATGGTTGCTCTGAAAGGCGCCTTTCTGATCGACTCTCAGGCTGAGCTGCTGGGACTCCCGTCTCTATTCAATGCTGGAACTGCGGAGTAGCGGAGTGGTGGAGCGAGATGATTAAAAAATTAGTCGAATTCTGCCTGAAGAATCCCTCCGCGGTGATCATGATCGCTGCGCTGGCAGCCGGCACCGGCATATGGGCGCTGAGGACAGTCCCGGTGGATGCCTTCCCGGACATATCCGAAAACCAGGTTATCGTATCAACGCAATGGGCGGGAAGAAGCCCCGATGATGTTCAGGATCAGATAACCTACCCGCTCTCAGTTGAACTTCAGGGTATGCCCGGTGTTAGACAGGTTAGAGGCATATCCGGATTCGGATTCAGCCAGATCTATATTGTTTTCGAAGACAACATAGATTTTTACTGGGCAAGAACGCGTGTTCTCGAACGCCTGGGGGGCCTTGGCGATCTTCTGCCGGGTGATGCTTTACCGGAACTGGGTCCGGACGCAACACCTCTAGGACAGATATACTGGTATACGATCGAAGGCCCGCAGGATCTCGGAACGCTTCGGACAATACAGGATTACACTGTCAGGTATGCTCTGCAGAGTATTCCCGGAGTTTCCGAAGTTTCAAGCATCGGCGGATTCGTGATGGAATTTCAGGTCGATGTCGATCCGAACCGTCTCTACAATTACGGAATAGACATTCAGCAGGTAATGGAGGCAATCTCAAGGTCGAACATCGATATCGGTGCCAGGACAATTGAGGCATCCGGAATGGAGTATATCGTCAGGGGAACAGGATTTCTGAACGGGATCGAGGACCTCGAACAGGTTCTCGTTGCCAGTAGAGACGGAATCCCTGTAACGCTCGGAGACATCTCATCGATTTCCACCGGTCCTGCGTTTCGTAGAGGAGCGCTTGCCGATCACAACGGTGAGGTCGCGGGTGGGATTGTCGTCATGAGAAAGGAAGCCAATCCGGTAAGCGTAATCGCCGCCGTTGAGGAAAGGCTGGCGGAAATCGCGCCTGCTCTTCCTGAAGGTGTAACCATTACTCCCTACTACGATCGAAGAGAACTCGTCCTTGAGACAGTCGGAACTCTTTCCAGTGCGATCATAATGGAAATGCTGATCACGCTTATTGTTATTCTGATTTTCCTGGTTCATCTGAGAAGCTCTCTTATCGTGACCTTCACGCTTCCCTTCGCTGTTCTGCTCTGTTTCGCAGCTATGAAGGTTCTCGGTATCTCGGCCAATATCATGAGCTTCGCCGGGATAGCAATCGCCATCGGCACTTTAGTTGATATGGGAATTGTCGTCATTGAGAATATTCATATCGCTCTGGAACGCGATAAATATAAAAACACCCTTGTAACCATACGTAATGCGGTCGCAGAGGTGGCTCCGGCAATTCTGACATCTCTCGGGACAACCGTGATAAGTTTCGTTCCGGTATTCTTTCTCTCAGGGCAAAGCGGCAGACTCTTCATCCCTCTCGCCTGGACAAAAACCCTTGTCCTGACTGCGGCAGGGATTGTGGCGATCACACTTGTACCGGTTCTATCCTCCATTTTCATCGTGAAGGAGCCAGGCGAGCGCAGACGTATCAGAACACTTCTGGCGATTCTCGGAGCAAGTGCCCTCGCAGCATGGACAGCATGGTCTATCGGTTCTCCCTCCTGGCTCCCCTTCCGAAGGTGGTTTCTCTCTATTCTGGTCTTCTCCGGATCGGGATTTCTCTTCTGGTATGTGGCGAGAGAACGGTTGCATACAGAAAGACAGGAGAGGGTTACTCATTTCATAACATCAATATACGAACCTGTACTGAAATGGTGTCTCGCCAACCGCAGAACCTTCCTGTTTATTCCCATCATCATCATTTTTCTGGGATTTCTATCAGTTACAGGAGCAAAGACCATTCTTAATCCTCTTGATTCAATCGGATTCAACTCGGAGGAATTCAGGCCGACCGCTCTGCTGCATGACCTGTTCCCTGGTATCGGGAACGAGTTCATGCCACCTCTGGACGAAGGAAGCTTACTCTTCATGCCGTCACTGCGTAATCAGGCAAGTCTCGGAAAAACCGTTGAGACTATGATTACCCAGAACGAAATGATGGCTGCCGTTCCGGAAGTTGAGAGAGTCGTCGGCAAGGCTGGCAGAGCTGATTCACCGCTTGATCCAGCCCCTGCAGGCATGATCGAGACGGTGATAACCCTTCTGCCTGAGGATCAGTGGAGAGAGGGTGTCACATCCGCTGATATCCTCGCTGAACTGCGGGAAGTCACATCGATGCCGGGTATAGCGCCTTCCTGGCTGCAGCCGATAGAAACCAGAATAGTTATGCTGCAGTCCGGAATCAGATCCAACATCGGGTGTGAAATACTCGGTTCTGACTATCTGGAAATCGAACGGATAGCTCTGGAAATCGAGAAAATCCTTGCTGAGATTCCGGGTGCAAATGATGTTACAGCTCTCAGAACCGGCAGGAGACCGTACGTTGAGTTCAGTGTGAACAGGGAAGCGGCTGCAAGATACGGTGTTTCCGTTGAACGGATCCAGAGGACGATAGCTGCTGCAATAGGTGGCGTGAACGCAACAACTGTGCTGTCCGGAAGAGAAAGAACCGATGTCCGCCTTCGATATGCCAGAGATTTCAGGAACGAGATCTCAGACCTCGATAGAATATTCGTGCGGACCATGTCCGGTTCGATGATCCCTGTTTCCCTGGTTGCCGGTATAGAAACTGTTACAGGCCCCGCGATGATAAGGTCAGTCGATGGTGAACTGGTGGGTTATGTCATGCTCAGCGCGGAAGGCAGGGACGAGGGAGGGCTTGTTGAGGAAGCGGACAGGATTCTGAGAGAAATGATCAGATCAGAGGCTTCACTCTCACCTGAGGAACGGACTGTCAACCTTCCCGATGGATACTACTTCAGATGGGTCGGAAACTACCTGAATCAGATGGAAGCGAAGAAAAGATTCAGCCTGCTCATACCGATCTGTCTTGCAGCGATCTTCGCGATCATGTATCTGCAGTTCAGAACGATTGTGGTACCAATGATAATCTTTCTGGGAGCGGTTCCGCTTGCAATTGCGGGAGGTTTCCTCTTCATGCAGATATGGCCCTTTCTTCAGAATTTGCTATACAGTGTGGGAATAATGGCGTCTCCTTCTGATGGACCGATATACCTCACAGTCGCTGTCGCGGTTGGCTTTATTGCTCTGCTCGGTATCTGTGTTGATGACGGGGTTCTTATGACGACCTACATCAACCAGCTGATTAAAAGCGAGAAACCCTGCTCAAAGCGTGAAGTGAGAGCACTTGTCCTGATAGCGGGTAAGCGACGCATTCGCCCCGCGGTAATGACAACTGTAACAACTCTCATAGCTCTAATTCCGGTTATCCTGGTATCGGGAAGAGGATCGGAACTCGCAAGACCCATGGCTCTCCCGCTTTTCGGGGGAATGCTGATAGAATTCATGACTATGCTTATCGTACCGGTCGCCTACAGCTGGTGGCTTGAGAGGAAACTCAGTGGCAACACACAGAAATTATAGTTTAACCGTACTGACAGTGAACATTTCTCAGGAAAAGGGAACGCCAAAGCACCCTGTGCCTTTAATAGAATTAGACGGAGAGGGAGTTGTCGGAGACGCGCATCGAGGTACTATCGGAAGGAATGTGAGCCTTCTGGATAGGGCATTGGTCGATGAACTTACGGTTTCAACCGGTATCGATAGAATTCCTGAAGGCGCGATGGGCGAGAACATAACCTGCGGAATAAGCGGACCGTACACCCCTGTGATTGGTGACAGGATACTGATAGGTGAAGTTCTGTTACAGGTCGAAAAGATCGGGAAGGAATGCCATGGCGCCGGCTGCGCGATCTTCAGGACTATCGGCAGGTGTGTCATGCCCTCTGCTGGGATATTCTGCTCTGTTATCAGAGCAGGAAGAATTGAACCTGGTATGACAGGGAAACTGACATATTAGCTGAACAACCCGCGTAGCTTATCCGCGTCTTGAACCTGCTCCCACAAGATCCCTATATTCCGCGGACAATGACGAAATCCGCCTGATCGGCCTCCCATGTTTCATTCTCTCCCACTACGCTGACTGTGAGATACGAGACACCAGTATCCATCTGATTGGGGATTCCGCAGCGGTAATCGCTGTGGAAACTTCCGCAGACGAATACACAGCTGGTTCCCTCAATTGAGGATGCCATTACAGCATCTTTGAGCAGCTGGGCTCTGTACATGTTTACTGGATCCATGGGCATGGATTGCATCTGGCCTCCCATGGCTGCCATGGTCTCGAGGAACCGCTGCCGGTAGAAAACGTTTGCTGAGTCCACACTGATGTTCTCGAAGAATTCGGAACCCTCCGTGTCCCTGAGACCCTCCCATCCATTTCTTGCCACCGAAGACGCAAAATGGCGAGGGACATTGGCGGCGATAACGCTAATGCCGTTCTGTGCAGCATATTCAACCATGGGGTGGTAAGCCTCCACATAGTTATTCCAGGGTCTGGATGATTCAAGCAGTTCATCCAGGCTGAGCTCGCCGGAAAGGTAACTGTCCAGCAGTCCCTGCACATCTGTCTCAAACATCTCAAGTGCAAGGCACCTGTCATCGGAGGCAAGGTTCGTCCAGATATAGAGTTCCCATTCATGAGCTAAAGCGTCATCATGCTTCTCCCCGATAAATACTACAGAGACTTCTTCAAGCATACTTATCATCTCGTCGGAGGATACCGTATCACCTCCGTGGTGAATTATCCCCTGTGGGGGCGCAAGCGCAAACACTGCAGCGATTAAGATTCCCAAGATCACCTTCCTTTAAAAAGAGTATTGATTAGTCTGCTGAAAACATGCGCAAACCTGAATGGCCGTGCAAGCATGCGCAGGGATAGAGATCGAAGCTGCAGCAAGAGTTTGTTGTCTCGGAACTGCATAAGCCCGGTCTCAGGTACCCATCCGGCTCAGCGGAGAGCTGCGGTATACTGAACCGAAAACAACTATTGAGTTTATCCTGAGCGAACGAAGTGAGTCGAAGGGAATCCCGCGGGGGATACCAGTAAGATAAGAGGGGCTATACTGTATTTATGCTTTACTGGTATATGAATCCACTCTATAAAATGGGATACTCATTAATGTCAGGCAAAGAGTTGGTATAACTTTAGAGATATGGATTGACATCTATTAAATATTAACTATAGTTGTTAAATAGAAACTATTGATTAGATATGGATTTTTCCTGACTGGAGCAATATCATGAGACCAATAAGCATAGAACAGAACACTTTCCGGTATCCTCTGAACATCATACTTGGTACCGAAGCGCAGATAAGACTCCTCAGAGTGATGATTACAGAGGTTAATGGTCCTATCTCGATAGTAGATGCTGCGGAGAGAGCTGATCTTACCCCAATGGGTGCAAGAAAGGCCATGAAGAGGCTTACTTCTGTTGGGATCATAAGGGCTGTCGGAGGTGGCCGGAAACAGCAATACGAAATATCTCTGAATGATATTCTAGTACAGTCTGTTGCTGCACTGTTCTCCGCTGAGGCTGATCGATTTGAGTATATCCTGACTTCAATCAAGAAGTGTATTGAGCAAGTCGAACCACAGCCGATCTCTGCATGGATACCTTCACTTCCCGCTGATCCAGGATATCCTATCAATATATGTATACTACAGGATGCCAGAAATCTAAGGGGGACCATACAGAATCTGCGCATACTGTTCCTGAAGTTGGAGAGGGAAGTAGATGTGACTATCGAGTTGATCGGCTATACAAAGGCTGATGCACCTCAGCAGGAATCCGGCTCACTTCATCTTTACGGCTTACCACCCGGTGGGAATAGTAAGGTTGAAACCAGAATAATGAGTGGGCTTGTCTATCACGAGAAGCAAGATGAGCGGCTGGCTGGGATTTGCAGGACAATCGGTAAGATGATAAATGAGGACAGATCCATCATCGAAAGAGCGAAGCAGCATACAAAGTGGATCCTTCAAGGTCAATCTGATTCAGCGACCGGGGACATCGAAGAATGGAGAGACATCCTCATGAAATACTCCGTACGACGCCTTATTAAGTTTCTCTCCTCGGAAGAAGAGCGTGCACTGCGCCTGCGACAGAGCTGTCCCTTCCTTGCTGTGCTGAACGAGAAGGAGAAGGAGCGAGTATTAGACGAGCTGGGAGATGAGTAATGACATTTCAGCAGCTCGAGCATGCCATAAGGGCTGCGTGTGAGGTTGCGGGTGATAACGAGTTATGGGTATTCGGCTCCCAAGCTATTCTGAGTGTATATCCGGAGGCTCCAGAAAACCTCCGCACTTCCATTGAGGTGGACGTGCAACCCAAGAACAGGCCGGAAAGAACAATATTTATCGATGGAGCACTGGGGGAACTCTCACTATTTCATCAGACACATGGTTTCTATGTCCATGGCGTTTCTATTGATACAGCAAAACTTCCACAAGACTGGGAAAAGAGAGTAGTACGGGTAGTTGATGAAATCCGGACTCGGGGTTTAACGGGTCTCTGCGTTGAGGTACACGACCTTGCTGCAAGCAAGATAATCGCTTTTCGGGAGAAAGACAGGGATTTCATTAGAACCCTCATTATCGAGGGCTTGATAGATAACGATTTGCTTTTGGAACGCATACGTATTCTTCCGGTCGAGACAAACATCCTTGAACATAGACAGAGTTGGTTAAGGGAAACTATCAGAGAGCTTTCATAGCTGTGAGACTGAATTGAATATTCACAAAATATCAATATGGGTTGGGAAGCGATTCCAAGCCCATCAGGCAGTTGATTGCCAACCCTTAGCTATTCCAGGATAACGGTGGAGCGAGGTCTTGAGATAGCCCTGTAAGGGCTTTCCGCAGTTCCGAAGGGAATGTGAGTGTAAGGAAGGATTGATGTTCGTCCAGTAATTATTTTCGGAACAACCCTGCTTCTGGTTCGGAGAAGAAACTCAAGATAAATAGGGCATATTCTGCCCTGGAATCAGCACTCTAACAGACGCTCCTTTATGTTGAATCCAGGAGGGACAGGTGTATTCGCAAGCTGTCTGAAAGATCTGGTTTTCAACCAGTTCCTTTCTTTCCACCAGTTGTATTCGAATTCCATCATCCGGGAAATACGTTCAATGTCCTCTTCAACGATGTCATTCTTTGCAAGGATATTCTTCATCATCTTCAGTTTCAAAGAATTGGGGACCACATCGGATTTCGAATCGCTGTCCGCCAGATACCTGAAGGTATTGCAGCCGCTCATCTTTTCCCGCATCACCCTGAACATCTTTCTCTGTAGAGACGATACAGGCAGCGTCTTCCAATGCTTTATCGTTCCCGCGATCTTCCGGGCAAGCTTCCTGTTCTTCTTTCTTGCCTTTTCACGGAAAGGAAAGTAGCCGGGAGTGAAACCTCCCATACTCTGGATATGACCGAATGAAGAGGTGCCGTATGTCGCCAGCATCTTCTGCAGGAATCTTCCCACGGGTTTCATCCCGTCGTTGCCGGTGGTGCACGCAGAAAGGCTGTATTTCCCGAGAAGCGGAAAAATGTGACACCATGTGAAGAGACGATCGAAGAAAGCTTTCATCTGGGCGGTAATCTGGTTGGTGTAGACCGGGCTTGCGACTATGAGCATGTCGCATTCGACCATGGCAACCTTGATCGCCTCCAGGTTATCGGCCCGTAGCGGACAGAGTTTCTGCTGTGTGCAATTCCAGCAGCCCAGGCACGGCTTCACTTCCATCTTGCCCAGAGATATCACCTGATGCTCTAGAGGCAGCCCGGCCAGTGCGATCTCCTCGACGAAGTCTTCTACCATGGCTCTCGTATTTGAATTCAGGTCATGGGGGCTGCCAAGAATAGTAAGTATTCTCGTCTTCAGCATTTCATCTCCTATTCCTTGTTCGTACCGCTTTCCTCCAGAACTGAAGCAACCCAGCTTCTGTTCTCCCACAGAGTACACCCACCCATTGATTCGGTCAGCATCGAATGGTTCTCTCTTATGGTCCGGAGAAACACCGATCTGAGACCTTCTTCGAGCGTGACATCATTTAGATTGATGTCCGAGTACGGAGCAAAGGGGCATGGCTCGATATCTCCCGCTGAACTGATGTGAATAAATCCTCTACCGGCAGCAAGGCAGCCGCCATACTGCTCCTCTTCACCAGGAAGGGCAACGAAAAGAGAATTGAATTTATCCCTGAGCACGGCAAGGGCAGTCGTAATGCTCTTCTGCTGCAAAGCTGTCAGGCACAGGTTCTCAGTACCCTCTTCCAGGGGGACATACTCCACGAAGAATATGATTCTGCATCCGGCTTCAACAAGGCTTCCTATGAAGTCCTCATCAGATATAAGCTCGAAGTTGCTCTTTGTTAGGGTTATCGATGCTCCGAAGAGTAACCCTCTCCCATCCATCTTCTTTAAAACGGCTTTGATAGATTGGAACATCCCCTTCCCCCTTCTGAGGTCGGTTTCAGGTTCAGGTCCATCAAGGCTGAGAACGGGAATGATCTGCCGATGTTTCCTGAAAGCCTCGAGGATGTTGTCGTCGATGAGGGTGCTATTGGTGAACAGAGGAAACAATATCGAAGGGAAATTACTGATCATTTCGACTATGTCAGGGTGAATAAGCGGCTCTCCTCCTGCAATTAGAATGATCGAGACACCCAGGTTACCGGCTTCAGTTATGATCTCCCTGATCTTCCCTGAGCCAAGATTATTTCCGTTTTCGGTATTCTTGGCTCTGGCATAGCATCCGCTGCAACGCAGGTTGCACGAACTTGTAATGCTGAAAATCAGGATGGGAGGAACATGAATTCCCTTCTGCTCGTTGTACTCTCTGAGTTTCATCGATTTGCGGAAGTGTCGTCTGTATCTGAGCAAGAAAAAAGCAGATGCGGGTTTACCTCGACTGATCCGCAGGGCATTCCCGACCAGGCTGAGGATGTTGCTTGAAAACAGTTTATTCATTCGGAAATTCCACTTGTTGTTCCTGTGTTTTACTTCGACTGTCTACAATATACAGGGTTTCACCCCATCAGCGCTACTGTCCTGAAGAACGCTCCAAAGCAGTCTGTCAAGCCGTTACTTTCTTCTGAAACATAATATAGAGAACTACCCTTTCCTGCTGGAACAGAAACCGCCCGGAGCAGGGCTCCGGGCGGTTAATTACCTGATGTTCTTCAGGGTTTTTTTCTATAAGCTATCTCACTATCAGCATTCTATGAGTCTGGCTGACTCCATCAGCGCTGAGGCGGCAGAAGTACACACCAGGAGAAACGCTGGTACCATTCCACTGCACTGAATGTGACCCCTCGTTGAAGCTCTGGTTGTCGGCAAGGGTTGTTACAAGCTGTCCGGCTACGTTGTAGATGGAAATTGTAACAGGGCTGCTCTGCGAGAGATTGAAACTGATGTTCGTGATGGCGTTGAAGGGGTTAGGGGTGTTCCGAAGCATATCGGGTAGTACGGTGGAGGTGGATCCTCCTTCAATACCAGTGTTGCCCCACCAGTCGAACATGAGCCTGTAGTTGTTAAACCAGTCGGTGTACATAATCGCGGAATTACCGCCTACCCAGCCTGCGGCAGCTGGCCAGTATCCGGTTGCACCAAAATCATTGATTATTTCAGGTGTGGTGAATACAGTGGGAGTTGAAGCTGATGCCCATGTGAACTCGACATCATCGCCTGGATCCGAATTGAAAGCGACTGTAAGAGAGCCGGAGCTTTTCCTGGCTCGGATGCTGCCGAGGTTCTCATCAGTGCCTCCGCCGGCAAATACGGTGCCGTAGGTCCAGCTTGAACCGCTGTTGCTGCTGTGATAGTAACCGAAGTTTTCATTTGTCGCGGTGAAATCGTAAGTTACGGTTATCCAGCCTATCTGTGTTGTTCCATGACTGAAAGCGATATCGGGATTCAGCAGATTATCAGCGGCAGTATTGCTGACCTGAGCCGAAGGTAACCAGCTTGAACCGTAAGTAGTGCTTCTCTTGATACGGACCTGTGGTGTCGCGGTTAATCTGTCATCAACGAAGGCAACGGCTACAGTACCCCCTGCGCCTACAGCTACCGCGGGATAGGAGGTAACTTGAGTATTGCCGAAAAGTGCCTGGCCGCTTACCCAGCCGGCTCCACCAAGAGCATTCCTTGTAGCAGATACATCGTGTGTACCCGCGGGCACGTAAGTAATGTAGGCATAAGCACCGGAACCGATACCGCCATCCATATCCGCAAATTCAACATTGGGGGCGGCCTGTTCAAATGTAGGGGATCCTCCGGCTGTGGTGAAGCGTCTGGTCCAGATAGGATCATCACCAGTCTCCTGCCAGATACCCATCATCACGACCCAGGCAGTTCCGCTTCCATCCTTTACCACGCGGATCTTGGGATTGGAGATAGAGTTGTTAGTGTTCGTTGCACAACCGAAGAAACTCCAGGTTATACCGCCATTCTGTGAGCGGTAGGCCACAAGGCTGTCGCCTGTTGCGTGATCGGTATCGAAAATTGCGTAAATATCACCGGTGTCTTCATCGACATCGAAATCCTGGCCGGAGCCAACTCGACCGGGATATACCAGAATATCGTTATTCCAGTCACATTCGGGTCTGGTCACAGGACCCTCGTCCCTTGCAGAAATGGCTCTTTCTACAGGTGAAAAGTATTCGAAAGCTGATGAAGGGTCATTCGGATCCGAAAGGGTTGCAGGATCCAGTGCTTCCGGTGTTGCGCAATATTGTGCCCCATCAGGATTATCCAGCAGCTCGCTGCTGATTGTTGAGCGCGCTTCGATCTCGATTCCCAGATCTTCAGTTGTACCTTCATATGTAGTAGCGAAAAGCAGGCTAACTGATAGCAGGCTAATAACTATGCACTTCATTTCTTCCTCCCTTGTGTTTTCCCGGCCTTCTTCAAAGACCAGGATATTATTGTCCTTAACCGTCTAAAAGGCTCCCGATTCATTCTTTCTTCTTACCATCCTTTCCGGTTGATATGTCCACCGTATCCTCAAAGCGACAGCCGCAGATGGAACAGTATTTTGCAAATACTACTCTGATCTGTGCATTGCATTCGGGACATTTCGAAATCAATGGAAGTCCACAGTGCGGGCAGGTTACATCACTGCCAATTCCCAGGTAGTTACAGCACGGGCATATCCATTTTTCTATTTTGCTCATAGAAAGGAGTATAAATGACAGCGTTAAAAAAGTGTTAAAATAGAGAACATGGATTTGCTCAATCAGTTCGAGGCATTGATTCTTTCATGGAGTTTGACTGTTTCAGTTCCCGGCAGGGTATCGAATTCCGTTTCGAGACATTTGCTTAGATGCATAAACTGCCTTATCGCACCTGTTCGATCTCCCTGATTATGAAGGCCCTGCATAATAATCCTGCATGCCTGTTCATTACATGCATCAAGGAGCAGAAGCCTCCTGGCAAAAAGGATCGCTTCATTCCATTCGACTCGTTCAATAGATCTTGTAGCCAGCCAGAATAACAGCTCTCTCATCATGTTCTTCAGCTCATCCTGCTTATCAGCAACAGGCATACTGTAGAATTCAGGAAGGAAGTAACCCTTGTATAAACTGACTGCTCTGCGTGCCCGATCCTCCGCCGGATGGAGTTTTCCGGATTGCTTGAAAGTACGCCACTCTTTTACGAGTGAATCAAACGTCCACAGATCCGCCTGGACGAACTCTCTGTCAAGCGCAAGGAAAGAACCTTCCTGTTGGATGGCCTGATAACCCATGACTTTATTGAGGTGGGAAAGCGCAACCCGCAGATTCAACAGAGACTTTTTCTTGGTTGTCTCCGGCCAGAGATAAGAAGCCAGTATCTCTCTGGTCGAACCGCGAGAGCCGGGTTGCACAAGAATCAGCGCGAGCAGTTCCTGTGATTTTCTGGTTTTCCATTCCCTGTTTGCCACCACATCCTCATCACCGGGTCTCTTGACAGCCAGACCGCCGAATGTGGATACTTCAATTCGATTTACACTGATATCATCCATCATTTCGCTGATCAGTTCTGCGGCAATATTGAATCCGGTTTTCTTCTTCACAACATCATAAAGGCGGGAAATTTCTGCTGCAGCCTGCATGATGGATAGAATTCCCAATCCTTCTATAAATATGGTCTCTCCCTGTACGCCCCCCATGGCAAGACCGAAGTCGAGCAGTATATCGCTCATGTAAGGCATTTCTCCTTTTGCGAGCAGCTTACTTTTCGAGTATTCCAGATTGCTCAGCGCTTCAGGCTGCATATTCCTGTGCAGCAGAACCAAAGCCTTTACACCAAGAGCGATTCCGTATCGCATTTCGGAGTGAAATTCTTTTGTTCCTTTCAAAACCCTGTCAATGAATTCCTCTGCAAGTTCAAGTTCGTTCTTCTTTATATGGATATGACTTTTCATGATTTGAATGTCGAAGTGCATCTGTTTCGATATTCTATCCTCTGGTATCCTTTTCAAAATCGATTCAGCCATTTCAATATCATCCAGTCTCAGGTATGTTTTTGCTCTGCTGATCTGAACATTCAGTTTTAACCTCGGATTATTTATACTCTCAGCTTTTTCCATTGCCTGGTCGAAAAAACTGAATGCCTGCTCATACTCACCCTTATATCGAAAGTACGATCCGATGTAGAGAAGGTTAATTCCAATCAATGGCTCCAGACGGAGCAGCTCTGCTTCTTTTATTGAGTCTTTGAATCTTATCAGCGCAGAATCAAGTTTGCCCATTGCCATTTCAATCAGCCCCAGATTGGAGCTGGAATCTCCAACATGATGAAGAAGATGCTGCATTTCCACTATCTTCCGGGCTCTGGTAAGATATTGATGTGCCTGTTTTACATCTCCCTTTAAATACGAGACAAATCCAAGATTGGTGAACACCTTGTACAACGCTTCAGGAGCTCTGCTCTGGGGTATTTCCGCGGCGAGCCTTAAAGCCTCCCGTTCCGATTCCTCCAATAGTTCTTTCCTTCTCTGAAGAAGACAGTGCTCAACAGCAAATGTCCAGTAGAATGAACCATGTATCTTAAGAAAGGAGAGTCCTTTTTCGAAGAATTCTTCCGCTTTCTCAATGTCTTGAGTACTCAGTGCTTTATGAAATAGTATCCGAAAAGTAAGTGCTGCTTCTTTATTGAGATCATTCTTAATCAGCTCGCTTGCAAGATGCTCTGATTCTTCAGATGAAAGACATTCCCTGCCCATCATCCATGAGAGGTAGTTGAACTCGGCCCTGATTTTCAGCCTTTGTTGTTTATCCTCCAGAGAAATCCTGTCAGCTATCTCTTTTGCAATATTCAAGTATTCCCAGGCAATGGGGTATTGGTAACTGCTCAGCATCAGAGCCATGGATACTTTGTACAGTTGCCGGACGAGTTCTTCAGTTTCTTCTGATGGTAGAAGATCCTTGGTCATGTGGAACAGGATTTCCTCATCGCTTCCATTGCTATCCCTTAGAATACCTGCTAATCTCCGATGCAATTCCCGCCTTCTGCTTATCGAAATCTTCCGGTAGTGTATTGTGTGAATAAGTGGATGGGCGAACTGCTGCATATCATCAGGCTCATTAATCATGCCTGATTCTATCAGGATTCTGTTTGACCTGAGGAATTGCTCCCTGGGCACTGAATCAAACAATTTACGAAGCAATTCGGGGCTGAACCGCTCACCAATTACAGCAGCTCCCTGCAGGATGTTCAATTCATCTGCAGCTAAACTTCCAAGACGATAATGTATAACACTGTCAACTGTTTCCGTTATAGTGAAATCTTCGTAATCGTCCTCGGTCTGCCATCCGATACCGCCGTAATCCTGATGGATTATGTTCTGGCGGACAAGTGTTTTAAGTATTTCCTCAATGAACAGAGGATTGCCTTTCGTGATCACATAAAGCCAATTAACGAAATGATTGGAAAGATTGCACTCGAACTGCACGTACAAATACTCTTTCGTTTCTTCCTGCGAGAAGTTTGCAAGGCTGATGTTTTTTACATGGCGCTCCGTGTTGAACTCTTTTATTATTTCCTTCAATACAGGATTATCTATTTCCTGACGTGTTGTTCCTACAATCAGAATTGATTGTTCAATTATCCTTTTTACAAGATAATTCAGCAGCTGAGCGGCTTCCTCACTCATCCAATGTATGTCATCAAGGATCAGAACCAGGGGTTTGGATATGGATAGATCCTCAAAAAAACGCTGGAAGGCATATAGAAATGAAGTGTTGTCAACTGGATGCGCCAGGTCCGGCAAGTTAATTGGATAGTGATTCCTGAGATCAGGTATGAGATGAGTGAAGTGTGGAGCGATTTCCGGAGCAAGATACTTCAGGAGCCATGACTGGTTATGCTCCAGGTCGCATAAGTAGTGCCTGATCATCTGAGTAAAGGGTGAGAAAGGTTTTACGTCATCTTTTATTACTTTGCCATGCAGGATGTGAAGATCACGCTCTCTAATCCTGTTAATGAACTGGTTAAGAAGCGTTGTCTTTCCTACACCTATCTCACCCTTTACCAGGACGAAACCACCACTGTAATTAACCGCTTCATCTAATTGCTGATTCAGTAATTTCAGTTCCTGCTGCCTGCCGGTAAATGGAGTTAATTGATGCAAGTAGAGTCCTTCCAGGTTGTGTGTAACATACCACACAATATCCAACAAGAAATTTCCAATGTCCACGAATACGCCAGGAGCAGCCCTGATTCCCTGCTGTATTCCAAATGATCATCGCTTCACCCTGGAAGAACAAAGAGACTCCACACGTTCCCTCTTTCCTTAACACGCTGCATAGTCCGGGAGAAATCCGAAGCGATCGCTGCAGGTCAATGCTGCATCTAAGCAACGGTAAAATCCTCCACCGCAGCGACCTGCCCACACAAATCCGGTTCACGCGTTATGTAAGTGTGGCTACGACTTAAGGAGGGTGATAAATGGGCAGGATACGCTACAGAGGAGATCATCCGCGAGCTGAGAGAGGCAGAGGTTGAGATCTTCCGGTATACCCGATCGAATCAACAGTTGTTACAGTCCAGCTGGAATCCGAATCCTATCAAAATGATATTGAAATCCGCTGGAAGAAACAAGATGAATTCCATAACCCACTACTCAGGCAAAGTATCCGAGCGGACTTCGGATACGACGTGATTCAAGAGCCGATGGACTGCCGTGCCGTTCACTGAGCCCATTTCACTTTCAGTTTGCTCAAAGCGACACAGGATTTGGAACCAGAGTTGACCGAAAAAGAACTGAACAATAGATTTGTGAAAGTTCGAACTTTCACAATAAGGCCGGAGAGAAAAATGCCCGGAAAGAAAGTTTCCGAAAAAACTATCAGAAGGCTCAGCCACTACGCCAGGTGTCTGAGAGAAGCCAGGATTGACGGGACACCCTTCGTAACTTCAAAACATCTGTCGGAAAGATGCGGGATTTCATCTGCAGCCGTAAGAAAAGACCTTGCGGTTTTCGGAGAATTCGGGAAGCAGGGTTCCGGGTACGAGGTATCCGGGCTTCTTGAGAATATTGAACGAATACTCGGCACCTGTGATCCACCACCGGTAATTGTGATCGGAGCCGGGATTATCGGAAGTGCTCTCCTGGAATCGGGACTGAACGGAACAGGTGGCTACCGTTATCTCGCCAGCTTTGACAGTGATCCGAAAACTATCGGTAAAACGATTGCGGGAGTCAGAGTTCAATCACTTGCAGAACTCAGAGATGTCGTCAGTGAGCAGGGTGATGTGATCGCCATATTGGCAGTACCTCCGGGTGAGGGACAGAATGCGGTCGACAATCTGGTAAGCGTTGGATGTATATCCATCCTCAGTTTCACTCTGGAGCCCCTCGATATTCCGGATGGTGTTGTTCTGCGATACGTTGAAGTTTCCACCGAACTTGACCTTCTCACGTATTCACTGAAATGCAGGGATCGGTCTTGAAACGGTTTGCTCCGGTAATATCCACAGCAGCGGTGCATGCATCACTCTCAGTTTAAATGCTTTCGTCCCTTTAGTTTTCAGGAAACCTGCACACCCTTGCGTGACACGAAATCTCGACTCCATTATTATCCAAATAGTTCTGGTGATAATCCTCCGCAGGCCAGAAATCACCTGCCGGTATCAGCTGTGTGACGACTTCATATCCCTGGTTTTTGAGGATGAGGACCAACTCTTCCAGTACATCAAACTGTCCGCGCGTAGTATAGAAAACCGCTGACCTGTACTGCGTGCCCGTATCGATTCCCTGACGGTTCATCTGGGTCGGGTCATGAATCTCGAAAAACATAATTGCCAGGTCTCTGAAAGTTACTGCTGATGTGTCATAGAGTACCTTTACCGCTTCAGCATGCCCGGTGGCTCCTGAGCAGACTTCAGTATACGATGGATTATCGGTTGTTCCTCCCATGTACCCGGATCTGGCTTCAAGAACTCCCGGGGTGTGGTCGAATGCGTTTTCCACTCCCCAGAAACAACCTCCTGCAAAATAGACCGTTCCTATTCTGTCCGCAGGAATGAAGTCCATGGAAATGGAGTTAACGCAGTGCCTTGTGTCTGTTTCCGTGTAGCCCTCACCGGTAAACACATGCCCAAGGTGAGCACCGCAGGAAGCGCAGAGTATCTCAGTTCTGTCGCCATCCTGGTCGGGTCTGGTTTCAACAGCCCCCTCTATAGCAAGGTCAAATGCCGGCCAGCCACAGTGAGCAGGAAATTTAGCTTCGGACCTGAAGAGGAGGGTTCCGCATCTTCTGCAGGTGTACACACCGTCATCAAAGGTTTCCACATATTTACCTTTGTACGGATTTTCCGTACCCCCATGAACGATAACGTACTCCTCTTCCGGAGTAAGCCCTCTGTATTCCATATCGTCTCCATCCACAATAGCACCCGCAAATAAGATCACTCCGGCTACGATCAATAAATATGACGCTAATTTACGCATTTTGCTACCTCCATTCCATGAATAACACATGGTGAAGCCTGAGGTTCCGCATTGCATATATGGCATAATAGATTACAGCTTGCTATACTGCACATTATTCAAAAATGTCCGATTTTGAACAGCAGCCATTTGAGAGATATCTGGACTATACGGATCCGCCATGATGATCTCGAATGCGGGAAGACACCTTGCAATGTCCATAACAACTAATGATAGCCCTTGTTTCTGATCGTGCGTATCCTGCAATATTAACCGATTTTACACTACCCAAATCAGTTCATAGTAAGATGGTTTTATCTGATTACAATCCTATCCTGTTCCCAGACAAGAATCGGGAGATCACTTTCACCATCTACTCCCCTGGTAACAAGAAAAGTGCATTCACTACCAGTGTCTATAAAGCTCATGTACAAAGGAACAATCTTCATTCCCGTATCAAGCTGAGTATTACCCGATGCCTGAACGAGACAGACTGTTCCGCTTTCCGAAGGAAGCGAGTCGGATATTTCTTCCAGAGCAGCAAAGATTCTTTCACAATGGACATATTCATTCTTGAAACTCTGGCATTCACGTCTGGTTACATAACCAGCAGCAAGAACGGCAAGAAGGGCAACTGCAGTCAACAGTTGCCTCCCTTTTCTGCCAGGTATTTCAATTCTTCCCACGAAGTACACCAGAAATAACACTGTGAAAGCGGATGCAGTGTAAACGTAGTGTGTAGCTGTATCGCCAATTATCGATTGAAAACTGTAGGCACCCGTAACAAGTATGGCAACCCCAACTTTGCGCCATCGTAGTAGTTCAGCGCGGGCAAAGTTCACTATTACATATACTGCAGCCAGATATATAAAAAATATTGATATCGGTCTTTTTAGAAATACTGCCCCGCTTACCTGAGTAACCAGAGTAGTTATATGCCTGGAAACTGCTGCCAATTCAGTATACCCGCCGTAACCACCCAGATCACCAAATACCATATATCTTGCCTTCAGGTAAGTCACTGCTACTGTTACCAGAGACGCAATGAAATACAGAGTGTTTTTCCTGCATTTCTGCCTCCCCGGCCAGAGAAAGAACATGATAGGCAAGGCAATGAAATTAGCCATGCCCAACTCTTTACTGCTTACCGCCAGCAGTACAAATATCGCTGGAATTAAAGCCTTCCAGGTTGTCCCGGGAGTTCTGGAGAGCATAACGGTTGAATGTAGAGCTAATATGGAAAAGAGGCATGCTAGAATATCATGCCGTGCTACAATCATGCCTGTAGCAACCACTGTAGCGGGATGCACGGCAAATAACGTGGCAGCAAATAGCGCCAGCCACGTTTTGCCTGACAGTAACATTACCAGCCTCGCCAGAGAGAAAGCACATAACAGATGCAATGCGAGATTAACCAGTCTGTATGCCATTGGGTTAAGGCCGAATAGAGGATACTCGATCATGAATGTAGCACTTGTCAGTGGTCTGAAAAAGCCAATCATATCTCCCTGATTGTTAACCCAGCTCCAGCTTTCAATCATGTACTGTCCCACAGGCATCTCTGCACGCATAGGATTTAGGAAAGTAATGAATTCCTGTGGATCAAAAAATGTGTTCAGCATCGGTGAAAAAACAAGAAACACATAGCCGAAAAAGGCCAGAATGAAGATCAGTTTCAGCTGCCAGTTCATTTTCCCGGACATATCTTTATCCATTCCTTTAATACGACATGGCGATATGGAAGCGTATCCGTTTCGTGGATGCAACTACTATATTTGCCAGAATCATTGCTATATGATCACCACAGAAGTTCCTACCATGTTGTCATGCCGTCCTTTATCCAACCGTGATTCCGTTTGCAGCTTCCATTCCAGCCTCTGATTCTTATCAAGTTGTAGAAGGGACCCCCGATCCTGAACTTGTACTGAGCTCCGGTTGCCGGGCATTCGAGTTGCTTCCACCCGGGAAGGAATTCCTCCAGACATTCAATGGTTCTCCATTTAGGTTTTTGGGAGGCGTACGGGTATTCTCCAACTGTGCCGTAGTATGCCAGAAGAGCACTTTCTATCAGCCTCATGTTGTGTCTGCAGGTCTGGGTTTCCGTCTCTTCAGAAAAATTAGTGAATTTCGGAATAGCTATTGCTGCGATAATTCCGAGGACCAGAATAACAATAATGAGCTCGACGAGCGTGAAATCCTCCGTTCTTTCGATTTGTCCTGCTAAGCCCTGGTCATGGGTATTCCAAAGCGCTTAGCGAAAAGGAAGATGAGATTTCTGAATCCGTCCCGCCATAGGTTGAGCTTTGCCTTGCCCATTCTTTCGGAATAACTGAATGGAATGTCCACCTCTCTTCGTTTTATATCCCTCAGTGACCAGACCTCGATTTTCAGCTCTTCGGAAAATGCCATTCCGCCGCTGGTTAGCCTGACCCGGTCAAGTACTTCCCTGTGGAAGACCCACATTCCGGACTGGCTATCCCTGATATAGTGCAAGTAGAGGAGCATGGTGAAAGCCGAAAGCACAAAGTTGCCTGTAAACCGCATAATGTTGTTCAGGTTACCTGCGTGATCGTCCGGTTTGCGGCTGCAGCTTATGAAATCCAACTGCTCATCAAGAAGTATCTCAACCAGGGAAGTTATTCGGGCCACCGGATAGGTTCCATCCGCATCAGCGGTGACGATCAGATCCGATTCGACCGCTCCGAACCCGGCCTGATAGGCATGACCGTATCCTTTCAAGGGTTGATTGACAACCATGCATCCAAACTCCGCAGCAACTATGGAGGTGGCATCGGTTGAGCAGTTATCCACTACGATTACCCTGTCCACTTCCTCTGGAACCTGCCCGAGTACGTGGGGAAGACCGATCTCCTCATTATGGGCTGGAATGACAAGGGTGATGGTTTTTCCGCGGATCATGCTGGTGTTTCGATTTCGGGCATTTTTCTCGGTGATGAACTGCCTGTGTGAAGGTAATCCCTGAATCGGCGAATATGGTACTTCAGTGTTACAGGGTTCGATATCTGTCTGAATAGACGAAGCATTTGAACGGGCCTGAGATAGAAGCGGAGAAAGGCCTTTCTCTGAAGCCGGAGCAGGGTTTTCCTGGATATTCCTTCAGGTGGTGCGGGAGAGTCGGTGTTGTGAAAGATCATCCATATATCTTCAGAATCAGAATGATCGATGAACCAGCGATCTCCCGCTTCCGACCCCGGTATCGGAAGGAAGGTCGCGAAGTGTGCCCACGCAAGCCCACTGGAGAGTGAGAAACTGATTGTTTTCTCCATGTCGTCCTCCGTTTCACCGGGGAGCCCCAGGATGAAATAGCCCGCAGTACTCAGCCCGACCCGGTTTATCAACGATATTTTTTCCTTTATCCCGCTGGTGGAAATGTTCTTTTTTACAGATCGAAGAATTCTGTCACTTCCGGATTCGATCCCGCAGTGGATCACGTACCAACCTGCCTTTTTCATGAGTTCCAGAAGATGCTCGTCAAGCGAGTCGAGCCTCACGCCGTTGGGCGTTGAGTAGAAAACCGGGTATTGCCTCCTGATCGCCTCCTCGCAGAATCGGGCAGCGTAGTCAGCGTCGAAAGTGAAGTTGTCATCCTCAATGTGAATTTCCTTCACACCGAAGCTGTTTACAAGAAGATCAATCTCATCCCATACCATCGAGAGTGGTCTATGTCGGATTTGTCTCCCGGTTATGCGGAAACCAGCGCAGAAGGTACACTTGTATGGGCAGCCTCTGGTGGTGATGATGGGAGCGAATGGCATCCTCTTGTATAGGACTCCGTTCGGAAGGCCGGTATAATTCGCGGGTGGAGCCAGGTGCCAGGCTGGGATGGGGAGTACCGCCAGATCATCCACATGTCGAGGGGAAGTGTCCCATGGATCAGTACGCCTGATGACTCCCGGTATTCTAGCTGAAGGGTCCGCAAGATATTCGACGATGGATTCTTCAGCTTCTCCCAGAAAAATAGTATCTACCTGTGGAAGATCCTCCAGAGCTCTGACTCCTCTGCAGGACGCGTGAGGTCCTCCGAGTAGCAGAGGAGTATTCCCAAGAGCCTCTTTAAGAATGGAGAGTTCAGTGCTCAGAATAGCCACGTCGCTGGAAAAGGCGGACACCAGGAGCATGTCGGGTGAATAACTGTGTATCTGCCTTGCCAGTGCCCCCCCCCTGAGACCAGAGAGTGCTGAATCGATCAGGTTCACTTCGTGCCCTAGATTTTCAAGAACAGCTCCTATGCTCAGTAGACCTATCGGAGGAACGGTATTCGTGGAGCCGGGTCTGGGCGGATAGAGCATCACAAATCTCATATTTCTACACGTTCTATTCCAAGAGACAATACTATAAGGCCCTGCTCTCGCCACACGTACGCTGTGTCGCCGGTTAGACTGTATCCCTGGGGAATGAGGCGGAATACTATTTCAGGAGCGGCTTCGAAGGTGGAAACAACAATGTGTCCCGGATGCTCCGGATTGAACGTGACAGCCTCGTCAACATATCCGAGGGCCGATTCTGACAGAATCCACTGATTCGGCGTATAAGGATTATCTGAGACAGATATCGCCTCCCTGTATTTCACTACCTCAACAAGACCCATTGGAGAGGAATCCGGCTGCCATATGTACTTCACGGTATTTGCGGAAAAAAAGGTCAGTACGCAGTACAGAAGCCATACAGGCACTGCTATACGTCGCCCTGCCTTGAAAATCCCTGCAGCAAGCAGAGCAATAAACGGCACATATGCACCAAAGACGTACCTGAAAAGGTTCAGTGCGGGATCAGGTGCCGTTGCCACAATCAGCACATGGAAAGCAACCAGTATAGCAATGAAGGACAACCCAGCGACGGTTACAGCTGATGGCAGCTGCTTACGTTTGAATAGTGACCATCCGTATAGAATCAAGACAGCAGCGAGATATGAATTCCTTATCGGGGGGAAAAGAATGCTGGGAAGAAGGAGTATAAGAATGGCTTCAAATCCAAGTCTGTGATTTTTCTGTGAGAAAATAAGCGCAAGACAGGCTGAAACGGGAACCCATCGGAAGTCTTCACCGAGTATGTGTCCTGCAAAGAACCTTAACCTGTTGATCAGCCAACCTTCTTCCAGCATCGGAGACGTTTCGCCCAGGTATGTCGCGAAGAAGAAATAGCCATTCACTTTGAGATTCAACAGCCCTGTCACGATAATTACCAGCAGCGGAGACGAGTAAAGCAGGATGCTCTTGAAGCGGAGCTTCCTGTACCTGGTCAGATCTGCCAGAATGTAACTTGCTCCAAGGAATATCCCCTGTTCCCTGAAGACTGTTGCGACAACGCACAGCAGTGCTGCCTTGAATCTGTCCCCCCGCGAGAAGAAATACAGAGACCATGCAACGGCAGCAAGATGAGCACTATCGGGTAGAGGGTTGAAAGCCTGTGCCAGAAAGAGGGGGCTGGCTAAAAGGGCCAATGCTGCCATTGGCCCCGTCATCCTGTCCCGCGAGATGTTCTCTGCGAACTTCCACGTACCAGCCAGGGCAAAACCCGCAGCAACCGTCGGGAGCAATTTTGCTGTAAGCAGAGTGTTACCAAACAATCTCATGAGAACAGCCCAGAGCCAGAAGAAAATGGCCGGATGCCCCATCGCCTGTTCGCCCCTGCCCTCTCCGGCCGGAACGGGCTGCAGGCCGTTGCTTGCCATCCAGTGTGCTGAATTATAGCCGTAACCAATGGCATCTCCCATCACGGGAACCTGCCCGAACCATGCGGCAAGTAGGAATCCTGCGATTAGGAGGCAAATTACTACGACAATTATGGTATCAATACGACGAACTGACCCGAGTATCCTGCTCGAAAGCACTTGCAACTTCATGTTGTATCTGCTCTCCATGAATAGTATTGAGAAAACCGCCGGGAAACATGATTCCGCACTGCAAGAAAAGGCTTAAAAGTATCCTGCTTTCTTCTATTCAGTTACTCTAATATAGAACTGAGAATACTACAGATAATGGGGTTCAGTCAATTCTATAAAACGGGTGCCCTACTCTTTCTCAATACGTTCCAGCAAAAAGAGGCAGACGGTGAAACTAATCCTGAACGGGCTTTATGCTTGTTAGTCGGTGTCCTCGGAAACGTCAGAAGGGAAGTAGCCCTTTAGGGTACAACTCCTAAGGCGTGACATAACCCACTAACGGGAATATTCTATGTTAAGTATAGTATCATTTAAAACGAAATCAGATAGGGGAAGCAATGAAAGTATCAGCGAATCTGTCAGCAATGGTTGTCATCCTTCTTACAGCAGTCTCAAGCTGCGCCGCCGAACAAAACCTGTCGGTGTCCGATGCCCGGCCAGTTACGGATTCTCAGAGGGTTGAGGAGCTGGTTCAGGGGAATAACGAATTCGCTCTGGATCTTTACAAAGAAGTATGCGGTATAAACAAATCAGATAACATTTTCTTCTCTCCTTACAGTATCTCATCAGCACTTGGAATGACCTATACGGGTGCAAGGGGAGAGACATCTACAGAAATGGCAGAAGTTCTTCACTTTACGCTCCCGGTTGAAGCAACCGGCAGGGCGTTTCATTCGTTGACTGAAGCTCTCAGTTCGGGTGATCTTGCCGGAGCGGAATATGGAGACCCTTTTACTCTTTCAATATCAAATGGTCTCTGGGTTCAGGATAGCTTCAGCCTTCTGGATGAATTCGTTGCAGAAGTAACC
>JAUWMQ010000119.1 GCA_030613065.1 Candidatus Aegiribacteria sp. | reverse complement strand
TAACAGGTTGAGGGATGAGAATATCTCCGCTCATATTAATCTCGTCAAAGGGGAGAGGAGCGAACTTGCTGAACTTGCCAGTAATCTTCTCTGATACGGAAGCTGCAGGCTGAAGTGGCCGTACGCTTTATCGAAGCCTTTTTGCCGGCTGACCGCCTTGAGCTGGCAAGATCCTCCGTCAGCAGCCTTGATACTATTTCTATATGGTGGGAATAACTCTCGGATGAGCAGGCACAGCTTCACATTCTTGCAGAGGCACAGAGAAGCGAGGAGATAACAGACAGGCTCAGATCGGCTCTTGCCGATTCAGGTGAGAAGTTGAGGATTGTTTCTCTGCCCGTTGAAGCGTCTATACCGGCCCCCGAGGAAACCAGGGAGATAACCGGAAGTATTCTGCACAGAAAAATAAACAGGGTAAGCAGGGAAGAGTTGTACGCTGATGTTCATGAAATGATGCGCACTTCCTGGCTCAATATAATCATGACCATCCTTTCAGCCGTTGTATGTGCTGTGGGTCTTGCTCGAAGCAGTATAGCTGTGATAATCGGTGCGATGGTCATCGCTCCCCTTCTCGGACCGAATGTGGGTCTGGCGCTGGGTGTTACTCTTGGAGATTTCGGATTCATCCTGAAGGCTCTCAGGGAGAATCTCATCAGGATAGGAGCAGCTCTGGCTTTTGCCGTGGTCGTCGGGTTGTTATTCAGTATTGATTCACAGGTGCCTGAGATAGTATCAAGAACTTTCATTAGCTCCACCGATGTTCTTATTGCACTTGCAGCCGGGGCGGCGGGAGCTCTGGCCCTGAGTACCGGTGCTCCAGCTACACTTATCGGTGTAATAGTCGCTGCTGCTCTTATGCCACCCCTTGTTGTCGTAGGGATGCTTACCGCACTTGGTGATTACAGCGGAGCACTGGGAGCCTTTCAGCTTCTGGCAGTGAATCTTATCTCAATAAACCTGGCGGGAGTACTGACATTTCTGGCGATGGGAGTACGGCCCGGCTCTGAGGATGATGCAAGTAAAGCCCGGATACTTACAACTCTTGCTGTGGTGGTATGGATTCTTTTACTGGCTGCCCTGACAGTTGTTATCGTTTCGAATGCCTAAAACCACAAGGGGCATGCGTTTGCATGCCCCTTGCTCAGCAATCAGCCTTATGCTAGAATGCGGTTTTGAGATTTCCCCAGGTGGAACTCTCAAATCCTTGAGGTACGTACTCATCGTCGATCCTGTAATTAAAAGCAGTCGGATCACGATCAGCGGTCCAGAGAATTGCTGGATCTGCTTCATCCGACATTGCACAATCCATTTCGCATCCGGGATCGAAGGAATCAAGTAAGTTTGAAGGATCATCGCCGTCCAGAACGCGGACAGTTGTTGCAAGTGCATCGTGGGTGTAGAAGACATTCCAGGTTGCATCGTACCACAAACCACCGTAGTGGAGTCCTGACCAATAATCTTCTAGAGTGTAGGTTCCACCCGGTGAAAAAGTATAGGCGCGCATCTCATCAGCGGTAATGAAATTACAGTAGAAGTAAGGAGCCTTGTAGGTTATCCCTAAAAGACCGTCAAATGTACCCATATCCCAGAAATCAACAACCGTTGGACTATCAGGATTGGAAACATCAAAGCAGTAAACAATATCGCCGTACAGTATACCACCGTCGCCGTTATAATCGGCAAGGTAAAGGTAGTTAGTAGTTTCATCCAGATGGCACCCATTAGAAGCCAGATTAGAGTCGGCTCCCATAATTACATTGATATCGAAGCGTTCCGTATAGACACCAGTGGCGGCATCAACGGTGTAGACTAATCCATCATTTTGCGTTGCCTGCCAGAGCCATCCGTTTACTGAATCGTAATCCAATCCCATCGCCTGTGGCATATTAGGATAGGAATCAACAATTCCATCGGTTCCCGTCAAACCATTATTGGCAGACAGACCAGTTTCCAAATTGGCCGAAACCCCGAACAGTATAGAAACCGCAAGAGTTAAAGCTACCATTATCAACTTCCTTTCAATCTGTTTAATTTACTCTACTCTATACGGCATTTTCAGAACATTTCAGAAAACACCGACACTAACCTATTCTAAAAAAGCAATATGGTAATGTAAACCTCGACTTTAAGTGTTTGTTCAAGATGTTCTGCCCGGCACTTCAATAAGTGGAAAATGCGATGTTCTGAACCATCTGGGAGTCCTCTTCAGGGCGGCGGCAACTGATGGAATTGCCGCGTAATCTTCAGATACAGCCCGTCTCGCCCTGATCCTGGGGTTCTCCCCGTTGTATAAAAAGGGTCTGTACAGCTTGATAGTGCTATCCGGGCAATCATGGTCGAGTAGATCAATACCGAATTCGGAAGCCCTGTCCGTCAGTTCACAGTTTACAGGCAGGTTGAAAATAGAGAAATTGATAAAGTCGATCGAATTACCAGCTTGCTCAAGGAATCGAACCGATGCCTTTACATCATGATCTGTTTCTCCCGGAAGCCCCTGAAGGAAATAGACGTAAGTTCTTATTCCGGTATTTGAGCATTTTTGCAGGATATCCAGCGTTGTGTCCGGGTTGATTCCTTTTTCAAAGCGGTCAAGGAGAGATCGGCTCCCGCTTTCGGCGCCCAGCTGAAGCATAAGGCAGCCGGACTCGGAAAGTCTGTCGGCAATACGGGATATCCAGCTTTCCGGCCTGGCAAAGGTATAGAAATCGAGCCTGTATTGTCCTAGCAGCGGGAGTATATCTTCCAGTGCTCTGCCTGGTATGGCTGAGTCAACGAAGTGAATAACGGGATTCTTCTCCATTACTGTTGAAGGAATGGTTGAGATGAATTTTTCAAATGATTCATGACCGTAAATGGCGAGCTTTCTGCTTGAATCAGGACAGAAAAGACATCTGTTCCAGTAACATCCCGTGGAAAGGGCATATGGAATCACCGGTCTTCCAGAGATATAATTCCATCCTCCTGCAATGTTCGGCCAGGACAGGCGGCTGAGAATTGGATCGCTTCCCGAGTTGAATCCCGGGAAAATGGAACCGTCACCCAGACAGGATTCCGGGAGTACATCTCGAACAAGTTCGTACCCCTCTCCTGTTCTGCTCAGACTGTTCAGCAGTGAACCACCTGCAGTGACCCTGTATCCAGCCCTCCTCAGAAAAAGGACCAGGTCTATACCGGCGGTCAGCTGTGAAAGGTAGGAGAGCGATACAAGAACGGTCTCCGGTTCGTACTGCTTGAGTACGGGGAGAAGATACTCCTCCCAGAATCCGGAGAACGGGGTATTACCCTCACGGCAGATCCTGTCTAATTCCAGAGGCTGGTGAACAGTTACCGGGGGCACAAGATCCATCAGAGTAACCTTCCATCCGGGAAACTTTTTTGAGAAAAGCTTCATGGATGAATTTAGAACACCTGTTGTAGTGCGATGCAGCTGAGGTGTATAATGAGGATTATTCAGCAGATAATCCATAGCAGGTATTACGGCGGGATATCCTCTGCCTTCAGGGGACTGCGAGAAGATATACCTGAAGTACTCCAGTGACAGATCAAGAAATCCCGCATCGATGCCCCTTGCAGAAAGTCCTGCAGCAAGCAGAAAGGCGCCCGATGGCGGTTCCGAAGGTGTAATGACCGGAGGTACAGTTACAAGGAATTTCATAGACAGAAAGCTAACACATTTATATTCCCGCAGACTACCCTGTCTTTTCCTATGCAGTCGGCTTGGATATGTTCACATTGATACTGAATGAAATGGAGTGATCAGTGAGGAACCTTGGAAAAAGTGATAAAACACGTCTCGAGAGGATATTCAGCACCGGGCTGGATTCTGTCGATGATAAGCAGGTTGAACAGGCTGCAGCGTGTGCCGGCAGAAAGATCAGTAAGCTTGAAGAATCCGGTATACCTGATTCCCTGGAAGGCATATGGCAGGATATCAAGCTCCTTTGCACTATGATAAGTGATGCGGTAAGAGGCAGATATAGATTACCTTACCGAACCGTTGGAGCGATTGCTTTCACTCTTCTATACCTTGCTAATCCCTTCGATCTTATCCCTGATGTAATTCCCTTTGTTGGATACATAGATGATGCTTTTATTGTGAGTCTCTGCATCAAATTCATCGGAATAGATCTGGAAAAGTACAGGAAATGGATGAGCAGTGAACAGATTAAGAAAATTGAGAAGAGGAAGTGATGACAGAGTTGGATATTCATTGGGAATTCCAGGAGTGATTTAGATGCTCTGGCCGGCGTGGGACAGATCCGTATTTCTTGCGGTGAACGGTATTGATTCCAGCTTTCTGACAGCGATAATGCGCTTCATGTCAAATGTTGACAACTGGATTCCTATTCTGGCGGGTTACATTATGCTGCTTCTGTGGTGGGGGAGAACCAGACCTCATCTATCTACCGGAAGCAGGTGGAAAAGGGCTTTCGCCAGGAGAAATCCAAGAATAGTGATTCTCTGCCTGATAATCGCAACAGCAGGTTCTGACCAGATATGCTACCATCTGAAGCATCATGTGGGCAGAGCAAGGCCCTGTTTTGAGGAATCCATTTCCATGCAGGTTAATTACAGGGGGGAGGTTTATGGCAGCAGATCCTTTCCCTCAGCTCATTCTGCTAATTCCGCATCCCTTGCTTTTGTCACCGCGCTTGCCTATCCCCCCCTTGCTCCGTTTGCTTTTCTTTTGTCCGCTCTTGTGGGATTAAGCAGAATATATCTTGGAGTGCACTATCCTGTTGATGTGCTTACCGGGTGGGGCATTGGAATGTTTACAGCATTATGTGTTTGGCTGATTTTCAGAAAAATGGCTTCCAGACCGGGTTTGATAGGTTTTACAAACAGGTTCAGGTGCCGCCAGCCAGTAACATCGCCGTTTCCAGCAGTACCCTGGCAACCTGTCAGAGTTGAATCTCTTGATGGATATCAAATGAAGGGATATTTCCTTGGAGGCGGTGAAGACCTTGCAGTGATTGTTCATGGACTCCATGAGAACATCGGATCAATGGTGCATCCTGGAGAGTTGTTCAGAAGAATGGGGTTCTCTGTATTCCTCGTACCCCTGAGGGGACATGATGATCACCCGGTTGCAGTTTCATATGGGGGACCAGCCGAAGCTTACGATCTGGCAGGTGTTCTTAAGCATGCCGGGGCTGATATGGGTTTTGACAGGCGCAGGACCGTGATTTACGGCTCTTCGATGGGTGGGGCTATTGCCCTGAAGGTAGCTGGTCTTCTTGGCGAAAGTATTGCAGGAGTTATTTCACACGGTGTTTTCAATAATTTCTTTGAGGCGTCAGTATCCAGAATGGGTAGATTGAAAACAGTGATCCTGAAACTTTTCATGCCAGCTGGTGTTAGGTATGGATTGAAGGTATTTGTGCCTTGCGATTATGTCGGTCAACCACTTAAAACCAGATTCGTTTATATTAGTGGTACGCGGGACAGGATATCACCTCCGGAGACTGGAGTAAGGCTGGCCGAAGAGACAGATGGGCTTGCGTTGATACTTGATGGTGCCGGTCATCCCGCCTGGCAGTACGATGAATGGAGCAGGCCTCAGATGGAGGCAACTCTGAATGAAGCTATAAAATTTATCCGGGGCATGGATACAGAACATCTCAGTGTTGACGGATCAGGATTTGTTCGTAATTATCCTGCTTCCCTTGAAGCTGAAACAGGAAGAGAGTAATGACAGATTTCAATCAGGCGACGGAAATGATACTTGCTTTTTCATCGCTGCTCAAAGCCCTTCAGGAAGAGCTTGAATCAGGCAAAGAATTTCCCACCGGTGAAGCTGATAACATTAACAGATACCAGCTTTTCATGTCTCAATTGATACTCCTTCAGAGGGATATGGAAGATTTTATTGAGAATGCTGTAACAATTGAGCTTTCCGTTCAGGAACTGCCCGTTCAGATTCTGGATTTCTCATCGGAATGGGAACGCTTCAAATAAGAGCTTTTTCAGAGATACCGCCTCTTTGCCCATATTAGAAAAATGAATGTGGATATCAGCACCAGGAAGGTTATCAGGAACCCTGTGATCAGTCTTTCCTTTCTTCCGATACTGACGGATCCAGATTCAAGAACCGGAATTTCCAACCATGTGTAGTTACCCCGGGAAAATCTAACAACGGAAAGACCCTCTTTCCTGTTGAGATTGCCATCTGAATCGATCCAGTTCCATATTGATTCTCCGAATTCAATTCTGAAGGTATCGCCTCTATTATCAAACGCTGTTCTTGTCCCGGTTTCTACGGTAAGTCCCCTCATATCTTCAAGGATATTCGCCAGGGAAGCCGGGTCTGTAAACTCGGATTTAACCTCTGTTGATGCATGAGATGACCAGAACTCTCCCCCTTCAATTCCGCTGCTGTTCGCGCAAAGTTCATACAGTAAATCCTCAGGTGTTGACGGGGTCAGAAGAATTGAGCAAATCAGCATGAATAGCATTTTAACCTCTTACTGTTTTTCTGATTGCGGAGAGTAGCGTTTTGCTGTCGACAGGCAGTTGAAGATGTCTGACCTTCGCAGTGATGTATGGAATGCCGCTTGACAGTCCTGAAGCTACCAGTACCGGTTGATCGGGGATTCGCGCTGCAAGGGCTGTGGCGTAATGGATATTGCTCTGATCCAGTCTGCATATTATGGCACCCGCCGTTTGCTGCCTTACAGCCATCTCTCTTGCTGATTCAACAACTTGGAATATCTTCGAATGGATTACGGAAATGGCCTCTCTGCATAGTTCCGTGAATGAGTTAAGCGGGGAGTAGATTATCGCATCAACCTCCCTGTAGTGCTTCTTGGCCGCCGGTAGACCAACCTGCAGGACATCCTTGGCTGGAGACCCGGCCAGCCAGCCTCCGAATCCCCTGAATAGAATGCTCAGCTTTTTGAGGATGTATGATCTTTCATCGATTCCGATTCCCTGAAGTCTGAACTGGATGACATGGTATTGCCCTGGAAGAAAGGAATAGGCCCCTGTTTCAGGAGTATTATCCAGCCAGCCCGTTTCAAGTCCAGCCCACCTGTCAGGGCACATAGGGGCAAGCGTATGCAGAAGGTTTGACAGGAGATCAGTTGCAGCCTGTCTCGCGAACCATACAGGCGCACCCTCCTCAGAAGTGGTACCTGATATATCGAATTCCCATCCTTCCCGTCTACAGGCAATAGAGAGGTATTCCGCAAGTGAGCGGGGTTCAGAAGATGAAGAAAGAGTACCTGGACCAAGAGTGGTTGCATCGGCTATTCCCGCTCTATTGGAGTCAAGTACTGTATGAAGAATGTTTTCACCCGATCTCGGAACCCTCATGCGACTGAAGCATTTCATTCCCTTCCAAATAAACTCCACAGGTTCAGGTATGAAAATCCCCACCAGTGCTGCTCTGTATTGGGAAAGAACTGCTGGAGAGCCGATCCTGTTAAGGATTCTGGCTGCATTCTGACCGCTTACCTGTTCCGAACCGACTCCCGTAGCTTCCTGAAACCATCCATTCCAGGATACTATTTCCCCTTCGGAGGTATATTCAGCTTCCCCCCCTGGATAAGATTCTCTTACCGATGAACCGGGTACGGCTTCTGAAGGAAGCAGGGTCCAGATTATCAGAAATCCGTTACCAGTCGGGTAGATTTCTTCTATGTAACCCTGATGGTTCTCAAGTCTGGCACTTTTCTTTCCTGAGGCGGAGATGTGATTGATAGGGCAGTCGATACACTGCCTGGAATTGCCATAGAACTGAAAGCAGTGTGAGATACCCAGGGATTTCCCCTGCCACTGCACCTTTGTTTCCTTCATTAAAACAGCCTGTAGCTGAGAGAAATCCGGAAGGTTCGTTTCATCCATACGCAGCTTCGCAAGATCGATTTTTTTCAACTTGTTTCCGAAGGTGTCGATTGCCTTGTAGGGTACTTCCCTCTCATCATTCCATGCTGCAAGAAGTATGAAACCGTTATTCAGGATCGAAACGTGAGTGTCATTGAAACACTCTTCGAAAGGCAGGTTCGATACCAGCAGCTCTTTTACTTCATTGTCTATATTGCTTGTAGCCATTGGGCTGGCCGATTCCTCCGGTCCGAAGATTGCCAGAACAGTGGTTGAAAATCCCGTAGCAGCTGTATCAAGAGCCTTCTGAAGAGAATTCTGATCCGGCTGCCCCGAAAGAATCAGGTCCAGTTCACAGAGCAGATTCTGAAGCCTGTGTTCCCCATGGGTGATCCTGAAATATTCGTATTTCATCGATAATGCAGGCATTACGGAATCCGCCCGCTGCTGAAGCGTATCCGCATCACCTCTCCATGGAGCCACGAGGATCAGCTGCCCTGAGGGGTAAACCAGACATTGTCCCCTGAGGCTCAGGGGTGCACGGTCTTCATCCAGATCGACCCAGATCGGGAAATGAAGATTTTCAGGATTAAAAATGCTGCTCGTTTCAAAATGCTCCGTATCAATCTCCACATTGACTGTGCATATGGGAACGTAACCTATTGTTGAACGTGTCATTAGAACAGCTGCCTCAAGCTTAAGAACATCAACAAGAAAAGCAAGCAGGTCCTCAGGTCCCTGGATCTTCATTTTAGCAAGCCGTTCAAGTTCCCTGACCGGGAAAACCAGATCATCAGGCTGTCTGATAAAAGTGTAGTCAGTTCCTCCAAAGCTGTTCGGTGTCCGTGAGAAGATTAACCTGAGGCCTTTGCCAGTTTTGTCCAGAAGGGTCACGTGACCATTTGATTCCGGGGAGTCACCAGGCAGCGAGGATATGAGCTCACTCTGTGATAGTTCCCAGGGCGTATATCCGAGGAGACAGACGAAGCCCGGAGATACCAACGGTAGATTTCTCTCGGGGATAAGGCTAATCGCAGGCACTGAAGGATTGTAAGGACCATCATCGTTTATGGTCAGATAGTAGACGAGAACTGATGATTCTGAATCCATTCTAGCGGCTGCAGAATAGGCGGCTGAAGAGGTAGTGAACCGCACCAATTTGAATTCCTTTGAAAGAGGCCAGATGCTGAGGAGTTTTGCAATATCACTTCCTGCAATATCCGGAATGTCTTTTGAAGCATCACTTGGAGAAGTGCTCACCACACTGCTAATTTCTCCATCCAGAAAGGAAATTCGAAGAAGCATTTCCTTCGGTTTCAGCATGTCCCTCCAATCTTCAAAGCAGTCAGTGAATATTCTGTATCCTTCTGACGCAGACAAGAACTATGTCTTTATAGTAGTAGTTACTGTTTAAAGACCCGCATTTTTACATAC
>JAUWMQ010000157.1 GCA_030613065.1 Candidatus Aegiribacteria sp. | reverse complement strand
CGAACCGTCGTATCCCAGAGCCCAGATACCCGCTCCCTGAAAATCAGCTTCTCTTAGAATGTCATATTTAAGCTCAAGGCTTTCCTCGTCATCGTACCACCCCTGGTTCCATCCACCGCTGTAATAGACATACCATGGAGTAAGGGATTCATCGTCCCACAGTCTGCCGTAAGTATTTGCCCGGTCAGCAAGGGTCGTATACAGCAGTGTTGTACAGCCACCGGTTACGGATGAATGGGAAGTGCTTCCTGCTGTTTCCCATTCATGACCGTAGTAGGGCAGACCTACAACTATCTTGTCATGCCGCCCCGGAGCGTACTTTGCATAATCCCCCAGGCACCAGAGCATATTTGTTGAGGATTCCGGAGATGATCCCCACCCGGTGAGCGGGCAGCAGGGACCTGCAACAGTGGACCAGGAACCATGAAAAGGGTAACACATTATGAACAGTGCGTCACAAATATCTGCAAGCCCGGCATAATTGAAGGCATCGCTCCAGTCTACCGCAGGTGTGCAAATGGAGAGATGGCTTCCGGGAACAGCTGAAGTAAGTTCAGACCTGAGTTCCATTATAAAATCTGTCAGATTCTCCCTGTCTCCTGAGCCGACGTTCTCGAAGTCAATCGAGACACCATTCACCGGATTTTCATCGACAAGGTCAACTATTGTGGCGATGGCATTGTCCCTGTTGGTGGTGAGAATCGAGTGTATGGCTGAGGAAGAGAAATTGACAACGGTTACGATGGCTGTTCCTCCTGCCGCATTTGTGCTGTCTATTGCATCATAGAACAGAGAGGGGAAACCGTTCCATGCGCTTATATCTCCGGAACTGTTCATATCCACGCAGAAGCAGGCCAGAATGCTTATAAGATCGTATCTCAACCATGTATCGCTTCCCCAGTAAGGAAGGAATCCGTAGACCGTTCTGTTGAGCGACCTTCCCCCGTTCAGGCCTGAGATAGAAAGAGTTTCTGTTCCTCTGTGTAATGAGTGTTCCATCATATGCATGGAGGGAAACTGGCTCATGCGGCACGACTCGGTGGGACCCGGACCGGACAGTAGAATCGAAAGAACAGCCATCTGCCACATATTTCCTCCCTGAATGATGTTAAAACCCGTCTTCCGAAAAATGGTGTGGTACAACCGATACTGAAACGGATTGAATTGTTGTATTATTACTTATACAAATATCTTCCAAAGCAGTCACGGTCAATCATCCGGCCGGACTGCTTCGGATTAGCACGCGATCTTAACGCAGTATTCAAGGAAAGGTTCTTATGACTGATACTCAGAAACTTGAAATATTCTCTGAAATACTGCGATACAGGACAGTATCCCGTCAGCCCGGAGAAGTTTTTGATGCGAAGCCATTTTTGGAAACCGCTGAATATCTGAAAAAGGTCTTCCCGAAAGTCCACAGAGATTTCAAGAGAGAAACAGTTGGCGGCGAAAGCCTTCTCTTTTCGCTTCAAGGCGGAGATCGATCGCTTAGACCTGTAATGCTGACAGCTCATCTGGATGTGGTTCCTGCTGATGATGGCGAAAAGTGGGTTGAACCTCCTTTCTCCGGCAACATCAGGGACGGAAGGATATGGGGAAGAGGATCCATCGATTACAAGGCAGGTGTCGCAGCGATGCTTCAGGCCTGCGAGGATATCCTTGAAAAAGAATTCACGCCGGACCGGACCATAATTCTTGCCTTCGGGCATGATGAGGAAGTGGGAGGGAGCAAAGGTGCTGCCGAAATAGTCAGAGTTCTCAAAGATAGAGGTGTATACCTGAGTTCGGTGCTCGATGAAGGTGGGTACATATACAGTTACCCCTGGATGGACAGGGATGTAGCTGTTATCGGTCTGGCGGAGAAGGGATACCTCACGCTCAGGCTGACAGCACATGGAGTTCAGGGACACGCTTCTGTTCCGGAACTCTCTACTGCTGCCGGCAGCCTTTGCAGGTGTCTTGCTGATCTTGAAAAGAACCAGTTCAAAGCGAAGCTCTGCAGCCCTGTAGAGATGATGTTTCAGGCAACGTCAGACATGTTCCGGGAATCCGTAACAGGCAGTGATCATGCACCGACTCCGGAAGAGATGATGCGTATCATTGAAGAATGGCCTTCTGGAAATGCTCTAGTAAGGACTACAACAGCCATAACCATGATCTCGGGCAGCAGCAAAGAGAACATCATCCCCGCTTTCCCCTTTGCCCTTGTGAATTTCAGGGCGGTTCCAGGAGATCATTCTCTGGACATTCTAAACCACGTGAAGAGCATAGCTGAACCACTTGGAGTAGATGTAAAGTATGAAGATACGAATCAAATTCATGAACCCTCCGGGATTGCTTCAATGGATACGGTCGAATACAGAGCCATACAGGCTGCGGTCCGTAAAATATTACCTGGTATCCCGATTGTTCCGGGCATTTTCCCCGCAGCCACCGATTCAAGGCATTACGGCAGAATAGCAGATAATGTTTACAGGTTTGAACCTGTTCACCTCGGGAAAGAGGGTCTCGGAGCACTTCATTCCGAAGGAGAATCAATTGCAGTAGAGGATTATCTCAACGCCATCAGTTTCTACACTGCCTATGTGAGGAGTGTAAGCACCGCATGAATGCATCCGGGAAGAGTGAGGTTCTCAGAAGAACCACAAGGATTACGCTTGCGGGATTTATGATTAACGTATTGCTGTCCAGCTTCAAACTTGCCGGAGGGATTCTGAGCAGAAGTAATGCTCTGATCGCGGATGGGGTACACAGCCTGTCTGACTGTGTCACAGATGTTGCCATACTAATTGGAGCGAAATACTGGACAAAACCATCCGACGTGAATCATCCGCACGGTCATTCCAGAATTGAGACCATCATAGCGGGATTCATTGGGGTGGTTGTAATACTTACTGGCCTTTACATAGCATGGAAGTCCTTCGGCGCTATCATGAATCCCGCTGAAGATCCGCCGGGATGGCTCGCCTTTGCTGTGGCGGTGATGGCGATTCTTGTTAAAGGAATTCTCTCCAGATGGACTTTAAAAACGAGCAGAGAGCTTAAATCCTCCGCTCTCGCTGCCAATGCGATGCATCAGCGGTCCGATGTTCTCAGCTCGATCCCGGTAGCAATAGTGGTACTTGCTGCAAGGATTGAGCAATCACTGGTAGTTCTGGACGGTGTTGGAGGAGCCATCGTAGCCATATTCATTCTCAAGCTTGGAATCGATATACTTAAGCCTGCTCTATGTCAGCTGTCGGACACGGCTGCTCCACCTGAGATAGTAGGAGAACTGAGAAGAATCGCCTTATCGGTGGACGGCGTTGCGGATGTTCACAATCTCAGGACAAGATATCAGGGAGACGGTGTGCATGCTGACATGCATATTGTGGTTGACGGGCACATGCCCTTTGCGGAGGCATTCTCGATACTGAAGAAGGTTGAGCGGGACCTTTATATGAGCGGACCCGGTGTTGTCGATGTCATGGTGAGGCTGGAACCGGATTAATTCCTGTCGAACGGAAATGCGTTTATTTTTAAGCACTTGCGCCATACTTTGAGAACCATATAACTATTAATAGGTTTTGCGTTCCCATAAGGGAGGCGATTATGAGTTTTAGAATTGTAAGCAGCGCCTTCAAGGATAACGATTACATCCCCCCCTGGTATTCCCTCTCCGAAGGTGATGCATCTCCTCCGATCGGCTGGACGAA
>JAUWMQ010000012.1 GCA_030613065.1 Candidatus Aegiribacteria sp. | reverse complement strand
AGGCGGCCAGCTGCTCTGAGCAGTTACAATATGCGCGTGATTTGGATCGACAGGAAGTGGGCAGGTGCCTGTCCAGTCCTCCCCGCTGCTGAGATCGTACAGGTATGTAAGTTTGCACGAGGGGCATGTGAGGCTGCTAATTCCCGGTTCAACTGTCTCAAGCTCGATGAGACTGTCAGGGAACCTGCCGTTCATTCCATAGAACATGCAAATCGCTGTGCTTAAGTCTCCCATGTTGTCATGGCATAATTCAACTTCTCCAGGGTCATCAAAAAAGACTGAAAATGTACTTCCCCCTTCGGGGTCCATCATGCTGACTGCGGAATCTCCGCAGGACAGGAGAAAAAGAAGGAAGAACAGTGCTGAAACCACTGCTGATTTTTTCATTATACACTCCATTCATTTACTAATAATAGGAGTTTAATCATTAATTTTAACAATGTCAAACCAGCAGAATTTTCGATGACGTTCAGCCGCTTTGCTAAGGGGAACAATCGATTGTATACTATTCAAGTTTCATATGCATTTATTAATGTTATCTGTCAGGATAAGGAGGAATGTAGATGATGAATAGACTGTTCATGATAATTGCGACTGCTTCGGTTGTCCTGCTCTTTTCAGGCTGTATGGGTACATTTGAGACGGCCAGAGTAGTACCTTTAAAGGTGGGTGCTACTTGTTTTACAACAGTTGATGCCGACGAAGATGATTCCTTCACAATTCCTGGTATGATCCTTGAAAAAGGATGGCCTGCGGACCAATCGCGCTTCGGGCTGGGGCTTCATCTCAGAGTTGGTGCATTCATTTACAACGATCAGGAGGATGACAATGGTTTTATGTTAGTCTGGGGAGGCAAGGTACAGATACCTCAGAACAACATTGTGGATATTGCATTGGGACTGGATATATGGGGTTACGTCCCTGGTGAAATAAGACTGTTTATGTCCAGAAGGTTCGGCATCATCGAACCTTACGCCGTTGTATCCATTACTGATCTAATTGATTTTAACGATAGTGATGTTTTAAATGCAGACGGTTTTGTAAGTTATACCCTTGGAACTTTGGTGAAACTTGGAAGTGGATCCGGCTGGATGCTTGCAGCGGAGTACGAAGGCGGAGATGTATGGGTCTCACCCGGTATCGGTGTGGGTCTGATCAAGGAATTCTGATCCATCGATCATGTACACTGAACCATTTGTAACACCCGATAATATCGATGACAAACTTTGGGATTGGCTGGCTCGGATAAACAGCTATACTCATCCCAGACCGAATCTTACACTGAAACCGGAAAAGTGCGCCCTTCTGGTTGTAGATATGCTGCATTGCTTCGCCAGTCCGGAGGGCAGGGTTTATCTGCCCTCTACAAGAGCGATCATTCCTAAGATAGCGGATCTTCTTTCACACTGGAGAATTATCGGTGGAACCGTTGTTTTTACCAGGCACTGCCACATCGGATCTGAGGACCTCGGAATGCTTGGGAAATTCTTCAGTGATTATATCCGCTGCGGGAAGAAGGAGTCCGAGATCGTCCCCGGACTATCCCCCCTCCCCGGTGAGAAGATAGTCCGGAAGAATACCTACGATGCATTCTATAATACGGATCTTGATGAGTATCTAAAAAGCAGATCTGTGGAGCAGGTTCTTGTTACCGGGGTACTGACGCAGATGTGCTGTGAGACGACTGCAAGATCGGCATTCGTCAGGGGATACGAGGTGTACATTCCGGCGGACGCTCTTACGACAAGCTCGGAGGAGCTTCACATCGGCAGCCTGATGAACCTTGCTAGCGGCTTCGCGGTTATCACCGATACTTCATCCATCTGCGGTGACGGATTACCAAAACCTTGAATGATGTAACCGTTATCGGAGCGGGTCCCGCAGGCTGCGCGGCGGCTGTTCAGTGCAGAAGGCTGGGTCTGGCTGTCACTGTAGTCGATACCCGCGGAGAAGCAGGTGGACTAGTCCGCGAGGCAAGGCTCATCGAGAATTATCCAGGACTTGAAAGACCTCTTGCGGGGCCTGCATTCGCGCAAAGGCTGATTTCCATCATGTCGGCACACAATCTGGCAATTCGATGTTATCACGCTGACTCGATCGTTAAAAGCGATGCTATCTTCGAAATATCGAGAAACGGTGAATGCATCAGATCACGCTCTGTGATAGTCGCTGTGGGAACGGTTCCCAAGGATTTCAGTCTTACGATTAACGGAGATGTTAGAGTACACCGGTCTGTCCTTGACCTGATTCAGCAACCTCCGAAAACAACGGTTATAGTCGGGGGTGGTGAGGCTGCCCTGGACTACGCGCTGAACCTTTCAGATTCAGGTTCCTCTGTCAGCGTGCTTGTCAGAGGCTCCACGCTGAAAGCCACGGGCTATCTCAAGAAGAAGATTCAAGAACGCAGTGCAGTTAAAATTCTTTATAATACCGTTCCCGTGGCAGCATCAGGTTCGAAAGGTAATATCCATCTTGAGGCCGAGTCATCCGGAAAGAGAATGATCATCGAAGCGGACGCTCTGCTTGCAGCTGTGGGCAGGGAGTCCAGGTTACCTGAGATTATGAATGATTTCGTTCATGACGCGGGAAATGTTAAAACAACAATTCATGGACTTTACCTTTCAGGAGATGTTTCTCTTGGCAGTCTGGGGCAGGCTGCCATAGCATCCGGCCAGGGCGTTCTGGCAGCGGTACACGCATTTGAGTTTCTGAAAGCAGGGAGCGTTCGATAATGAGAATCGCAGGGCAGCGAGGAGAATCCGATCTCGCAACCGTTTACATAGCCGAGCTTGAAGACGGTGAACTTATTGAGTTCGTGGAATCGGTGCAGCCTCCCGTACCGCAGAGTGAGAAATGGGTGCTCATCGTATCCACACTAAAAGGCTGCCCCGTTAACTGCCCCATATGCGATGCCGGAACCTCCTACTCGGGGAAACTTTCATTCGGGGAAATATTAGGCCAGATAGACCACATGGTGCGAAATAGATACAGTGACGGTAGAGTGCCCGTTTCAAAATTCAAGATTCAATTCGCGAGGATGGGCGATCCCGCTTTCAATCCGGCTGTTCTGGATGTTCTTCAGGAACTGCCCCTCGTTTACGATGCTCCCGGACTGTTGCCGAGTATATCAACTATTGCACCCCGCGGTTGCGATGATTTCTGGGAAAATCTGACGGATATAAAGAACAGGTTATACACCGACGGAAGATTCCAGATGCAGTTCTCCATCCATACCTCCGCGGAGAATTCAAGGAGAGATCTGGTTCCCTGCACCACATGGAGCTTCGCTGAAATGAGCGGATGGGGTGAGGGATTCTTCAGCTGCGGTGACAGGAAAATTTCACTTAACTTCGCGGCGGTTAAAGGTTATCCGGTGGATCCTGCAGTAATCGCTGACCTCTTTTCACCCGAGTATTTCATGGTAAAGCTGACGCCTGTTAATCCGACAATCTCTTCCCGGAGCAGTGGGCTTCTCGGCGTCATTGATCCTGATTATCCGGAAACTGCCGAAGAACTGGTGAATGGTTTCAGGAACGCTGGTTTTGATACTATCCTGAGTATAGGCGAGACAAGAGAAAACCGCATAGGTTCAAACTGCGGAATGTACGTTGGGCGTTTATCCAGTATCCGGGAGGGGAAAGTACCGCAAAGACACGTTGTCCGGTAGACACACCCATGTGGCTGCCGCGAAAAACATCGTAGGGAATGAAACAGAACAGGAAAGACATATTCCTGCGTCCGAAATCCACAGACCAGACAAGCCATCCACTATTATCAAAGGGACCCCATGTTAAAGTTGTAATGCTTGCAGTGTAAAGTTGTTCAAGCTCGTCATGGGTGGGCATTCTCCAGTTGCCACCAAGATTTTCTATCCATATCCAGGCGTCGTACCAGTCGAAATCCTTGTTCGGGCCGACCTTCCATTGAAGACCGGTTACTATATCCGTGATAGTATTATCAGAAGACACCAGAAAGCGATCGTAAATGCTGATACGTGAAGTTGAATGTACGCAACCAGGCAGAATAAGCGGCATCAGTGCCAGGATTAATAATGATGTCCTCAGAAATACATTGACTTTCATTTCATCCATTCCTTGAAAACCGTTGTATCAACTGCATTTGTTAGTATACTTCCGCAGTATCGAAAGTATAACCCCAGACCGATAGTAAGAATTCCCTCAGAAGGTCAGTTATGGATCAGGAATTATTGTTTGCCGCGTACTGAAGAAGGTAGAGATTGTAGTAGATACCTCTCCTGGCAAGCAATTCCTGATGGTTACCTCTTTCAAGTATCCTTCCGTCGTCTATTACAAGTATCTGATCAGCCTTCTGTATTGTGCTGAGCCTGTGGGCAACCACGATACTGGTACGATTCTTCATAAGCACATCTATGGCGTTCTGTATCAGCTGCTCTGTTGCAGGGTCAACGTTGCTCGTGGCTTCATCAAGTACGAGAATCCTCGGGTCGTGAGCCAGAGCTCTGGCGAAGCAGATAAGCTGTTTCTGTCCCGTTGAGAGGGTGGCTCCCCTTTCAGCCATGACAGTATCGAAACCCTCCGGCAGTTTTTCGATGAAGGGCGTGACCTGAACCATGTCCGAAGCTTTGAGTACCTGTTCTCTTGAAAGATCCTGTCCCAGACGTATGTTGTCCTCTATACTCCTGCTGAAGATGAAGGCGTCCTGCAGGACAATGGAAATGCTCTCCCTCAGTGTCTGTACAGGCAGATCCCTCAGATCGATGCCATCCAGGAGTATCCTGCCTGAATCAACATCGTAGAATCTGCATAGAAGGCTGATTATAGAAGTTTTCCCCGCTCCCGTGGGACCCACCAGCGCAACACTCTTTCCTGATTCGACCTTGAAACTGACATGACGGAGAACCTTTCTGTCCGTTTCGTAAGAGAAGGTTACGTCATCAAATTCAATGGTACCTGTTAGAGCTGTATCCCTTGCGGAAGATTTATCAGCTATCTCAGGTTCGGTATCGAGTATTGCGAAAATTCTCTCCCCCGCAGCCATAGCACTCTGCATTATGTTGTACTTCTGGCTTATATCCGCCAGTGGCTGGAACATCTGTCTCACGTAGCTTATGAAGGCTACGAGGGCACCTATGGTAAGACCACCGGTGAGAACGTTGCCTCCACCGTAAACCAGTACAAGAGCGACACCGACAGCCGCTGTTATCTCAATCAGCGGTCTGAAGATACCGAAGATAACCATCTGCTTCATGTTAGCCTTGAAATAGTTTGTGTTGGTCTCCTGATATTCGTCTCTCCGCCTTTTCTCCTGCCTGAAAACCTGTACGATCTTTATTCCGCTGAGATCTTCTGAAAGCCTTGAATTAAGTTTGGCGAGGAATTTCCTTACAAGCCTGTAAGCACCCCTTGCCTTAACGCGGAAGATCACGGTAACGACTATGAAAACCGGAGCAACAGAGAGGGAAACCAGAGCGAGTCTCCAGTTCAGAAGAAAGAGAATTATGGCTGTACCGACTATCAGAATAACATCCTTGACAAGGTTAACAAGGACCGCTGTGAACATTTCATTGAGGGCTTCGATGTCGTTTGTTACCCTGGTAACAAGCCTTCCTATGGGATTCTGAGAATAGAACTTGAGTGACAGGTGCTGTATATGCCTGAATAATTCAGTTCTGACATCAAACATGGATCTCTGCCCCGCCACCACCAGGGTCATGACATGACCGTATCCTGCTGCAAGGCTTATTACTATCAGTATGCCAAGTAACCAGGCGAGCCTGCTTATACCGGCGATATCATCGCCTCTGACATCTACGATCACCGAAAGAGGTACGCTGGAGAGTTCCGTTTCGGGTACAATCCAGTAACCATCAATGACTTCGCCCGTATGCCCGTTAGATCTGTCTCCGGGGAAGAGGTAGTATGTCTCCCTTGAGAGGTTGCCGTCATTCTCCATCTCAACCCGCTCCGTCGGGTCCATCCTATCGAGCGCCGCTTTCCGGACAAGCAGCAGAGTGTCTGCTGAAACGGGAATGAAGTCGGTTGTATCCTGTGACGATTCAACAAGTTCTGTACATACCGCTGCTGGAGCCGAATAAATCTGGTAGAGCTTCGCCAGGTAATTATCAATTCCCACTTTTGTTATGTAAGGAATGAGCAGCTCGATTCCGGCAGTAATGACCATGAAGAACATGGCCAGGAAGATCAGGCGTCGATGCGGTTTTACATATCGGAGCAGTCTCCTGATAAGGGCGCGGTCGTACATCTTCCCTCCAGCTGCATCTTCTACGAATGGATTGTCACGCATCAGCCTTCACCCCCTTCACTGTTGAGGGTTTCTTCCTTCATTGCTTCTTCCTCCAGCTGCTGCATTCTGAAAAGCTCGGCATAGAATCCGTCATGCTCCAGGAGTTCAATATGGGTTCCATGTTCGACTATCCTGCCATCATCCATTACGATGATGTTGTCGGCATTCTGTATGGTGCTTATCCTGTGGGCGATAAGGATGCTTGTCAGATCACTTATGTCCTTCTTCAGGCGATTCAGAATGGCGGCTTCAGTTTCAGTATCGACACTGGAAAGAGAATCATCCAGAACGAGTATGCTGGGTTCTACTGCAAGTGCCCTGGCAATCGCTACCCTCTGCTTCTGCCCTCCGGAGAGGGTAACCCCTCTCTCTCCCACCATTGTATCGTACCCGTCGGTAAAGCCCTGTATCTCATTATCTATATCAACAACGGAAGACAATTCCTTAATCATTTCGCGGGATACATCACTATTTCCGAAGGCTATGTTGTCAGCGATGGACATGGCGAACAGGAATGTCTCCTGGGGAACGTACCCGAAGAGTCCACGTATGTTTGCCAGTTTCATTTCATGAACATCAAGTTCCCCCAGAAAAACCGTACCTTCGGGGGGATCGTACAGCCTCATCAGAAGCTCAACAAGAGTAGTCTTGCCCGATCCGGTACGTCCGACAATACCAAGAGTTCCTCCTGCCGGCAGATGAAAGGATACATCCTTAAGAACCTCTATTTCGGTGCCGGGATAGGTGAAGGAAAGGTTTTTCACAATTATGGCAGGCTCGGGTTCAATATCCTTTGCGCCATCTACGATATCAGGCAAGGTTGTGAAAATCTTCTGAAGTCTGTCCATACTGGCAGCACCCCTCTGAAGCAGATTGACCACCCAACCTATTGCTATCATCGGCCATATAAGCATCATCAGGTAACTGGAAAAGGCGACAAATTCACCCAGTGAGATGACTCCTTTTATAACCATCGAACCTCCTGCACCAAGCAGTATGGCCATGCTGACCATGGCAAGGGCACCGATCATCGGCTGGAACATTCCCCAGATCCGGGCAAGTCTGACATTCTGCAGGACACAGTCCTCGGCCTTCTCAGAGAAGTATCTGTCTTCCGATTGCTCATCTCCGTAGGCCTTTATAACCCTCACCCCTGAGAGGGATTCCTGGGCTTTCTCGGTAAGTGTTGAGAAAGCTTTCTGAACAGATTCGAACCTCTTATGGATCAGAGCTCCGAACTTCAGCATCATAAAAGCAATAAGAGGAAGAGGTATCATAGTAAGAAGGGTAAGTCTCCAGTTCATGATAGTCATGATGGTGATGCTGGACACCGAAAGAAAAATAGCATCGAACGACGCTATTGTCGCAATACCGGTGGCCATTCGTATTGCACTTATGTCGTTAGTTGCGTGGGCCATGATATCGCCCACCTTGGTCTGATCGTAATACTGTGGAGAGAGTGTCTGAAGATGATCGTAAAGTTCCTGTCTAATATTCCTGTCGATCCTGTGGCTTGAACCGATGACAAGATATCTCCAGAAGAACCGGAAGATGCCCATGATCAGATAAAGCCCGAGTATCAGGAATCCCAGCTTAAGCAGAAGAGAGTTGGTCGCCATCCCACTGGCCAGGCTGTCGATAACCTTTTCGAAAACCTTCGGGACAATGAGCTGCATGGCATCAACTATTATGAGGGTGCAAAGCCCCAGGCCAATAGCTTTCTTATGCTTGAGAATTCTCTTGAACAGAAGCTTCAGACTGGATTTGTTAATTTTCTTCTTATGTGATACTGATTTCAAAAGTCTCCATTCAGCTGAAGCGTTCGGAATCTATCGGTTTATCAGCAGATCATACCAGCCGCATGATCACTCGTATACGTCCTCCTCTGATCCTATCAGGACGTATTCTATTAGCTTAAGTTTCTGCAGATCAGGGTCCATTGACCAGCCTGCTTCAGTTGGGATGACAGTTACAATAATTGTAAGGCCGTACTGCGGAACCAGTTCACGAGCAAGATCACCCACAAGGGCAAACCGTTCTCCTGTTTCATAGTCCTCAAAAACCACTGTCTCAGAACGGGTACCGACAGCCATTACCTGAGTCGATCCGGTATAATGAAGATATTCGTCCTGAATGCGCTGCGTAGTACCGCACGCAGCGATAAGAACAATGATTATTGTTAATAAGTACTTCATGGCAATCCCCTTATTTGAGTGACCAGGGCTGAAGCTGATCAACAGAAACAACTGTTGTGTCAGCAATGATTCCCCAGGCTCCGTAACCTACCCATCTGTCCAATACTGCACTGAGGTCTTCGGATGACAGCTCCGAAACGTTATCGAACACTGTGTAGGCGTTTCGCCAGTCTCCTGTGCAGATTTCAAAATTCCCCATCATCCAGCACTGATCGTCCTTGCTGGCAGCACTGAGGTTCTCAAGTGTCCTGCTCTTCTCTATCGTTCCCCTGACAATGTCCTCTTCAACGGGATTTTCGATCACGTCCGCAAGCACTCCTGCCATAAGTGAGCAGGCAAGAACAGGCTGCGGAGAACTGACGTACATGTAGCCCCAGTTTTCTCTATACCGGGTTGCACCAGAATGTGTTGCGTATGTCAGAGCGTTGTCGGTTCTAAGTACTTGCCATAAGAGATCGTAAACAACTGTCATTGCGGCACGGAAGGGCAGTAGATCCTCATGGCCCTGGGGTGGAGCGTGGAATTTAACAACGGCATAGGCTGTGGACACTTCTCTGTGCTGAACAACAACCGTATCCCTGTTGACCGTAAAGGGTTCAACCTGCTGGAACACCTGTCCACTTTCAGGTATACCACCGAAGGCAAGTTCCAGTATACTCCGCAGCGCTTCAGGTTCCGTAGGCCCGGCGTGCGTAATAAGCAGATTCCCTGAGCGTATTCTCTCCTCAAGCATATTCGAGACATCTTCCCTTGTGAAGCCGGATACTGTCTCAACTGTACCTTCGGGAAGCCGCCTGTAAGTGTGTCCGGGCATGAATGCATCGTTAGCCACAAACCATATCCAGCTGTCCGGATCGTTGTACTTCTCCTGCAGATCATGAATGGTGCTTGTGCGTACCTGTTCAAATGCCTGCTCCTCAAGCTCCGGATTCAGCAGAGAGTTACCGAATGCAGTAGTGAGCACCGGTAGATCTTCACTTATGCATCGGAGGTGATACCTGCTGTAATCGTAGTTAAAACTGCTGGTCCATTCAGCCTGTGTTCTGTCCATCAGTTCGCGCCATTGCAGTCCGGGAAAATCCTCCGACCCCATCATTGCGCACTCAAGAGAAAACCGTTCAAGGCCCTGCGTCTCTTCCGTTAAAGCGCTGGAACCGCCTATTATGAAAAGAGAAACGCCCTCTATATCGTTATTATCAATGGTTCTGGTGATGACAGGGATACCGTTGGAAAGAATAAATTCCTCCACGTCGTCGGGAACCGACGCATACAACGAACCAAGCAGGACAGCAGCTGTAATACAGATAATCTTCATTATCGGCTCACCTCTCCGTCGAGTGGCATCATGACAAATGCAGCGCGGGGTTTTCCAGTAATCCAGGTTTCCAGAAATTCGTTAATGTCGGACGGTTCCACAGCATCAAGACTGTCCTGGTAGGTAACGTAGTAATCCAGGCTGCCGGCAACTACCCACCAGAAAGGCATGGATTCCACAGCTACATCTCTGGAAGTCTCCTCTGCCAGAATTCTGTGACGGTAAAGGTCCTCTTTTGCCAGCAGGATACCCTCTTCATCGTAATAATCAGGGGACTGAAGTTGCTGGATCTCTTCAAGAAGAAGGTCCAGCGCCTCTTCAGCCCTGTCAGGCGGCACCATTCCCGCAAAAGTTATAGAGGGTGAAAAGCGCTGTGTATAGTACGAACCGTATACATTGATAAAGGGCCCATTCGTAACCAGGTCTGTGTAGAATTCCCTGCTCATGAGGGAAAGGTACGAACCCCATACGTCTGCCGGATAACTGTCTCCGGGATCTGTTGATATCGATGGACCTTCGTACACCACAGACACGTATCCCGCACCAGAGGGACTGTCAACAAAGACTGTAGTATCCCTTTCAATGCTGATAAGCACCGGGAGACTGTCGTAATTACTGCTGCCCCCATACTTCCAGTCCCGGAACTGCTCTTCGGCCAGTCTGAAAGCTTCTTCATAACCGACATCGCCGGTAATTATTAATGCTGAATTGTCAGGAGTGTAATAGTGCTCCTGAAAAGAATGCATAGCGTGGGGCGCAGCGGCCTGGATAACTTCCGGAACTCCGATGGGGCTTTGTCTCCATGGGGCATTGGTATAGATGACTTCCTCCTGCGCGAGATAAAGATTATGAAAGGGGCTTGTCAGTCCCCTGTCATACTCGTTCATTATAACCTCGCGCTCCCTTTCCATCTCTTCCTGGTCGAAGAGAGGTGAGGAAATGGCATCGTACATGAACTCGAGCCCCTCCTGAAAATTCTCACTTCCCAGTGTAATGAAATACTGAACTTTCTCAGCGGAGGTAGTACCGTTCTGGATTATTCCAAGCTCTCCCATTCGGCGATTGTAAGCGGTCTGATCCGGCAGAGCTTCATTCCCCTTGAAGAACATATGCTCGTAAAAATGCGCCAGACCATTTGTTTCGGGAATCTCGCATGTTGCTCCCGTTTTCACAGCAATACAGATCGTCACAACAGGAGATGTGTTATCGGGGCTGACAATGACAGTTAAACCGTTCTCCAGGAGCTTCGTCTCAAATTCGGCTGCAGAAGCAGCCAGAATAAGCGGAACAAAAAGAATAACTAAGGCTTTCATACAAACCTCCCTCCGGCTATACTCGGACGGGTGTAGTTGATTTTATCGATTAATCAAATGAATCTAATAAGATTTTCTAAAAGTGTCCTCTAAATCCATGGTTGAGCTTTTCAATCAGCATAGGATTGGTACATAATACGGATATGGAAAAAGTACTTGATGTAGCTGGAATCATTGATAACGGTAAATTCTTTACAGGCGGGTTTTCCATAGAAGTGGAAAATGGTCATATAGGATCCGTCACCGGACGAAAAACCACCGGGAAATGGAAAAACTGTATCGCGATTCCCGGTCTGATACAGTCACATATTCATCTGGGACAGACATTGTTCCGCGGGATGGCTGAAGGAAGAACGCTTCTCCCCTGGCTTGAAAACAGGATATGGCCCTTCGAAGCGTCCCATACACCCGATACGCTTGCAGTATCGGTGATACAATCGTTGAAGGAATTATTCTCGTCAGGATGTACGGGGCTTCTCGATATGGGAGTACTCAGGCACTCAGAAGTTACCGTTGATATTCTCAGAAGATCCGGAGCAAGGGCTCTCACCGGCAATTCCCTGATGGATGTGGGACCCGACTGGATAACGGAGGAACTCTCCTGGTTGAAGGAGGAAACCGAAAGGGTGATAAATTCCTGCGGGGATCTTGTGACATACGCGTATACGCCCAGATTCGCCCTTTCATGTTCGGAACGTATCTGGGAATGGCTGGCCGGGCTTCCCTCAGGCATAAAGAGAACAACACATGCCTCAGAATCCCCGGATGAGATCAGGCATCCGTCCGTTAGAGAGAGTAACGGCAATATACATTTTCTGAACAGAAGGGGTTTCACCGGTCCGGATACACTGCTTGCCCACTGCATATATCTGCAGGACGGAGAGATGAAAATACTGCAGGAATCCGGGACTACCGTGGTGCACTGTCCCTGGACAAATCTCAGGCTGGGAAGTGGTATAGCAGATATTCCTGCAATGAATTCCTCAAACATCAGGGTGACCGTTGCAAGCGACGGGGCTCCCTGCAACAACCGACTCGATCTGGCAGGTGATCTGCGACTGGCAATGGGTCTTGCCTCGATTAAGAAATCACCAGGTACAGAATTCTGGTTCAACAGTACTACTCAAGCAGCTGCTCTGGCGCTGGGATGGAAGAATACTGGAAGGCTTGCCGAGAATTTCACCGCGGATATTACTCTTATCGAACCCTCAGATGACGAGTGGGAAGAACTTGCGCTCGCAGAAGATCCTGTAAGATATCTACTTGAGCTGATATGGCCTGAGAGAATCGTATTGACCATGGTGGCGGGTAGAACAGTCTATCGAAATGGCGAGTTTCCAACGCTGCCCTCGCTTCCCATGAAGCTCAGTAAGGCAAGGCAGCTTATTCTTGACAGGGCCACCGGAATCCCTGGAGATCCCCTTTCCAGGTGAAAAATAAAAAGAACAACAAACTGATTGAAGTCGTCTTCAACAGGCCGCTCTGGCAATCCTTTACATACTCTCTAACATCAAGGCTTTCAGGCGGTAACCTTATAGGCTGCAGAGTAGCGGTACCTTTCGGAACAGACAGGTTAATCGGCTATGTCTGGGGATTCACTACCAGCGACCGGGATAACCTGCCGGAAGTAAAAGATGTTCTGGACAGACTTGATGCTAACCCTCTTCTTCCTGAATCTGTTCTGAAACTTGTTCGATGGGTGGCTGATTACTACCAGGCACCTCCTGGAATGATGATGGCGGCGGCTCATCCTCCCGGAATCTCAGGGAAGGCAGAAAGAGTGGTGACATTGATCGCTTGGATTGATCCATCACATCCATTCAGCACTCTCCTCCCGGCCACAAGAAGTATTTCCGTTAAACTTCTCCGGGACAGTATGGATACTGATTATCCCCTGGAGAAGGAATTGTCCGTGCTTGAGAATGAGGGAGTTCTCAGGACGATGTGGAAATCTGTTTCAGGCCCTGAACCGGTCAGGGAGAGAATCATTGAAGCTGCTATTGATGATTCGAAGCTTACCCGTAAAGCTGAAACAATGAAACGGACGGCTCCCAGGCAGGCTGAAATCCTTCTATTTCTGGCAACCTCTGAAGGAGCGGTTACACGCAGGCAGCTAATGAAAGCAACAGGTGCTTCGGCATCCTCCCTTGACGGTCTCAGTAAAAAAGGACTTGTGAAGGAATCCTATCGAAGAAGGAACAGAGAATCTCTGATCAGGGCAGATATTGAGAAGGAAAAGAAAATCCCTGTACTTTCCGGAGCTCAGGACCTCGCCCTTAAAGCAGTTATTGAAAGCCTGGATCGTAACAGCGTGTTCCTCATACACGGTGTTACTGGAAGCGGCAAAACGGAAGTCTATCTGCAGGTAATATACGAAGTCATTTCAAGGGGTCGGACAGCCCTCGTTCTTGTTCCGGAAATATCCCTTACACCCCTGACAGTCTCAAGATTCAGCAGGAGGTTTCCGGGGCTGGTGACCGTACTGCACAGTGGCATGACCGGCGGCGAAAGGCTCGACAGCTGGAACCTGGCTAAACTTGGAGAACGAAGAATTGTAATTGGTCCGAGAAGCGCAGTCTTCGCACCGCTTCCTGATCTGGGAATTATCGTCGTGGATGAAGAACACGACGGCAGCTACAAGCAGAACGAACTTCCGAGATACAATTCAAGGGACGTAGCGGTCGTAAGAGGAGCAATGGAAGGTATCCCGGTTATTCTTGGCTCCGCGAGTCCTTCCATGGAATCATACGGAAACGCGGTGAACAGAAGATACCGGCTTCTTGAACTTGACAGCAGGATAGACGGTATTCCGATGCCTTCCACTGTCCTGGTTAATGAAGGAAGTATGAATCATCCTCTGCTTTCGGATGAACTGCTGAAAGGTATCGGATGCAGAACCGCGAAGGGAGAACAGAGTATCATCCTCATAAACCGCAGGGGTTTCTCTCCCACTCAGATGTGCAGAAACTGCGGACACAGGGAGGAATGCCCCAACTGCGGAGTAACACTGACTTACCACAGAAAGGGACAGGTTCTAAGGTGCCATTACTGTAATCACTGGAAAGCTGCAATGCTCAGGTGCCCGCAATGCGGGTTCGATGAGTTCGCTCATATGGGACCCGGCATACAGAAAGTCGAGGAGCACCTGAGTAAACTGCTGCCTGAGACCAGGGTGATCAGGATGGATGCCGACACGACAAGGGGCAAGGATGCTCACTGGGATATACTGAGCAGGTTTGCGCGCGGCGAGGGAGATGTACTTCTGGGTACACAGATGGTTGCCAAGGGGCATGATTTTCCCGGTGTTACGCTTGTTGGTATCATTTCTGCTGATATGGGTCTGGCTTTCCCCGATTTCAGGGCAGCTGAAAGAACTTTTCAGCTGATTCTGCAGGTTGCCGGCAGAGCGGGCAGGGGAAAAATCCCGGGGGAAGTTATCATTCAGACCCATGATCCAAATAACCCTGTGATAAGGGCAGGGGCGTATCATGATTTCGCTGATTTCTGGAAAACGGAAAGCAGAATCAGAAGAATATTCGGATACCCTCCTTACGGTTATCTTGTGAGATTCGTCTGGAGCGGGCTTGATAAAAGCAGGGTTCAGAAAGCGGCAAACGCCTCTGTACGAGGTATCAGCAAAGGTGATACGTCTATATCAGATGTTCTTGAAGCGGCATTCCCGCGGATTAACAGAAGATGGAGATGGAGCGCTATCGCAAAATCACCCTCAAGAAAGACTCTTGCTTTAATATCGCTGGAGGTAAGGAAGCAGTTTGATAATCTCCCCCACAAAGGCGTCCGCCTTGAGATCGATGTAGACCCCTACCATCTCCTTTAAGGGACGTACCACACTTCATCAACTTATAGGTGATTTTATACTCTTTTCAATATACTAATTTCTACATTGTAACTCAGAATATCTTGGTATCCGTATTGTCAGAAAGAATCTTATTTATCTCGGAATTGAAATCATATTCCGGGAGGAACCTAGCTGCAGCAGCGCGAACTCCCTGGCAACTGAGGTTCAAAATTCTACCGGAATCCACAAGACTCATACCAATGATATTTACAAACACATAGCTGACTAATTCTCTCGCTCGGGATAGCGATCTGGTTCGTCCTTTTGAAGTAAGTACTCTTTCACTTATCAACCATTTATCTTGAACGTATTTCAGTATCTTCTCTACCGATTCATGTTCAAATCTACGATCCCTCAGATGATCTTTAGACGTGCGATTGACTTGATTGTAAATACTTCGAGCAAAATCCATCTCTCCAAGTATTCTATACTGAGAGTATCCCCTGATTTCTTCTCTTGATTCTTCCAGACTGAGTAACCCATTTGCACCAAGAAGAAAGGATCCTTCATCGAATCTTCCATCCTGATAGACAGTTTCCTCAGGTTCTTCAATAAATTGCGCATATTGTTTAATTTTGTTCGTTTTATTTCCGGAAAACGTATTCAGTATTTGAGCGGTTTCCTGCCATGGATAATAACCGGGATAGATTAATCCTGGATGCCCCGTCCAGGGATACATTTTGAGCGTTTTGAAATCACTTACCTCTCCTGCTGTCAATGGATTCATGTGAATGTATCGTATGAGTTTGAGCATGTATATCTCAGCCTGAACGAGAATCGATTTGTAGCGATTCTGAAAAAGGTGTCCGACTCGATCATATTTTATATTGAAATAATTTGCATGGCCTGTAAGAAGCTTCTGCATGAATTTCGAAAGGGGCATCTTCCTGGTTTGGATTAGGAAGTGTATATGATTGGGCATCAATGCCCAAGCATATATCGATACTCCTGTTTCGGCGACGCATTTCTCAATACGAGAAACAAACTGTGCTTTGTCTTTATCATCTTTGAATAAAGTTCTTCTCTCTATGCCCCTTGCCATGACATGGTGCACCGCACTTATCCAGTCCAACCTGTTTGATCTACTCATAATACTGATAGTGTACGCATATTCGCGACATGTTTCAAGTGTGAAAATTTGTTATTATAATATATTAATATAAAATGACTATTTTAGTAGATATAATCTTAATATAGCTGATATCTAGGCAAATTTGTTGAAGAACTGTGGTACGTCCCCTAGATGAAGTCTGATAAATACATTATTGAGTTGAATAATGCAGCGTTTGGCTTGTGGCCTGCTATTGTCTCTGCAAGTTCAATTAAAGTCCTGGCCTGAAAATCGAGGTCCCTTATCTCATTCCTGTCTTTACTGGATTCAGCCTTCCTCACAAGAAACTTTGCCCTTCCAGTGAGTACACCTATCTGTGCCGCATCATCAAGCATCATATCCGATGCTCCTGCGAGAAGAGCTCCGCCGTGGGAAGCGAACCTGGCCAGTTGACCACTGTACAGTTCCGAAAGAGACCGTCCATCGGGGACTTCTGTCTCAAATCCATCTGCACGATCAACCTCCAGGGATAATCCTGCAAGCATCCCACCGGCTCCCACAGCCTTAACAGCTTCCGAAACCAATCTTGAGGCATGCATACCGCCATTGCCCGCCAGATACTCAATAGCAAGCGCAATAAGCCCGTCACCGGCCAGTATTGCCAGCGTGTCATCCCTCTCATCCAGCAATTGCGGTAATCTATTGAAAATATCGGTAAAACCACTTGTTTCAAGATGAACAGTGATGCCTGCGCGAAGCATGAGAGCTGCAACTGCGGCAGGCATGCCCGCATACTCGGTTGAGCCGCACCACCTGGATGAGGCGCAGGCGAGAAGGCTCAGTTCAAGATTGTAATTATGCTCAATACATGAATGCAAGGCATACTGGAAAGCTCCGGGCATCTTCTGTGCAGATTTACTGATAACTGTGTGAGCAGTATCTACAAGTTCCTGCTTGAGCTTATCAAGCACGGTTACTACTTTTCTCTTTCCGAAGTAAGCTCTACCAGTCTTTTGCCAAGCTCATCCAGCACAATGGCTTCTTCGAGAATTCCATCATGGGCAATGCTGAAATTTCCTGTTTCCTCACTTACTACAACAGCTATCGCATCGGAAATCTCTGTTACTCCAATAGCCGCTCTGTGACGTGTTCCAAGTGCCGGCCGGGGTTTATTCGCCCTGGACCTTCCAAAGAAAGTTTTGCGCGAAAGAGGCAGGATTGCCCTGGCTCCGACAATACGTCCATTGCTTATAATGATGGCACCGTCATGGAGAACTCCAGGGGGCTGAAGGAGTGAGGCAACGACACGAGGGTCGATCTTGAGTTTATCAAGTATCACGGGATCACCATAGATATTTTCAAGAGATTCCTCTCTTTCCATTACGAAGAGTCCTCCAAGCCCGGACTCTCTTAAAAGCACACAAGATTCAACAAGTGATTCAATCTCGCTTTGCTCAATAATATCAGCATGCCCAGAGAATCTTCTCAGTTTACGTCCCATTGTGCCGAGCAGATCCTTGATTTCTTCATGGAAGATAAGCACCACGGCAATGAACAGAATCGGTGTCAGTTGCTGAAGCAGATAACCGAATGTATAAAATCCTACTTTTCCAAGAATGTTCGCAAGCAGAATAATGATCATGAACATCAGGATTACAGGCATTGCAGGAGTTCTCCAGAGATACTTCAGCAGCATTCTAACCATGATGGCGATGATTGTGATGTTTGCCAGCTGTGCAAGCCAGAAGCCACTTATGATAGAGTGTCCCAGTGGCTGGATCATCATATTCTCTGTCCAAACTCCCTGGAGGTTTTGAGAACCTGCATCGTTCCTTCAACATCATGAACCCTGACGATATCCGCACAGCTGGAAGATAGTGCAGTCACTGCATGCGTACCAGCTTCAAGTGCTGAAGGATTATCGATTCCGGTCAGCTTCGCGAGAAAACTCTTCCTTGAGTGTCCAAGAAGAACTCTGCAGCCCAGCCATTTGAATTCTGCCAGTCTGGAGATAAGCTGCAGGTTATCCTCGAGTCTTTTGCCGAAGCCAATACCCGGGTCAACGATAATGCGCTCTCTTGATATCCCCGACGCAGCTGCTGCCGTGATTCTTTTCTGCAAAAATGTGTAGACTTCTTCCACCACATCAGTATATCCCGGATTATCCTGCATTGTCTCAGGTTTTCCCTGCATATGCATCAGAACCACCGGAATATCCGCATTCGCTACTACATGCGGCATTGCCGGGTCGGACAAAGCAGTTACATCGTTTATCATCTCAGCCCCTGCCGAGAGAACGGAATCAGCAACCTCCGCGCTGGCTGTATCAACGGATATAACAGCCCTGCAGTCACCTGAAAGCCTTTTCACAATGGGAAGCAGTCGTTCAAGCTGAATGGCAGGAGGAACAGGCGGTGAACCTGGTCTGGTGGACTCCGCCCCGATATCTATTATATCGGCTCCCTGACTCGTCATAATTCTTGCATGTTCAACCGCTGCATTGGTATCCAGATATTTCCCGCCGTCGCTGAAAGAATCGGCAGTCACATTCAGAATACCCATTACAAGCGGCCGTCTGCTGAAATCAAGCACTTTGCCGCGGGTCTGGATCAATTCAGGTAAACGCGGCAAATCTTCCAGAGCAGTTCTGAGTTCAAGTGCAAGTTCAGGGAGTCCAAACGGCTGTCCAATAAGTGATTCGCACCCGCGCTTTATCTGCTTTGAGGTTCCCACGATCAGCGCTCTGGTCTCAATTGTTCTGCAGGAAACCGCATCTCTGGATACAATTGCGTCCGCTCCTCCGGAAAGCATGCATTGCTTAAGAATATTCGCCGCAGTTACTGGTAATAATCCTGTAGAAAAAATGGATATTCTGCATTTTTTTGACAACCTATCCCAGGTGACAGGATCCGCACCTATGGAACTCAGTTCTCCACGCCATTGATCATCGCTTGAAATATGGAGTCTCCTGATTCTCATCAGGTGACTCTTATCGCTCTTCCAATTAGGGATAGTGCTTCGGTTCTTGTTTCAAGCTTCTTCAGGTAGCCGCGCATGGCTGATGTGACTATCCTAGAATCACGTTTCTTTACACCGCGCATTGCGAGGCACATATGCTCAGCTTCCATCACGACCATGACGCCCTTAGCAGATAGTTCTGCCATAAGTCTATCGGCTATTTCGGTGGTAAGCCTCTCCTGAATTGTCGGCCTTGCAGCCATGATTTCAACCATCTCAACTATCGATGACAATCCTGCTATTCGATCGTTCGCGGGAAGATAGACAACATCACACCTGCCGATGAAGGGAAGCAGATGATGTTCGCACATGGATGAAAAACTGATGTCCTTCACTATGATCATTTCGTTCTGACCTTTACAGGACATGGTCTTGACGGGCACGATCTCATCGGGGTTCAGACCTCGGCACAACTCAGCCATTGACTTGGATACGCGGTAAGGAGTCTCCTTCAGACCTTCTCTGTCAGGATTCTCCCCCACTCCCTCCAGCATCAGCCTCACTCCCTGCTCTATTTTCTTCAGATCCATCATTTTCACGGACTTCCTCTTCTTGTTCAGGATCATCATCGGAAGAATCGGTTGTTTCCTTAATCTCTGAAATGGTTTGAATGGAGGGTATAGGACCCATATCAGGGCGCAGTTCCCCGAATATGCTGTTTATCTCGCTGCTTGAAATCGTTTCCTTTTCCAGAAGCTGTTCTGCTAATCTTTCTACGATGTCCCGGTTGTTATTCAGTATTTCAAGTGCTACATCGCTCGCTTCCTCAATGATCCTCTTAACCTCTGAATCTATTACCCTGGCTGTATGCTCACTGTAATCCCTGGTCTTGTTAAATTCCCTTCCAAGGAAGATCATGTCTCCCGAATCTGAGTGTGAGACAGGACCGAGTTCCTTGCTCATTCCCCACTCACAGACCATTTTCCTCGCTAGTTCGGTTGCCTTTTCCAGATCATTCCCAGCACCGGTGCTCAGAGTATCAAGGAAGAGAATTTCAGAAGCCCTTCCCCCCATCAGTGTGGCGAGCATACTGACAAGCTTCTTTTCGGTATAGGAGTATCGGTCATCGGATGGAAGGAAACTGGTCACACCCATAGCCATTCCTCTGGGGACTATTGTGATTTTGTGTATCGGATCCGATTCTGGGATAAATATGCCAACTACCGCATGTCCACTCTCGTGGTAGGCTGTGCACTTCTTCTGGTCGGGGCTGATAACGATACTCTTGCGTTCCAGACCGAGTATGATACGGTCAATCGCATAGTCGAAATCTTCCTGTTCGACTTTCTTTGCACCACGTCTTGCCGCCCTTAGAGCTGCCTCATTGGCCAGGCTTTCAAGGTCTGCGCCGCTGAAACCAGGAGTACTCCGTGCAACCTTTTCAAGGCTGACATTCGCATTAACCGGCATTTTGCGTGTATGTACTTTAAGTATGGCCTCCCGGCCCTTAACATCAGGCATGCTAACGACAATCCGGCGATCAAATCTGCCCGGACGCAGAAGTGCAGGATCAAGTACATCGGGGCGGTTTGTTGCTGCCATAACAATTACCCCTGCATTTTCCTCGAAGCCGTCCATCTCTACAAGAAGGGCATTGAGGGTCTGTTCCCTTTCGTCGTGCCCACCTCCGATCCCGGATCCCCTGTGTCTTCCAACCGCATCGATCTCATCGATGAAAATAATGCAGGGCGCCTTGGCTTTTCCCTGTACAAAAAGGTCTCTGACCCTGCTGGCGCCTACTCCCACAAACATTTCTACAAAATCGGAGCCGCTCATTGAATAGAATGGAACCTTTGCTTCACCCGCAACAGCTTTTGCAAGAAGAGTTTTACCTGTTCCGGGTCTGCCGACCAGCAGTACGCCTTTGGGAACTTTTCCACCCAGACGACGGAACTTGTCAGGCTTATTGAGGAATTCAATCACTTCGAGCAGTTCGGCTTTTGCCTCGTCTACTCCGGCCACATCCTCAAAGGTAACCTGAGGTTTGTCGCTGGAAAAGAGTCTGGCTCTGCTTTTCCCGAATGAGAAAGCCTTGCCGCCCCCTCCAGCCCTTCTCATGAAATAGATAAAGAAACCTATTAGAAGCAGGAAAGGAATAAAGGAAAGTACCTGCGCAAGCAGTTCATTTGGAGGTTTGGCTGTTACCAGCACATCGTAAGCAGCCAGTGAATCAAGCACACCGGTATTCTCAAACGGGATGAAGCTTACGAACCTGCTGTATTCAACCTCATCCTTAACAACCGGGATAGAGAATTCCCCGGTAATTGATCCGCCGGTTTCTATGACGACTGATTCCACTCTACCCCGGCTGATGTAATCCATCAGACCGGAAGAACCGGAGTACGGTATTTCGATGCTGTCAGTCCCAGTGTCGAAAACCCGAAATACTGTGAACGCTATCAGAGCCATGAGCAGCCACATTGTAAGTGTTTTAACAGAACATCCTGAAGTTAATGGCTGCAGAGGCAATTTGCCCGGTGGTCGTTTATCATCTTTGTTCATGAAACTCCTGGTTTTTTCAATCCTTAAGTACTACGATATCGGGAAGATTGCGACCAAATCCCCCGGGACTATCCAGTCCGTACCCGAATACGAATCTGTCCGGAATGCAGAATACGGATTTATATACATCTACATCAACCTGCCGCCTGGCTTCCTTATCAAGCAGTACAACCGTGCGAAAAGAGGCCGGGTTTCTTGATTTAATCAGCTGCTGAATATACGCCAGTGTAAGTCCTGTGTCTACAATATCCTCCACCAGCAGGACATCCCGGCCTGACAGAGGAAGGGTCGTATCAAGAGTAAGACGGACTTCTCCTGACGATTTTGTCTGCTCCCCGTAGCTTGCCGCACCAAGGAACTCGATCTGCAGATCAACCTCCATGCTCCGGACAAGGTCAGCAGCAAACATAAAGCCACCCCTGAGAAGCGGAATAACAACGATCCTTTTATCTGTATAAATTTCTGTAAGCTCCGCCCCGAGCTTTCGAATACCTTCCTGAATGTGAGCAGAAGAGAAAAGCACGTCCCAATCATTACTTTTCAATTTTCCACCTTTCCCGCTCTTTTTACGGATTTTCGGATACGGATGCTGCCCCCTTCAGCGGTAATTGTCGTACCACCGGGAAGAATATGATATCCGTCCTTTTTCCCTAGAATCCATCTGTCGGTTTTCTCTATTTCCAGTTTTCCGCTCCTGGGTCGGCCACTCACAGCCCAGAGAATTCCCAGCCTTACTGCTCTCGGCAGATTCAAATACTCCTCTCTCCGGAATGTATCTCCATCAAGAAGCTCGTCAAGAGAATCATCAATAATACTGTCTGTAAAATCCCTCCACTGCGATAGATTCGCTGAAGATCTGGCAATAGCGAAGGTGCTTCCAGGTGATACGGATTCAAGCACAGGAATAACGCTGTGGCGGATTCTGTTCCTGAGATACAAATCTTCCTGGTTCGTCGGATCTTCAATCCAGTTCTGTCCGATTGTATCAAGGTATTCGCGAAGCTCACTCCGGGTGAAATCCAGCAACGGTCTGCGAACGGATCCCCGGCCGAAGTAATCCATACCCCCCAGGCCCCTGAGCCCGGACCCTTCAAGCAGTCTCATTATTAGTGTCTCTGCTCTGTCAGATGCCGTATGTCCAGTAGTTACAAGAATTTGCTCCAAAGCGTATTCTGTGTAAATCCTGTTCCTTTCGGCACTGAAGTGCCCTTCGGGAGATCCAGATCCAGGTGGTGAGGTTTTCTCAATATTACATTGCAGACCGATTCCTTCTGCAAGATCCTTTACAAAAAGGGCATCTTCACCACTCCCGGGTCTGGCACAGTGATCAATATGGAGGACAGCCAATTTCCAATCCATATGGTTGGCAAACCGGTAGAGAAGCTGCAGCAGTGCAACAGAATCACTCCCGCCTGAAACGGCTGCCAGAATCTCTGAACCGCAGGGAAGCAAATTCCTGAGTTTGACTGTTTCGATGAAAGTATTCTCGAAAGATCGGTGAAAACTCACGTATCCCCCTTTACAGTAATATACATGAACACCAAGTTTGAGGTGGACTTGATGTCTGCAAAAGATAATAATGCTTTCAGGGGGTAGCGAATGCATCACCGAAGTGAAAAGAATGGCAGCCTTTCCCGGGATCTCGGGATTCCTTCTCTTTTCGCGATTGCAGCAGGCTCAATGATAAGCTCAGGGCTTTTTGTTCTGCCGGCACTGGCCTATACCGTGGCGGGTCCAGGCGTGGTATTCTCGTACCTCATAGCAGGAATTCTCACGATTCCAACCATGCTCAGCAAGGCAGAGCTTGCAACTGCAATGCCAAGGGCAGGGGGAACCTACTACTTCATTGACAGGTCTCTTGGACCCCTTGCCGGGACCCTTTCCGGGCTGGCAGCCTGGTTCTCTCTTTCAGTCAAGACCGCTTTTGCATTTGTCGGTCTCGGAATATTCATGGAGTTTCTATCTCCCGAGATCAACGGCAGGCTTTTCGCAATGATATCCTGCGCTGTCTTTACAGCTGTTAATCTCAGAGGTACAGGACACGCTGGAAAAACTCAGATAGTACTGGTTGCCGGGCTTTTAATAGCTCTGACTCTTTTCGCCGGATTCGGCTTAACGCACTTTTCCCCCGAACGGTTCAGACCCATAGCGCCAAATGGCTTTAATGGAATCCTGGCAGGGGCAGCGCTTGTGTTTGTGTCCTTCGGTGGTCTGACGAAGATAACAAGTGTATCGGAGGAGGTAAAACGACCTGGGCGTGACCTTCCAGCCAGCATGTTCCTCGCTCTGGGCGTGGTAACGATCTTCTACTTCGTATCGGTGCTCATTTGTGTGGGTGTTCTCGACCCTTCCGTTCTATCTTCAACCGGTATGCCCATCTCCGAAGCTGCCAGTGTAATCGCAGGCAGAACAGGCCTGACGGTAATGAGTATTGCAGCTGTACTGGCATTTCTTTCAACAGCCAATGCTGGAATCCTGGCTTCGGCCAGATTCCCCTTTGCAATGAGCAGGGATGATCTGCTTCCAATAGGCCTATCAAGGATTTCGAGGAAGAAGGGTGTCCCATGGGTTTCCCAGCTTCTGACAGGTGTAATTATTATCCTTCTGCTCCTGCTTGATTTCACCCATCTGGTGAAGCTCGCATCAACGATGATGCTCATTCTATTTCTGTTTGTTAATATATCTCTGATAGTAATGCGCGAAAGCCGTATACATACGTACAAACCCATATTCAGAAGCCCCGGATACCCCTGGATTCAGCTTCTGGGCATTGCAGGCATGCTGGTTCTTCTTGCGAAACTTGGCCAGTCTGCACTTACTGCCAGCCTGCTGGTCATTATCGGAGGAACCATCTGGTATTTCATGTACTCCAGGAAGAGGGCCAAGAGGGAATATGCACTGCTGAATCTTACTGCAAGAATTTTTCCAAGGGAACTGGTTAAAGATGGCCTGGTAAGGGAACTGGCACAGGTTCTCAGGGATCGGGATCACATAACCGAAGACAGATTCGACGACCTCGTTATAAAAGCGGTAATACTGGATATCGATGAATCAACTGGAATGAAAGATTTCTTCAGGATGGCCTCTGAAAATCTGGAGGAGTCCCTTTCTCTTGAAAGAAATGAAATCGAGAGACTCCTGATTGAGAGGGAGGAGGAGTCTTCCACTGCCCTTAGAAAGGGGCTTGCAATACCGCATATCATCGTTCCCGATTCAGATAGATTTTCCGTCCTTCTGGCCAGATGCAGAGAGGGCATTGATTTCGGTGGGGAGAATTCACCGGTAAGGATGATTTTTGTTCTCGCAGGGTCAAGGGATGAAAGAACTTTTCATCTTCGTGCGCTGATGGCAATTGCGGAAATCACAAGTGCTCCTGATTTCGACTCGCAATGGCTGAAATGCCGCAATATCAATGAGCTGAGAGATCTAGTACTCCTGACTAAAAGAAGAAGAGTGGATTAGCCGACTAAAGAAAATTGCCGCAGGTTACTGCACCCGCGGCAAAATTCTGGTAGCGGCGGAGGGACTTGAACCCCCGACCCGCGGATTATGATTCCGCTGCTCTGCCAACTGAGCTACACCGCCAGGGATGAGGAAAATAGAATTACTTGGACGAACTGTCAAGATACTTAATGCTGTTCTTCGTTCTAAGCTTTCAGTTTTCCGATCACATCAACAAGTTCTTCATCGGCAAGTCCCTTGCCGCTTTTCTGTAATCTGAAGAGAATGGCGGACACACCTGCCCATTCGATAATACTTACATTTACTGTGTAATCCTTTACCGCTTCAAGAAGATGCTGGAATGCAACCGCTTCATTTTCGCACACAAAGCAGATCAGAGTCGCTACCTTTCTCTCACCCTCCAATACGTTCTGTGAACACGGATTCTCCGATGCCCCACTTTTTGCATGAAACAAAGATATTGAATCGTAAACAAGCCTGATATGCTGAGACAGTTCGTGCACTGAAATACTGGCCCTTAGAAAATCCTCAATATGGTAATAGAAATCTGTTATAACGCTATCAGGGATCTCGTTCAGCTCGGACCTAATTTCATTCAGCTGCTTCACATCGTTAAGTCTCATCCCTCTGTCAAAATCTCTGAACTGACCAAAGTTTTCTTCGATAGCCAGCTTTATGTCTCTGTAAGCGTCTTCCATTTCAGCGAAATCTTCCCGCTCAATGGTTACGCTTAGAAGATCCACCCAGATATTGCTGTAGTTAGAGGGAGATCTGAACGATACCACGGTAAGACCTTTCATACCGTTTACCGAGCCTACCAGATCGATGATTTTTGTATCGTGCGTATTCATGTCAAGCTGACTCGTAACAAGAACAAGTTTCAGCTGTGCCTGGAACGTTGTTGAAGAGACTATGGCTATATACGCCTGATTGAGACCTGTTGTTTCGCATTCTTTCTTCAGCAGGGGGATCAGAGCTCTTGCGTAATGCTCCCCCCCTCCATACCTGTAGATCCTTTTCAGTTTTTCCAGTTCATGAGCAACCAGAAGTTTCTTCAGACTCCTTCGTACAATTATCTGTTCAGCTCTGGTTGCACTCAAACCGCTGGGTCCGGTCATCTCTATTCTTATGGAGATGATACCATCACGCGTCGTATATCGTCTCTGATGGCGTATGGAAGCTCCATACCACGCGTGTGTGAGTGCGGTTACACAGTTCTGAAACGAAATGTCCCTTTCAAAACCTGCAATGTTTATGCCTGTCAGATGTTCCCTTGATGTTTGAAGGTTCTTGATGGCGAACTGGGGTTTTCCCGCGCTTGTCCTGACCATGTTAACAAGCTGGAAATTCGTCTTTATTATCCAGGCAAGGTCAATTGCTTTTCTCTCAGCAAGGTACTCGTCAGACCTTGATGAAATGAAAAGAACGAGTTCTCCCTCTTCCGCGAGAATACCCGGCGGCACCATCTTATCACCATACAGTATTTCTAAGGCGGTCCGTACCTCTTCAAATTTTTCAAGCCTTTCAGCTGCCCTTGACAGTAGAGATACTGTTCCCGCACGCCCCTTTGCAAGGTTGGCAAGAAGATCAGCCATTTTGCCGGCATCCGCAACGAATTCATCCCGCCGACTTGAATTCTCATCTCTGATTCCTGTTATTATAAATCCTCTTCGAATACCATCAGTATTTAGTGCAAAGCCTTCCAGAAGATCCAGATTCCATCCGTAGTGATGAAGCTCACTCAGTACAACAGTTGCCAGGCCCGGCCAGTCAACAGCCCCTACTCCGACAAGAACAAGATCATCATCTTCGTTCTGGTTAATGACAACCTTGGTTTCACATGACTTATCCATATCGAGAAGCTCATTGAAAATAACCGATCTTCTTTCGGAAGGAATAATGCTTCCGGGACAGCCATCGGGTTTCTTATCTGCTTTGCTCAAAACGCTTATTCTCCAATCATGCCAGGCTCCAATTACCAGAGGTGCTTGACAGAAAGCACCCGTCAAACAATATATGCTCCCCGGTTGCAGAAGCTGCAACCATCATTTTTGTGGGCGAATAACTCAGATGGTAGAGTGCCTGCCTTACAAGCAGGACGTCGGGGGTTCAAGTCCCTCTTCGCCCACCATCCCTCATTTCAGGCCTTATAATGATGCTTCCACCAATTACGAATGGACAAAGTTCTTCCCGGAATACACCCGATTAATCGGATAGTACAGCCGCAACCGTACCGGCTGGAATAAAAGTTAGAATCCAATAAATATGGTAAAGCAAATGCAAAATCTGTTATTCACAGAAACTCCTTTAAATCACACTAATCTATATTTTATTGTAATTCACTTATTGTATACTGCCAAATTGGTTGAAAAAGTGTGCTACGTCCCCGGTAGCACAAATTGGTTGAAAAAGTGTGCTACGTCCCCGGTAGCAGGATACGGAAGCCGACGTGGCGTGCCCGGTCACCCGGAGCCAGGTATCTTACCGCATCAACTGTAATCTCATCACCAGGTGACAGCCATGCTCCTCCGCATACCGCTAATACCGAATCAAGAGGTGAATAGGTCCATTCGGCGACATTACCCGCCTGGCATGCAAAACCCGAATTAGTCAGAGGGAATGAATCAACAGGGGCTGTCCATAAGTAGCCATCAATTCCTCTGGTCTCCCACTCATCTCCAGCCAGGAAGTTTGCAGGATATTCCGCGTCCTCAGGGTTGAGAGAACCCCATGGATACTGCCCGGCGACATCCCCTGATACGCCCAGTGATGCGGCGTATTCCCACTCGGACCTTGTGGGAAGTCTTCCTCCTAATACTGCTGCAGCCGCTGCTGCTTCTCTAACGCTTACGTTTACCACAGGATAATCCGGGCACTCAAAAAGGTAACGGTTCATTCCGGAAAATTCGGGATCCGGCGGCAGTTCAAGAGCATTTTCATCGGCCAGATAACAATAGAGTCTGTTGGATACTTCGTACCTCCCCAGATAAAAATCTGATATTTCAACGGTATCTCCGTCAGAGGTCAGGAACACTCCACCTGTTACGTAAACGAAGGCTGTGTCCTGCGCAATTAATGGAATTGGGTCTGGTCTGAATACCTGCTCTTCGCTGTTGCCACAGGCGAGGAGCAGAATAAGGGGAAGTGCAGTGAATATGTATTTCACTCAGGTTGCTTTTTTCTGAATACGATAGCAAGAGGAATGATTACGCAGTATCCTGCAATCAGCATGACAGGGGCAATGGTGATACGTCCCCCACGGAGGAGGAACCATCCGATGATAATATCAAGCAGCCCGGCAGCAAACAGGATATAATTTACAAGTGTAAATGGAGCTGCACCCTCTGTACTCTCCTTCTGATCGATAACTTCAGAAGCAGCTTTGTTCTTTTTCGCCATTGAATTCTACCTCCAGCATATGGATCTAACATCTACTTGTATGAACAATACCTATACATATGAACAATACCTATACATCAGTCCTCAGAGGACTGTCAACATTGGTAACATTATCGAAAAGCTGTCTCTGCTCCTCCCCTTCTGCAGGCATAGTTATCCAACCCTTCTCCCACGCCTGCCGCATGGCATCTCCGACAACGAAGAACGAACCCGCTACGACCAGGATATCTGAAGCCAGTGATCTGCCCTTTTCCACTGCCCTGCCTATATCATCATCCCAGAGAGCTTCAACTCCGTGTTTCCTGAACTCCGCAGCAAGTGTTTTCGCCGGCAGTGATCGCTCGTTAACCGGAGTGGTTGTAATTACCGGGTTGAATATTCCTTTCAGCTGGAGGGTCATTTCCCGCCAGAATTTGTCCTCCAGGAAACCTACCACAGCCGGTACAGGAATACTGAAGCAGCTTTTCAGATGCTTCACCAGTAAAGCAATAGCACCCGGGGTATGGGCAACATCAAACAGGATGGAAGGAGATCCTGAACGCAGATCGGTACGCCCGGCCCATCTCAGTGTAGAACATGCTTTCTCGAAACTTCGCACAACCGAAGTCTCATCGTTTCCCGATATATGAAGCGCTGCTGCAATTGCCAATCCTGCGTTACGCTTCTGATGCTCACCCGGAAGGGGAGCGCTCGAAGCGGGGTCCGGGATTATGCGCTGAAGATTTCCCTCTTTGACGACTCTGGTGATTACTTTCTCTACTTCGGGTTCCTGTCTGTAAGCGATCAGCGCAGATCCCTCCCTTGCTATGGCAACTTTTTCCGCTGTGATGGCAGCTTCAGTTGATCCAAGAATTCTCCTGTGCTCGATCTCCACTCCGGTGAAGACAGTGCACTCACCGCTCAGAAGTCTTGTAGCATCGAGTCTTCCTCCCAGACCGGCCTCAGCAACCACCAGATCTACACCGCTGTTCATGAAATGCCATGCTGACATAACAGTTGCAATCTCGAAAAAAGTTGCGCTGTGCTCCTCAATTCTATCTCTGAAAAGTTCTACGAATTTCACAACTTCTTTTTCGGGAATCCATATGCCGTCAACTGCAGTCCTTTCCCTGAAGTGTAAAAGATGGGGGGAGGTAATTCTCCCTGTTCTGAAACCGAGATGCCTGAGAATCTCGGCAAGAAGTGCAGTTGTGCTGCCCTTTCCGTTTGTGCCAACTAAATGAACTGTTCTGAAATTCTCCTGCGGGTCGCAGGCTTCCTTCATGAGTTTTCTGACCCGGTCCAGGCCGAATTTCATACCCATCCTCCTCCTGTCGAAGAGGTATTTCTCCACATCACTGTAATTCAACTGAGGCAACCTCCCGGATGAAGGAAGAAAGGAAGTCTTCCTGTTTTATTTTGACCGTTCCCTGTGATGAGAGAACTTCCTCATGAGTAAGCACCTCTTCCGGGGATGCCGAATTAGTCACCAGTGACACGGCTGCCACATCGAATCCGCGTGAAGCAAGAAGGAGAGCTTCGGGTACAGTTGACATGGATACTGTGGAAAAGCACATGTTCTTTAAAAATCCTATCTCTGCGGATGTTTCGTAGGCAGGGCCTGAAACAGATGCAAAGATTCCTTGCTTGAGTTCAATTCCGGTTCTCTGCGCAGCTTTCTCAGCCGCTTTTCTGAGCCTGTCTGAGTAGACTGATCTTCCAACCCTTCCAATTATGCATTCCGGTACACATCCTGAGAAGTTTACATGATCCCTGAACAGAACGGCATCACCCGGACGAAGTTCCGTATCGACTGCACCGGAAGATGACGTGAGTATCCATGCTGTAACACCGAGATCTCCAAGTACGCCGGGCAGCAAAGATATCTCGTCTCCGATATAACCCTGATAATGGTGGCGTCTGCCCAGCATGAATACGAACCTGCCGCAGCGGCTGAATGAGATCTTTCCGGGATGCCCGGGAACTTCCGGGCTGGTTTCTCCAAGTAATTCCTCATAACCTATCTCAAGCGATGACCCGAACTCCTCTGCCAGCCATGACAGGCCGGAACCCAAAATAACTCCCACGGGGGGGATGATAGTACACCTGCTGATGATCCTTTCCGCGATAGCTGTGGTAACCCTGTTCGGAAGGATGTTTTTCCTGAACTCCTGTCCGTCTTCTCCGTCAGGATAGTATCTTCTGATAAGCCGCGTGCGGATGTAGCCGTTTTTCTCGTAAAGCGCCAGAGCAGGCAGAGCGCTATTCCTTACTTCAAGAAGGGAAGTCGCGGCACCGAGGCGCCGACCCCACGATTCGGCTGTTCTTAGAAGACAGGTTGCCAGACCCTGCCTTCTTTCATCTTTGCCTGTCGCAAGGTTAACAATATGAAGACCGCTGGTATCGAGTTCGGCGGTAATATATCCGGCGACTCTACCTTCGAATCTTGAGGTCCATGTTCGGAAAGCCGGAGATTCAACACACGCGGTAATGGTTTCCGTATCCCATGGATACGGGAATGATTTGACCTCAATATCCATTATGTCTGGAATATCAATGGTAGATGCAAGGCGGATCTCAGGGAACATTGCTATTCGCTTTCTCGTTGAATCCACGAAGGTATACGGGAGTCGGCTGCTCATCGAAACCGTACGATTCCGCCTTGAATGAACCCAGTAATGCAACAACCGAAGGTCTGGGAGTATCCCAGAGCGGCTCGGTTATTCTTACACTCTCGGGAAACGACAATAAGTCCTTCCCGCTGCCAACTGCTATCACTTTACCCAGTTTGGATATCCTCTTCTCAATGGCAGAAGAAGTGTAAATACCTGGAGGCACAATTTCGCCGGCTTCGAAGGAACTGTTTTCATAAACAGCGGCAAAAACCTCATTATTTCTGGCACTTATACATGAAAGGACAGGGCATTCAGCTGTAACTGATACTGCAAGAACTCTGAGTGTCTCTACACCAATTGCGCCAATGCCCCATCCAGCAGACAGTCCATAGGCGGTGGCGATACCGATACGAAGCCCGGTGTAGGATCCAGGACCCGATGATACGGCGATTCCGGCTATTTCTTCCTGTCCCACATCAACCTGCATGAGAAGTCCTGCGATACCCGGAAGGACTTTTTCTGAATGTGTTGCCCTGATCGGGAAACACTCCTCCGCCAGAAGAATTCCATTTTTCATTACCGCAACCCCACCGGTGGCAGTTGTGGTCTCAATTCCCAGCCAGACCCCTTTCATCAACACTCACCTCCCTCATCATCGCATTATCGGTAAAGCCTATACTTACGAATATCCCCTTCTGCAGGATGGCTGCATCCAGCCGCTCAGCCCATTCAACAATTATTGCGGCATCGCTTTCAAATACTTCGTAAATACCGTAGAATTCCAGTTCATCAGGAATTCCTTTCAGCCTGTAGAGGTCTATGTGATGGATTTCCAGACCTGCGACACTGTAAAGTGCATTCACTATGAAACTGGGGCTTGGAATACTGCCGTTCACCCCCAGTTCCCTGAGAACAGCCCTTGCGAATACCGATTTCCCGGCACCCAGGTCTCCTGATAGAAAAAGCCTGCTGCCGGGTCCCATGCGACCGGCGATTCCCCTGGCAAGCTTTTCCAGAGAAGTCTGATCTATCATCTCATGCTTTTGGGCTTCAGGATAATGCTGGGAACTATCATCTCCTCAAGCGAAACCCCGCCATGCTGAAATGTATTTCTGAATTTGTACATCTCTTCCCTGGGTATGTTATGGAACATCATGAAATAGTCAGATCTCGCAAAGAGATATCTCTTTGAAGATCTTTCATCAGGCAGACCCCATTCAGCCGGATTCTGTACAGTAATAGTCGCCTTTGGATCAGCTGTCATTGAGTCTCCAAAACGGAATCTTATACTGCCTGAAACACCTCTGCCCTTTATCCTTGTCTCGCGAGATGTAAAAACGGAACCGTGATCGCTGGTAATTACAACCGTAGACCCCCTTGCCGCAAGGGTATGGAATAAATCCTTCAGAAATGAAGATCTGAACCATGTCTCAGCCAGTTTTCGGAAGCTGGATATATCGGGAGCAAGGTCTCTGATAAGATCCAGCTCTGACCTGCCGTGGGTCAAATGATCTATGTAATTAACAATTATCGCAAGAAATCCATCCTTTAGAGATTTTGAGAGGGAATGTATCAGTGCCTCTCCCTCTCTTCTGTTACTTACCTTAACGTATTCCGGCTGGATACTCTTGTTGGCGCCCAATCTTCTAAGTGCCTCCGTAAGGAAGTATTGCTCATGCCTGTTCAATCCGGCTTCTCCGTAGTGCTCATCCCATTTATGCCGGTAGAATCTCCAGATATCTCTTGGAAGAAAACCGGCGAAAAGGGAGTTTCTGCTATAGGGTGTCGCGGATGGAAGGACAGTAAGCATGAAATCAGTCTCAATATGAAACCACTTCTCAAGAATAGGAGCCATAGTAAGCCACTGGTCGTACCTCATACAGTCAATTACTATCATAACCAGCTCTTCGGATGATTCCATTTGAGGAACAACAACACGTTCAAGATAGTTGTGCGACATAAGGGGAGAATCCGGATCTGTGCCGGATATCCAGTCTGGAAAATGGAGTTCAACATGTTTTGAGAAATCAAGCTCCAGATCACTGAACCTGTTTTTGTCAATACTCTTCATCTCGTCAGTGAGGGAGCCGTCAGAAGCGACATCCTTCTCTACCCACGAGCGGTAAATATTGACCCATTTTCTCCAGTTCATCTCATGGCTGAGCATATCCATGACCCTGGCTGTCTGATCAACCACCTCTCTGGCGGCTCTCTGGGTCCTCAGGCGGTTGCCCATCAGCAACCTCTTGATCACAAGAAGGATCTGACTGGGGTTCACAGGTTTTGTCAGATAATCATCAACCTCACCGCCTATTGCAAGATCCATAAGTTCTTCTTCTTCACTCTGGGTTACCATGACAATCGGAAGTACATGATAACTTTTTCGTATGCTGGATACGGTTTCCATTCCATCCATTCCCACCATCATCTGATCCATGAGAACAATGTCCACCTGATTTTCCTTCAGTAAATCAAGGGCCTGCTGCCCGCTGTGTGCGGCAATCACCCTGTAATCGCGCTTTTCAAGAAATCGTATATGACTTTTGAGGTGCTCTATCTCATCATCTACCCATAGCACAGTAATCATTCCGTAACCTCCGATGAAGCAGGCAGCTTAATTATGAAAGTGGTTCCCTTTCCGGGTGAGCTGGCTATCAGATTCAGGGTACCATTATGATATTGTTCTATGATACGCCTGCTGAGAGTAAGACCCAGCCCCCATCCTCCTCGTCTGGTACTGAAACCCGTTGTGAAAACCCTTTTCTGATCGGCAAAGGGGATTCCCTTCCCGTTGTCTGCAATTTCAACTTCGACCAGTCCAGATCCTTCCTGAACATCCCTTGTGCTTATCATTATTACTCCGCCTCTTGAATCTTTAAGGGCGGCAATTGAATTCTTCAAAAGGTTTTCGATGACCCAGCCGAACAGAATCCTGTTAAGATAAACCTGATACTCAGATTTCAATTCAGTTTCCAGATTCGTATTTACCAGAAATCCGGGACGCCCGGAGAAATAGTGTACCGTATCGAGAATGACTGGATTGATCATACACGTCTCAAGCTTCGGTTTCTTACCAATCTGGCCGTACCTGCTGGCGATCTGTGTTAATCTATCAACATCATTCTCGATAAATTCCAGAGCTTCAGCGAACTCTTTATCCATCTCGACTTCAGGCTTCTCTTTGAGCAATTCTATCCAGCCCATAAGGGATGAGAGAGGAGTACTGATCTGATGTGCCGTTTCTCTGGCAAAACCAATCCATGAAAGTTCTTTTTCCTTTCTCATCTCTACCTTGATGACGTAGAAAAACAGGAGCATCAGAACAACCAGGATGGCTAGTTCAATATACGGCACAATTAGAAGTTCCTTCGCCAGTTCATCCGATCCGTAATGAAGGTATCCAATTGTTTCACCATAGGAATCCTCTATTGGAATAGGTGTGTTCTCGTTGTCCAGTCCTTCGGTAAGCAGTATCAGCGATTTAAGATCCTCCAGGCTCATCGAGTCCGTAACCGCAATACCATTTACAACCTGGGGAACCATATCCGTATCGGAAAGAATAGTCGTATAATCCAGTCTTTCAACCAGCTCCTTGAAGAGATCCCTGGTTCTGCGGAAAAGCCGCTCCCGTTCTTCAATGCCTCCAATGGATACGAAGTACCATTCGGTTACGGTGCCGCATTCGCTGCAGAAATACATTTTACTTGAATCCGATTCAAACCCGTACGCAGGGCTTGCTGAACCGCATCCTGAACAGACGTACATCATACCAAGCTCTGCCAGCCTGCTCATGGGAACCTGCGCGCCCGCCCAGAACCATGCTATGGTTTCGTTTGCGCCTGATCTGGCCTCCCTCAGGCGGGAAACCAGACTGTAACTGTAGTAGAAGAATACCCAGACGAGAATGATCACCGCCAACAATGGAAAAAGTCGGGTTCTTATGCTCCACATGTCAATTCTCTTCAACAGCAGGCACTACGAAACCCGCTCCAGATATATAAATGGGTCTGTTGCATTTCTTCTGTGTAATCCACGATTCAATATCATGAACAGGTTCAATGCCCATGCCTTCTACAATACTGTCAGGGAGGCTGCTTGCAAGCGCCAGATTTATCCTTTTCCTCATATTCTTCAGCCTGACTATAGTATGGTCTCCCAGGTTGTACTGATGTCTCTCTGGAGTATTCCAGCCTTCATCCATAGATGTTATAAAGGCCTTCTCAAGATGATCCGCTCCCAGACCTTCAGTGCATGAGCTGATAAGAAGAAGAAAACCACCATCCTCACAAATCGAATGACAGTTGTAAATGGCTTTTTCAGACTGATAGAGATTTATATCAAGAGGTTCTCCTGGATGAAGGATAACTACAGGGGATCTGTATGGAACGCTAACTGTAGACAGTGCTGCTGAAGCCTCGGATGCTTTCATGAATGATTCTCTGCATGTACCCGCGTAAAAATGCGCGAGTCTGCCGCGGTGTACGACCCCGTTCCCCTGGACTATCTCCACTCTATCCTCCAGCATGGAAAGAGCATCCATCATGTCGGTGTGTACAGGGTTACCGTCAAGCCTTCCGGGCAGCGCCCCCGGCAGGCAGGCATGGAAGTGATTCATTACTATGGATTCCCTGGACGAAACACCTGGAAGAAATGATTTTCTGCCTCCGGTATATCCTGCAAAATAATGAGGTTCTACGGAATTTACTGCTACTACCGGATTCCCGTC
>JAUWMQ010000081.1 GCA_030613065.1 Candidatus Aegiribacteria sp. | reverse complement strand
TTGTGTACGCCCGTCATGGGCATGAACTCATGGGGTTAAAGTCCCCTACAGGTAATCCAGTGTTAAGTGAGAACTTAACATGAACTGTTAGCCGAAGGCAAGGGCGTTACCGTGAGGTGGGGTCTGAAGGAAGCTGGAGTGCAAACTTATGAGCCGACGAACAGAAATGTCATATAAGGCCAAGCTTCAGGGCAAGGGGGCACAACACGACCGAAGCCCGTGGATTGTGAAGTATGGTAAATGGCGCGGTTGCATTAGGGAAGTTCATGCTCTTATCCGGGGAGATCTGTCTTGATGGCGGTAAGAAACATTCTCTGGTGTGAGAACCGGCTGGGCACCCGGTATACCAAGCCCTGGCGTTACAGGTGGCTTTCGCCTGCAACGAGAGACGAAAACAGGAAGCAGACAGGAGAAAGTTCTTACAGCGTCCTTCCGGGGAACCGGTTTGATAACAGGGCAGAAGTCAGCAGAGGCCATAGTAGCCCAATGCCGGCAGTAATGCGCCGGACATGGTGAAGGGCCGAACATCAAGAGAGGAGAGGTGTCCATGAGCTCTGGGCAGACAATGAATCCGAATGGAGGAGTTTGCAACAGGCGCTGCATGGAAGAACCAGCCTCAGATTCTCAGTTACTTGAGCGTATTCTTTCAACAGAGAATGTTCACAATGCCTGGAAACGGGTGCGTGCCAACAAGGGCGCTCCCGGCGTTGACGGTATCACCGTTGAGGATTTTCCAGGGGGTTTCCGTGAACTCTGGTCAGATATACGCCAAAGTATCCTTGAAGGGAATTATATCCCTTCTCCTGTTCTCAGGGTTGAGATACCGAAGCCGGACGGCAGTAAGCGTCTGCTCGGTATCCCGACAGTTCTGGATCGAGTGATTCAGCAAGCCACAGCTCAGGTTATGACTCCAATATTTGATCCGGGTTTCTCGGAATCAAGCTATGGATTCAGACCGGGCAGATCAGCTCATGATGGTATCCGTCAGGTACAGAAGTACATCAGGCAGGGTTACAAGGTTGCAGTTGATATGGACTTGTCAAAGTTCTTTGATACGGTGAACCACGATGTCCTGATGAGTAGAGTATCCAGGCGAATACAAGATAAACGTGTACTGCGTCTTATCGGTAAATATCTACGGGCTGGTGTCATGGGTAAGGGACGCCTTCAGGCCACCGGCAAGGGTGTACCCCAGGGCTCATTATGCAAAGCTTTGCATAAGCCGCCTTATGCAAAGTAAAGTATTATGCTAAGTAAACCTGCCAACTCCAATAGAACTAATGGCTTACATCCTATTTACTTTGCATAATATCTTCACTTACTTCAATTCAGATATCCATGAAAGCAGTGCCTGATCTTCACTCCAGTCAGGCAGGTTGTTATCAATCAGCTCAGGATAGGCACTCTCGATTACCTTCCGTTTTGTTTCAGTATCTGTTCTTGCGTAGATTTCTGTAGTTTTTAGATTGACATGCCCCAAAAAATCTCGGATTTAGATCAAGTTTACACCTGCCTGCAAAAGATGCATTGCCTTGCTATGGCGGAACATACGTACTTTTACCTTAGGGGGTACTAAGGCCGATGATCTCCTTACCATTTTCACATATTTGGCAACTATATGCTACGCCTTCTTTTGCTAAACATCCTCCTAAATGATATTGATAATTAGCAAACTATCAATTATCATTCAGGATATTATGCAAAGCAAATTTAGACAGAACTACCTAAGCATAAGGGTTTTGTTGAATTACTTTGCATAATAACTTTCTTTGCATAAGGCGGCCCGCTGTCACCACTGCTTGCAAACATCCTTCTCGATGACTTTGACAGGGAACTGGAAAAGCGAGGTCTCCGGTTTGTCCGATACGCTGATGATACAATCACTTTGGTGAGAAGCATCTCAGCAGGCAACCGGGTAATGGCAAGTTTAACCCGCTTCCTTGTCAGTAAACTCAAGCTTACGGTTAACGAGAAGAAAAGCAAAGTGGTTCCGGTGGATAAGTGCAGTTATCTTGGTTTTGTCTTTGTAAGAGGTAAAATTCGATGGAGCGATGAAGCCTTCCGTGAATTCAAGAGGCGTGTACGTCTCTTGACAGGAAGAAGCTGGTTCGTCTCCATGGAATATCGCTACAGGAAGCTTGCGGAATATGTCCGAGGCTGGTTCAACTATTACGGGATATCGGAATACTACCGGCCTATCCCTGTACTGGATGAATGGCTTCGACGCAGAATACGGATGTGTTACTGGAAACAGTGGCGCTATACCCGTACCAAAGTCCGCAATCTCCTGAAGCTGGGTACCTTTAAAAGGCAAGCCATAATAACAGCGCTTAGTCGGAAAGGTCCGTGGCATCTTTCACGAACCCTTGCGACACAATCCGGCATGACAAACGAATGGCTTTATGAACAGGGACTGATCTCAGTAAAGGATTTGTGGGTGAGAATCCACTACCCGGTTACGGCCCGGTAACCTTGGTGAAACGCCCTGTGCGGAGCCGCATGCAGGGTGTTGTGGGGGCCGGGGGAGAAAAACCTCCGGCTACCCGATTGGGCATCCTATTCTTTGATTCTTAAGTGCTTTCGCATTGCCCGTATCATTTTCTCTTGACTAATGTCTCTCTCATCTGTACCAGGCAATGTATTTCTCCACACTTCAACAATCTGACACACCTCTTTGGAACCAACTATCTTGATTCTTGCCAACCAATAAGCAAGTATCATTGTGTTTTCCTTTGACCCTACGGAGGCGAGTTTTTGCAGTGATTCGAGTAAACCATAGTAGGTTTCGCGAAGTTCTTTATCCATTTGATCTTGCCGATGAGCTTTCCTGTTCAGGAAATACTGCAATGAAACGGAAACTGCTGAGCCAAAACCGATTCCAGCTAGAAATGAAGCGGCTGTGCTAATATCCATGTTACTCAGTTCCAATCTTCACTGAAACAATCATTTGCGTAGTCCTTTGAAGAAATTGGCCATCCTCTTTAAGTCAAGCCCTACACCAGCAAAATTCGGCTGCAGCACAAGAGCATCGACAATAGCTCCATTGGTGCCCTTTTTCATTTCTTTCGCAATTGCAAAATCACCAAGATTTCTTTCCTCCTCTATGTCCCTAAACAACTGTTCAATCAATTTTACAACATCTAAAGAAGTATTGCATGCGGTGCGCAGAGGGATAATCAGCAATCGGTCCTCCCATTCATCGCATTTAGTATCCGTGAATAACTGATTTCGAAATTCCTCGGGATGTCGGGTCGTTACGAGAATAGCAGGAAGAAGACCCTCGGAGGGTTGTCCGTTTAAGTGATGCCAAGAAAGAACTTCATTCTCAAAATGGCACCCAACCACACCTCTGAGAACGACTGCATTTGAGCGTGAAGCTTTATCTGCCATTTTACTGAAATTGCTAAAGACTGTATCAGCCAAAGGCTCATGCCATCCATAATCAAGTAGGTAGATGTAATAGCCTCTTTCAACCGTAGAGGGTAGTTCTCCTAATGAGTGAATCATTAAACCCATGACATCTCCATTTCAGTTGCCCAACATCCTGAATAACCTGCACAAGTGTTAGCAAAGCCCAATCTCAAGCGATTGTGGCAGGTTCATTCAGTGGTTATAAGCTGATTTCATTTAAATATCAATATCCTAAACACATTTTCTTATTTTGGTTTGCTGAACACTTTCATCATGCACAAAGGTAAGAGATAGTGTCTCTCCTTCTTCACATAAAACAATGAACTCTCCAGATTGCTCGTATCTTTTACTTCTCTCGATTAGGATTCCGAGTTGCGTTCCAGAGGAATCAAATGCAAGAATATCTTTCACGGGATACAAGGGAAATTTAGACCTATAGTTTAACTTCAGTTCACTTGCAGAAAGTCTTTCAGTTGAAGTAATTTCGCAGAATTCTTGATTAGCAATCTTGGTTAGATCAGGCAGTTGATTTACCCAGCTGGACAGATGATTCAGGAAGCTTGCTCCTGTCTTGTTTTCTATCAATTCAGGAAAGTTACTGTCATGGCCTGCGCCTTCGAACAACTCGATTAGTCTATCGTAACCGATCCTTTCTTCAATGTTGCTGATGAAGGACAATGATGCCTGGTAGAGAGGATAATGTCTTTCCTTGAAGAGGGTATTCTGCCAATTCTCGATTCTCCTTAGAAGACCATCGAGATCCTTCTTAATAACAATAGCTGAACAAGCATGAGCATGGGCAAGTTTTCGCGAGTAGGCTCCTACCGATTGAAAACCACAATACTGAGCAAAGCCCTCATCGAAGAATTTCCTTATCCCAAATTCACTCTGCCGAATTCTGAAGCCGATTTGATTCCTCAAGTAGATATGTGTCAGCTCGTGAATGATTGCATGCTGAACAATCTCCCTGTCATGGGAAACAGGATTGTAATGCCCCACTTTCAGGTAGACATCCCCCAATTGGGCATTGAAAGGTGAAGGACCCGTACCATTCATAAAGAAATAGGTCATACCTGTCTCAAACCCAGGGAATTTCGTGGCAATCCATTCCTCTGCCCTCTCAAGTCCGGAAATCAAATAGGAGGATAGCTGAGAGACACGAGTATCGGTTAAGATTCTCAGGTAATTGCTTGAGTATTTGTCTTCGGAAGGTTGGAAATCACCAAGAATGTACAGTTGCCTTGTTTTCATCTCAGGCTTAGCTTGAATAGTACGCTCCAGCTTCCTGGCTCTGTCAAAATTGCCGTCGTGCAGATTTAACATGATCAGGTGATTTGTGTAACTTAGTTTCCGTTTAGGATTTCTCAAGAATCGCCGGATAAGTCTCAAGAGGACACATCCAACAGATCTATGCTTTCGTGAATAAGCCAATTTCAATGCCGATGAGTCTATTCTTGAAGTGATTGAGATTTGGTTTCTCCTATCTTATAACAATCTGTATAACCGGCACAGGAATCACTTTAGCCTGTTGCTTAGCCCTTGTGTCTGGTTCATACAGTGGTTAGGCTATCGTTCTCTCGATTCCCGGACTGCAGAGACAAGTTCGGTTGTGGAAACATCCAGCTTCAGACCCTCAATATCGAGAGGAGAAACAGCTTTTCTTGTCCTCTTCAGGGAGAAAGTTTCTCCGTTTCTTCGCTTGATGACAACCTCACCGTTTTCCGCGAGATCCAGTACCTCCGCAAGTCTTTTCCTGGCTTCGGAGTAAGTAAACACTCTCATTCAAATCTCCAATACTTGAATGCCATTGTCCAATGCAACAGCTTCCAGCTTGCGATCAAGAGTAAGCAATGGACATCGCCAATGCTTGGCGCACTCGATGAAGTAGGCATCATATGCATAGATCTTACTTTCGATAGCGATTTCCAAGGCAGATCTAACCTCAATTGGTTTGAGCTCTACCGGGATGTCCATAAGTGAATCCCAGATTCTCAGAACATCTGAAGCCTTCAAGCGTTTCCTTCTGTACAGCGAACTCAATGCATTTCCAAGTTCAAATGGCAATACTTCGGGCGCAATCAGATCATGCCCTGTAGTCAGCTCGATGATGTGCGCCTTCTCCGGCTCATTGAGAACCGCTGCCAGGAACACGCTTGAATCAGTTACTATTCTCATATGTACAATTGTACCTATTTCTGTATGAATGTCAAGTCTAACAATGATTCTACAGCTGCCGTATAACCTTGCTTACTAGTTATCTTGCATGAGGATAACATGGTGTATATACTGAGTCAAGTTACGTATATTGACACGAAATGGTAAACAGATGTATACTAACATTGGAAACACGGTGTTATACTGCAGCTTTATATACTGAGGGAGGATTATCTTGCATACGAAACTAGAGGAGTTTGAAAATGCTCTCAAAAGCCAAGAGTTGATGAGTGATAGCCACTTACCTTACATGGTATGGTGGGTTAAGCATTACTTGGATCTTAATCATCCGGGCGAAGCATCTTATTCAGATGCTTTTAGTAAAGAAGGAAAACATGATTGGCAGATCCGACAAGCCCTGGATGCTGTCAAGCTGTATCGGCAATTCTCGACTGATGAGGAAAAGAAGGTTGTTGAATCTGATCATGTTGATCCATTGGAAACCGTAATCAGGAAACTCAGCGTGCGGCACTATGCGCGGAGTACAGTGAAGAGCTATTCCTCCTGGTGCAGAAATTTCATTGAATTCTGTTCTTCACGTAAGATGAAACCACAGCAAGATTCTTCTTTCATTTCCTATTTATCTTTCCTTGCACTTAAGAAAAATGTAGCAGCATCCACTCAGAATCAGGCTGTCAATGCCATTCTTTTCCTTTTCCGAAATGTTTGGAACAGGGAACCGGAGGGGATCGATGCAGTGAGGGCGCGAAAGCCCAAGAGGCTACCTGTTGTGCTTTCGATGGAAGGTGGATCTTTTATATTCATCCAGTATGAAAAATATTCTCTGTATGTGTTTCATGAAACACCCCGGAACAAGTGCAATCCAGATAATTTGAAAGGGGAACGGTCATCCAGAAAGCAGACGATAATATCTGCTGATGTCCTCTACCTGATCTGGCTTGCTGAGAAATACGGAATAAAGGCTACCGCTGATCACACCGGTGATGTGTTCCAACATTTGAATTATGTTAATATACTTCCTGCTGTATGATGTTGTCCGAATTACCATATCCGGAGAGGATATCTGATGGAATCAATGACAGGTTTCGGTCGATCTGAAGCCACTGGTAATGGTTTCACCGTGACGGTTGAGGCGAAATCCGTTAATCACAGAAGCCTCAGTGTTTCACTGAAACTGCCCGAGATTATTTCCTGCATGGAACCGGAAACCAGGAAAGTCATCGACGGCATGTTCGATAGAGGACGGATAAGGCTGGATGCCGCTGTTGAACTGAGTGCTGAGAGCGGTTGCCGCTTATCGATCAGCATGGAAACAGCCAGAAAGTATATTTCTGCTGCGGAGCTTCTTTCACAGGATCATGACTGCATCAGCAGGATGTCTGCGGGGGAGCTTCTAAATCTGCCGGGAGTTGTCGAAAGCACTGAACCCGAAATGCTGGTTCGCGAGGAACTGACCGAGGCGTTCAGGTTATCCATTGCTGAGGCACTTGCTGAGCTCAGGGAGAACCGGCGCAGGGAAGGAGCGGTACTTGCTCCTCTTTTCCTGGAAGGTTTTTCAAACATCAGGGAACTGACTGCTCCCGTTCTGGTGCAGCAGAAGAAAACCGTATCGGAAAGGTACTTGCGGCTCAGGGAAAGAATAGCCGACCTGACAAATGACATCAAACTGGATGAAGACCGGATGATGCAGGAACTGGCCCTCCTCGCAGACAGATCCGATGTAACGGAGGAGGTTCAGAGATTGATGTGCCACCTTGACTATGCTATTGAAATAGTAGATTCTGATGCCAGTCCAATCGGGCGGAAGCTGGAGTTTCTTATTCAGGAAATGCACCGTGAACTGAACACTATGGGGGCTAAAGTTGACGATCCGGAACAGTCACTCAAGGTTATAGAGATGAAGAATATTCTTTCATCACTGAAGGAACAGGCTGCGAATATTGAATAACTCTCCAGGCCAGCTGATAGTACTTGCAGGACCTTCTGGAGCTGGCAAAACCACCCTTGCTCATCATCTTGTAGAGACATTCAGTTCTGCGGCATTCTCCGTTTCAACAACAACAAGGTCTGTGCGTGGTTCGGAAATTGAAGGGGTGGATTATTTCTTTGTAACCAGGGAAGAGTTCCTGCAGATGATAGAAAACGGATATTTCCTTGAGTATGCGGAGGTTCACGGGCATCTGTATGGAACCTCCCGAGAATGGGTCAGTAGAGAACTTGCACTTGGCGGAAGTGTTATTCTTGATATAGATGTTCAGGGAGCGCTTCAGATTAAGGAAACTTTTCCGACTTCCATTCTCATCTTCGTTCTGACTCCTTCTCCCGATGTACTTTCCAGCAGGCTTCTTTCCAGAAATACCGATGAACCGGATGTGGTTCTGCTTCGACTGGAAATGGCGGCATGGGAGATCAGCTGGATAGGCTCTTTTGATTATTATGTATGCAACAGACGCCTTGAGGATTCCTTGATACAGGTAGAATCGATCTTCCGAGGTGAGAGCCTGAAAATATCCAATACCAGCTTCCCTCCTGAAGTCAGAGCCTTTACTCCCGAGCGCTTCAGTGGCCGAGAGTACTGGTATGGGAAAAAAGTGATAGTTACATCAGGTCCCACAAGGGAAGCATTGGATCATGTTAGGTTTATCTCCAACAGGTCCAGCGGCCTGATGGGATGCAGTATGGCGATTGCTTTCCGTGATGCAGGCGCAGATGTTCTATTCGTTACAGGCCCGGCCTGCTTTTCCCGACCGTCCGGAGTTGATACGATTTCTGTTGAATCAGCGGATGAAATGCATAAAATCCTTGTCAGAGAAGTTGCTAGGGCTGACCTGCTGGTGATGGCGGCTGCAGTTTCGGATTTCAGGCCTTCCATCTTCCATGACGGGAAAACCGAAAGATCTGGAACCTTCCGGCTTGAGCTTGAGGCAACTCTCGATATTCTAGAGGAACTTGACAGATCGATTGACTGCATGTGTCCTGTGATGGCCTTTTCACTTGAATTCGGCCCTGATGGGGAAAAACGGGCACTTGGGAAAATGAAGCGCAAGGGAGCGGCTGCCATTTTCTATAATCCCGGTGACATTCAGGGAGCCGGGATGGAGGCATCCTCTAACCAGGGAAAACTCTTTTTCACTGACGGAAGCTTCGTAGAAGTCAGGCAGTCCTCGAAAAGGTATATTGCGGAGCTCCTGACCGCTGCGATGGGTAGATACTTAATGAAAGGCAATGAAGTTTAATGACTGACAATCGGGATACCTCAGCTCCACGGGGCAGGGATGATCCATTCTGGAATTCGGTGGCAAGTTTCGGCCTGGATGAAATTTTTGTACTGCCCGAATGGATTGCCGGGCTGAAAGGTAATAAGACTATTTCTATAACCGGGGGAGAAGGCGGAAGCATACCTTCAGAACTGGCTGCACTCGTTTCAAGAGTTGGTGATTGCCGGGCCTGCGTACTGTGCGAAGAAAGAAATACGATAGTCTTCGGTGCAGGGAACCCCTCCGCGGGGATAATCTTCATCGGTGAGGGGCCCGGAGCCAACGAGGATATTCAGGGCGAACCATTCGTAGGCCGCGCGGGGAAGCTTCTTGATAAAATACTGGCTGCTATTGACCTGGACAGAAACTCGCTGTACATCACGAATATCGTGAAATGCAGGCCGCCGGGAAACAGAACACCTGCAAAAGATGAAGTTGCTGCCTGCTGGTGGATACTTGAAGAGCAGATAAGAATAATGCAGCCGGGAGTCATAGTCGCGATGGGCGCTCCCGCCAGCAGAACGATGACCGGAAGCAGTGAGGGTATAGGCAAACTCAGAGGCACAATTCACAGGTACGGCGATATTCCGGTTATTCCAACCTATCACCCGGCTGCCCTTCTTAGAACCGAAGCCCTGAAAAGACCTGTATGGGAGGATATGAAGATACTGAGAAAGCTCCTTGATGAACTGGGCCTTCCCAGAGCCGGGAAGAATCAAGCATGACGGAGGGAAAAGGACATCGACCTCCCCAGAGTCTGGATGCTGAAAAGAGCGTTCTGGGTGCAATGCTTCTTGATCAGGAACTGACTGTTGAAGCCCTCGATGCTCTTAATACAAAGGATTTCTTCGATCGCAAGCATCGGATGATCTTCCAGGCCTGCCGCGACCTTGACTCAAAGAACAGTGTAACGGATATGGTCACTGTAGGCGAGGAACTTTCGAGGAAGAAGACACTCGAAGAGGCGGGAGGTATAGAGTACCTTGCGTCTCTGACTGATGATATCCCCCTGCTATCGAATGTGCTTCAGTACATAAAGATCATCAAGGACAAGGCCATGCTTCGTCAGCTCATCAAGGTGAGCAGGGAGAATATCAACGAAGTCCTCGAAGGCACCGAGGACGTCGAGATTGTTCTTGATACAGCCGCCAGCAAGATCATGGCGATCACCGAATCGAGGGCATCAGGGGAGTTCAAACCCATATCGCAGCTTGTTACAAGGGGTATCGAGGAGCTTGAAAATCTCCGTAATACCAAGGGTTACGTTACAGGGCTTTCCACCGGGTTTATAGAACTTGATAAGATGACCACAGGATTTCACCCCGGTGAACTGATTATCCTGGCCGCCCGGCCAGGCGTTGGTAAGACAAGCATGGCTCTGAATATGGCTACCCATATTGCAAAGGAAACGGATAGGGCTGTTGCCATTTTCAGCCTGGAGATGTCCGATGCGAAGCTCACGCAGAGGATGCTTTGCTCTGATGCCCACATAGGTACAAAACCGATTATCGAGGGGACCCTTCCCCAGAAATACTGGTACGAACTTCAGGCGGCCGCTGACAGGCTCCAGAGGATGAAGATCTTCATTGATGACAAAGCCAGTATTGGTTCGATGGAGGTGAGAGCAAAGGTAAGAAGCCTGAAAAGGCGGGAAGACCTCTGCATGGTCTTCGTCGATTACCTTCAACTCATGCGAGGCGATGGGAATACGGAGAACAGGCAACAGGAAATAGCCCGCATATCAGGTGATTTGAAAGCGCTTTCCAAAGAGATGAAAGTTCCCGTGATGGCACTTTCCCAGTTGAGCCGTATGGCCACAAAAAGAAGCGGTGCCCCCAAACTCAGCGATCTCAGGGAAAGCGGTGCCATCGAGCAGGACGCCGATCTTGTTATGTTCCTTCATCAGCCTGAGATGCATGCTGACACCGATGGAGAGTTCGAAGATCAGATCGATTTTCTCAAAAGGAAGACGGTGCTGAAGATAGGAAAACAGAGAAACGGTCCCCTGGGAACGGTGAACCTGATCTTCAGAGCTGATATAACCCGTTTTTTCCCTGTTGATCCGGACGAACGCGATTAGTTAGGAGAAGCTTGGCCAGAAAGAGGACACTATTCGTCTGTAACGAGTGCGGAGGTAATGCGGCAAGGTGGTCCGGCAAGTGTCCTCACTGCGGGGAATGGAACACCATGGTGGAGGAGGTGCTTGTAAAGCTGCCTGGAAAACCACTTTCGAAGGAGTTAATATCCCATCCGGTTCCCCTTACTGAGATTCCGGAAGTTTCCGGCGAGAGACTCAAAACAGGTATCGAAGAGCTGGACAGGGTTCTCGGCGGCGGTGTTCTAAAAGGATCGGTGAACCTTATCGGAGGGGAACCGGGTATCGGAAAGAGCACTCTGATGCTCCAGCTTTCCTCAGAACTTGCCTGCAGGGGAGAGAAGGTTCTGTATGCTACCGGTGAGGAATCCCCTGAACAGGTCGCCCATAGGGCGCGCAGAATCAATTCTGTCCAGGAAAACGTGATAGTTCTAGCCGCAACGGATCTTGATACGGTCCTGAATAATCTGGTAAATTCGGACTGTTCTACCGTTGTAGTCGATTCCATCCAGACACTCTATTCTGCTGATCTTTCCAGTGCTCCCGGCTCAGTCTCACAGGTGAGACATTGTACGTCGGAGCTGATAAGGGTGTGTAAAACAAGGTGTTTGACCGCTTTCATAGTCGGTCATGTAACCAAGTCGGGCTCACTCGCTGGACCGAAGGTTCTGGAGCATCTTGTGGATTCTGTTATATATTTTGAGGGAGATGGAGACAGATTATACCGTCTTCTGAGGGCCGCTAAAAACCGTTTTGGTTCAACAAATGAACTGGGTGTGTTCGAGATGACAAAGGAAGGGTTGAAGAGCGTAAGTGAAGTATCAGCCTACTTCCTCAGGAGGGATGATGCCCACCGAAGCGGCACAGTGATTACTGCGGTAATGGAAGGAACAAGACCGTTTCTGGTTGAGGTTCAGGCACTGACAAGCACTACCAGATACGGTTACCCGCAGAGAAGTATTAACGGGATGGACTCCCGCAGACTGCCGATGCTCCTTGCAGTACTGGAGAAAAGATGCGGGATGGATTTAGGCAATCAGGATGTTTATGTAAACATTGCCGGAGGCGCGAGCCTGACCGATCCCGGGGCAGATCTCGGGGTCTGTCTTGCCGTTGCATCAAGCAGACTTGAGAAGCCGGTGAGAGAAGGTATTACCGTCAGCAGCGAGATTGGGCTTGGCGGAGAGCTCAGGCCGGTAACACATTTTGATCTCAGACTGAGAGAAGTTCTCAGTCTGGGGTTTTCAGGGCTGGCAGGGGCCTCGGAAGACGCGGCGAATGCTGGCAGCGGAGCAGAAGGTTTCAGTAGTTTAATCGATTCAATAGGAAACCTTCTCTCAAGTCGAAAGGAAAAAGGAGGAAACTGGTTATGAAAACTTCGGGCTGGGAAGTACGTATACTTTTCATTCTTGTTCTCGGCCTGCTGGGGACATTCGCGTTCGATGGGTTTGCACCCTCCCCATGGTACGGACTCACGGGTCTGGGGATCGGCATATTCGCCGTAATCCTGCAGATTGTATTTGTTAAGATTCCTGCAGATGAAATTGTTTACACAACTGTGGGCGCGATTATCGGACTTGTTGCAGGTATTCTGGTTATGCTGGCTCTGCGCATGGGAAATCTCCAGGCGCCTGATTCCGGCGTAACGCCGCTTATAATGATACCTTTTGCATTCTCGTACATATTCGGCCACGTGGCATTCACTAAAGGTAAGAAGCTCGGACTCATGCAGACTGCCTCAGAAAACGAAACGGCGGCGGCACCGCTGCTGATTGACATTACCGCGATTATTGACGGCCGGGTCGCGGATTTGATGCTTGCAGGGCTTATCAGAGGCCCCTTCATTCTTCCTGCTTCCCTGAAGAACCGGCTTGAGGAGATGAGCGATTCCGAGGA
>JAUWMQ010000133.1 GCA_030613065.1 Candidatus Aegiribacteria sp. | reverse complement strand
TTGTAGCTCGACTTAACGGTTTTACACCTGTACTGTCGGAATACGCGGGGACAGATATCCTCTTTGAATAGTCAGTTATAGGCTCTTATATACAGCTAACATCCAGGTCAGGTCGAAAGCTCCCCTGAAAGGAGATGAAATTCTTCAGGAGATCATGCAGAGGAGAAGCATAAGAAAGTACATTACGACAGATGGTGAAAAAACCTATCTAAATACTGCCCCGACAAACTGGGTGAAACGAACAGGTTTTCATTCTCACTCTTTCCCCTCAAGTATGTCCGCTGTGTTATCGAAGACAGCTTCTACCGCGAAACCGTTGTCTCTGAATAATTTCGCATAATCACGGAGTATGTCGGCAAGCTCCTCTGCTTCAATATATTCAGCATAATCACTGCTTAAAAAAGCTTCCAGCGAATCAAAAGAAATGAACCAGGTGTCATTGGACTGAATAATGTCGAAAGCGTAAACAGCCGCATCGTAATAGTCCAGGGCTTCCTCATCAGGGGCATCCATTGAAGCTTCGTGGGCAGCCCTCAGGAACCGGCAGCATAACTCACTGGCATCGTAATACGCCCAGCCGTAGTACATTGCGAAGATACTGTCCGCAGCCTGTCGTATTTCACTGATTTCAAGGAGGGAATCCGCAGAAGCAAGAAGGTCCGCGGACTTGTCACTTATCCAGGACTCGACTGGAATGAGATTCTGTTCATCTTTATCCCAGGCATAGGACATATTACATTTTGTAGTCCTGCTGGGATATTCGGAGGAAAGGATTATCAGACTGTCTTCACTTCTGAAAGAAGCAAATGCTTTGGCTGGATTCAGAAACATGTCAAACGCTACAGTGCCGAAGCAAAGAGTATCCCGACCATAGCCTATAACCGCAAGTTCCGAGCCGTCAATAAGGTGGTCGCCCAGAATCAGTAAGTCCAGATTGTCTATTCCATCGGGAAGCATTTCGGATGGAATACCCAGAATTCTGAAAAATCCCGATCCATGCGCCCTTATCTCCCAGTCATCAATGTATTCGCCGTACTCATCGGAACAGGCCGGCAGAGCGAAGAACAGAACAGTTATTGCAACCAGAAATCCCGAAGCACTCGACCGAAAGGAACAGATCATGCCATCTCCTTTCAATAGTTACAGAAGAACAATAGTGAAAGATCCGCCACCTTTCAAGGATGAAAAGCCCAAACAGTACTCTTCAGTCTTACATGGCATTGACGGGGCAGGATTACCAGCGGTATTGTCATTTCAGACAGGAAATATGATCTGATAAAGGACATCCTGGTGTTTTTCAGGGGAATATTGCAGATGGAAGAATCCAGTTTCCCACTGGCGGGCGCTGGTTGCCGATCCTTTCAAGATCAAGAGGAGAAAACGATTTGACACCTGAGTGCACACCCGACTGGAAAAATGTCTCGATTGCAGTACTTTTAATCTGTGCTTCGATCATGGTTTTTGCCGTTTCAGTCTCGGGTATGCTGCTGAACCATGACTCTGCTCTTCTGCTTCAGTGCGGAAGGCTCATTTCAGAAGGAAGCACTCCCTACGTAGATCATGTTGAGACAAACCTTCATATGGCACAGTATATCCATGTTCCACCGGTTATTATATCGAAGATACTGAGCATGGACGTGTATCTGGTGTTCCCGATAGGGGTCCTTCTTTTCACTTTCTACAGCTGTTTCACAGTGTTCCTGCTGCTGCGAAGATCAGAGCTGTTTAGTACCTGGACCGGCACCGCTCTTATCGCTTCATCGCTGCTGATTCTGTCACTGAAGGCTTTCAGTAATGGAGATTTCGGGCAGAGGGAGCATCTGTTCCTGCTCGCATGGCTTCCATTTCTCCTCGTCAGGTTCTCAAGATATCAGGATATTCGTGTAAGTATTCCAATAGCAATGGTAACGGGCTCCCTCGCGGGTATTATGATGCTGTGCAAACCAACCTTCCTTGTCCAGGTCGTTCTGATCGAAATCTGGATGGGAGTGCGCATGGGCAGGAAGAGAATATATCGTGTACCGGAAATGTTTGCCGTATACTCTGTTGCATTCATTTTCGCCGTTCATCTGTTTCTGCTGCCGGGCTCCATACATTCTCCCTTTTTCACCAGATGGATACCTTTCATTACCGCTGGTTACGATTCATACAACGCGTCAATTCCCGATATGATTCGATGGAATCTGAGGTTCTGGCCGCTGTTTCTCGGAAGCGCGGTGCTCTCCGTCTTTGCCATGTCCAGAAGCAGGTCCGCGGTCAGATATATCCTTGAATTTCTATTGGCTGCAGCGATCCTCGCGGTCGGCATGTTCTTTCTACAGCAAAAGGGTTGGCTGTACCACCTGTTTCCTGCATTAGGGCTCGCAGTCGTACTCGTATATGTTGCTCTCGTCGTTCTGTATGAACGGTACATATCGAAAGGAACCGCCGGAAGACTGACCTGTATCGCACTACTGCTCAGCCCGGTCGCAATCTGCCTGGTCCTGACAGGAAGTTCATTCGAGCGCGCAGATTCCATGTACTCGGACATGGATGAGTTTCTGAAGGTAATCGATACATACTCAGCTGCTGGTGAGCGGATCTCGTTCATTTCCACCTCTGTTTATCCGAAATACCCAACGCTGGTATATGCCGATAGATTACCGGGAACGAGATTTCTGTTAACCTTTCCCATAGCACTGATCTACAATGATGTGGTATCTTCCGATTCGTCCAGCTTCTGCTACAGATCACCCGGGGACCTGACCGATGAGGAAATGCAATTCCTGATGGAACTGGGAACGGACATACGAATGAACAGGCCTGCACTCGTCTTCATTGACGCTTCCGTGGTTTGCCAGGCATGCCCCCCCGGATTCATGATAGATGATTATCTCATCCATTCGGGATGGATGGATGAATATATGAGTGATTACGAGTTTATCTTCACCTGCTGCGGATTCAGAACCTATCAGCTGAACTGAGTTCTCAGGATCATGTCGAACCAGTATCCGTATGAATCTTCCCCTCTGAATTGTTTCTGTATAAGTCAGTCATGCTACGGTATATTCAGACAGATGTCCGGCAAATCGAGTTTCCTGTTTGCAACCCGTTGGAGATATGAATGAGCAATCATCTGATAAAAAGAATCCGGAATCTTCTCTGGAAGAATAAACCTGACCGCTGTGATGATGGTATCAGGCTGGGTCTTGCTCTTGGCGGGGGCGGAGCAAGAGGACTTGCGCATATTCCGGTTCTTGAGATTCTTGATAACATGGGAATCAGGCCCTGCTGTATTGCTGGCACCAGCATAGGTGCCGTGCTGGGAGCACTGTACGCGTCCGGAGTAAAAGGTTCCGAGATTCGCAGTCTGGTGCAGGAGACAATTGTCAGGAAAAACGATTCTCCGGGAGAACTGTTCAAAGATATCAGAAGGCTTGTTCAATTTATGGACATCGACTTTCTGGGACCGGGAATCTTCAAAGGCGATTCGGTCATGAAGTATTTCTACGATGCCATTCATACAGACAGTTTTGAGGATCTTGAAATACCGCTGAAGGTTGTCGCCACCGATTTCTGGGCTTCCGACCAGGTGGTACTCACCTCAGGAAATCTTCTGAAGGGAGTCAAGGCAAGCATGGGGCTGCCGGGGCTGTTCACTCCGGTAAAATACGGAGAGCGGGTTTTGATTGACGGTGGAGGCGTAAATCCGGTTCCGTATGACCTTCTGGATGATTGCGATCTGGTCGTTGCCGTGGATGTCCTTGGATATGCAGAATCGGTGTCCGGAAGACCGCCCGGAGCGGTTAAAGCTGTTCTTGAAATGTTCGACATAATGCAGAGATCAATCGTGAAGACAAAGAAACAGATCAGTCAGCCTGATATTTGCATAAAGCCTGATATCCGGAATATCGGGATTCTTGAGTTTCACAGGGCTGATGAGATTTACTCAAGTGCAGAGGCTGCCTGCAAGGAACTGAAAGAAAGACTCAAAGAGTATTATCCGGAAATACCGCTATCTCTTTAACAATATTATACTCTCTGAAGTTCAGGGAGGTGTGGGAAGATGATATCTTTTATTCTAAATGACCGGGTGTACACTACCGGGCTTTCTCCCGGAGCGGTTACCCTTGATCTGCTTCGGAAAGAAGCAGGACTGACAGGAACAAAGGAAGGCTGCAGAGAAGGTGACTGCGGCGCCTGTACCGTACTGCTGGGAATACCTCAGCAGCAGGGCATAAAGTACATGGCGGTGAACTCCTGCATTCTTCCAGCTGGAGAACTCCAGGGCAGGCATCTTGTAACTATAGAAGGGGTTAACCTGGAGGAAGGACTCTCCCCGCTTCAGCAGATTTTCGTGGAGGAAGGTGCCTCACAGTGCGGCTTCTGCACTCCCGGCCTTATCATGTCACTTACAGGTTATCTTCTCGGAACAGTCGACCCTGACGATGTAGCAGCGGTAGATTCACTCGCCGGAAACATCTGTAGATGTACAGGTTACGTATCCATCAGGAAAGCAGCGGAAACAGTATCCGGGAAAATCGGACATTCACCTGCCGGATGCTGCACTTCGCTCGAACATCTTGAATGGCTCGTAGAGAAAAAGATACTGCCCTCATATTTCCCAGGTATTGAAGGGATGCTTCAGGCTATGGATACTACCAACGGGTCCGGAACGAACTTTTCAGAACATGCCGTCACGGTAGCCGGCGGAACCGATCTCTTCGCAGTTAAAGCTGAAGAACTCCGGAACACCGGACTGAGATTCCTCTCCGGGGAAATGGGAATCAGCGGGATAACAATTAGTGAGAGCAGGGTTCTTATCGGAGCCGGGGCAACCGTAAGAAATATAATCGACGCAGGCATATTCAGTAACTCAGGTAATCTGGAGCGATCTCTGGAACTTATCGCCTCCACCCAGGTCCGCAACAGGGCCACGGTTGGAGGTAACATTGTAAACGCATCTCCAATAGGTGATCTCTCCATTATCTTCCTTGCCCTTGATGCGAAGCTGAGGATAACAGGGGGTTCCGATAGCAGAGAAGTACGGCTGAAGGATTTCTTCAGGGGTTACAAAGTACTTGACCTCTCCCCCGCTGAATTACTGGAGAGCCTCGAGTACACTTTACCTGATTCAGCAACGTTTATTAACTTCGAAAAGATCGCCATGAGGAAGCATCTTGATATTGCCTCCGTTAATACCGCTGCCGCGTTCATTGTGAGAGATGGCAAAATCGAAAAAGCCGATATCTCCGCAGGAGGAGTTGCGCCGATTCCCCTCTATCTGGAAAGGACTTCTGCTGCCTTGAGTGGCATGGAGGTTTCCACGGGTACTGCTTTACTCGCTGTCCGGACCGCTCGCAGCGAAGTGAGTCCGATCGATGATGTGCGCGGTTCCGCCCGCTTCAAGAAGCTGCTTCTGGGGCAACTTATCGCAGCTCATTTTGCTGAGCTTTTCCCGCAGGAGATCGATGTAAAGGAACTGCTGTGAAACACCAGGACGCCCTTCTGCATGTAAGGGGCAGCTCTCTGTTCGTTGACGATTTCAAACTTCCGGGAGACCTCCTTCATGCTGCGGTGCTTGTTTCTCCCGTTTCACATGGCGAGATAGAGACGCTGGAAGCAGGTGAAGCATTATCGATACCGGGTGTTGAAGCGGTCATAACAGCGGAAGACATCCCGGGAAAGAACCAGATAGGCAGCATTATCAAGGATGAAACACTTCTTACGGAAAAGGAATTGCATTTTATCGGACAGCCCGTGGCATTCGTACTTGCAGACACACCGGAGAAGGCCAGACTGGCAGTAAAGGCAATCAGACTGGAAACGAAAGAATTGCCATCCATCGTGGACCCCAGAGCAGCTTTTGAAAAGGGAATGCTGATAGCGCCCCCGAGAACTTTCTCTATGGGGAATACCTACGTGGCATGGGAGAGATGCGACTGCATCGTTTCCGGACGGGCCGATTCGGGGGGGCAGGAACACCTGTACCTTGAAACACAGGGGGCTTTTGCCGTTCCGATGGAAAACGGATCTATCAGGATAACATCCGGAACCCAGGGGCCTACTTTTGTGCAGAGGGTTGCTGCCAGAGTTCTTAACCTGCCGATGAACAAGATAGAAGTTGATGTCGGCAGGCTTGGAGGAGCTTTCGGGGGCAAGGAGGATCAGGCAACACCGTGGGCGGTGATGGCGGCACTGGGAGTGCAGTTGACAGGCAAACCGGTAAAACTGGTACTGAATCGGAACGAAGACATGACCCTGACCGGTAAAAGGCACCCCTATAGCTCCGATTTCAGGCTGGGACTGAAAAGTGACGGCACCATGTTAGCATGGGAGGTTACCTACTATCAGAACGGTGGGGCAGCATCCGACCTTTCAACAGCTATCCTTGAACGGACACTGTTTCATTCAACAAACGCCTATTTCATTCCCAACGTAAAGGCTACAGGTATTTGCTGCAGAACCAACCTTCCACCCAATACGGCATTCAGAGGTTTCGGGGCGCCGCAGGCCATGTACGTCCTGGAATCAGCGATCTACAGTGCTTCTCGTGAGATGGGAATCAGCCCCCTTGAGATACAGGAAAGGAACCTTCTGAAAAAGGGTGACGAATTCCCATACGGTATGGCGTACGAGGGAGACGAGATAAGACGATCCTGGAAGAAAGCCCTTGGAATGTACAAAACGGGAAAAGCCGATGAAAGGATCAGGGATTTCAACAGCAGCAATGTGATATTCAAGAAAGGCGTTTCATTCATGCCCGTCTGCTTCGGGATTTCCTTCACCCATATATCGATGAACCAGGCCAATGCTCTCGTTCATGTGTATACAGATGGGAGCGTGGGAATCAGTACTGGAGCTGTTGAAATGGGACAGGGAGTCAATACGAAGATCACCCAGGTAGCAGCGAGAACCTTCGGGATCGATCTCTTCAGGATCAAGGTGGAGACAACAAACACCACAAGGTCAGCTAACACATCACCCACTGCAGCAAGTTCAGCTGCTGACATGAATGGAAACGCTGTAAGAATAGCTTGCACTGATATTCTGAAGCGTCTTCTGACTTTTGCCGCAAAGCACCTTGACGCGGCTGAGGACTGTCAGATCGAAATGATGCACGAAAAAGTAATACTCAACGGAAAGAAGACCGACCTTGAATGGAATAAACTTGTAGGCCTTGCATATCTTGCCAGGGTAAACCTGTCATCCCAGGCTCATTACGCAACACCGGGATTGCATTTCAGCAAATCTAAAGAGAAGGGCAGACCCTTTTCCTACCATGTGGCGGGAACTGCAGTTACTGAAATAACTCTTGACAGGCTGAGGGGCGTTTTCTCGGTGGATTCCGTTTGGATCGTTCACGATGTTGGGGAGAGCATCAATTCTGTTGTCGACAGGGGGCAGGTTGAGGGCGGGCTTCTTCAGGGGATTGGATGGGTCACCCTGGAAGAGCTGAAATATCATCCCGATACGGACAGACTTCTATCTGATTCTCTTGCGACATATAAAGTACCTGATATCCATTTCGCGCCTGGAGAGGTGGATATCGAATTTCTGGCATGCCATTCAGAAAACGCGGGGGTGTATAATTCCAAAGCGGTGGGAGAACCACCGTTCATGTACGGAATCGGCACCTATTTCGCGATTCTTGAAGCCATTCGGGCATGCGACCCGGAAATCCCACCGGTTTATTCAGCTCCCCTGACTAACGAAAAGATTCTCCTGCTTCTACATAAGAACCGGTAGAACGAAGTACATTGAAACTCAGGTATAGCCTTTCCGATATTTTAAGAGGAGTACTCATATACTCCATCGGAGATACTATCGCATCTATTCTTCTATCGGAATTTTCACTCGCGCGAATGCTGGGTATGATGCTCATCGGCGGGACCGTCTACGCCTTTGAAATCCCGAACTACTTCAGATGGATAGACACAAAAACCGCAGGGATGACAGGCTTCCGGGGCTCACTGTCAAGAGCAGGCCTGGCTATACTCTATTTTAACCCATTATGGATAACGCGACATCTTCTGTTCATTCAGATTCTGCAAGGCAGCTGGAGCAGCATCAACCTGAATCTTCTCAGGCTGGGGTTTTATTCATTCATTGTAAATGTACCGGTGGCGTTTACCGCTAATTATGTGATTCAGAATAGAGTTCCCTTGAAATGGAGATTCTTCTCAAGTGCGGTGTTTTCTTCACTAATGGCTGTTTACTACGCCCTGAGTCAGACAATCTTCTAATTGGGGACGGAGGGGCTAATTGGGGACGGAGGTAATTAGATTTCTTAATTACCTCCGTCCCCAATTC
>JAUWMQ010000144.1 GCA_030613065.1 Candidatus Aegiribacteria sp. | reverse complement strand
GCTCAGGGGAACCGGGAGCGCTGATGTGTGGATAAGGAGTATTGAAGAATCAGGTGGTTCAACCACGGTCATAGTTGAATGTGATGTTCCCCACGTTGTGGAGCTTTATCTGCTTTTTCTTTCGGGTAACGATTCTCTTCTGACTGAAGTAATTCTGATACCCGGAAGTGATGATACCGTAACCGTGCCCGGCAGCTGGAGCGCGGCTGTCGCGGATCCGTTTCTGTGCATGCCTGACAGAGCTCCCTGGAATAACGCTCTTCCACCGCTGAGCCAGATTAAGCCGATGTTCCTGCCGTTTCCCAGACCTACCCATTACACTATGTGGGTGCTTCCATTCCCATCGTATGCCGCAGGTTCGTGGAGGGGGGAGATTCTCTGCATGTCCGCTGTCATTCCTTCCTACATGGGCGGTCCATACACATGGTCGGCCCACGCATCCGTCCCCTTCGAAAGCGGGAGTTTTTCCGCCTGGGGCGCCGCTTTCCACGCTCCGCTTTTCAGGGAGTACCGAAGGAGTGTATATCTCTCCACCGGTTTGTCCAGTGGATATGGAACAGGCAGTGCCAGCCTGGGAGCAGATTATCTCATAGGAGGACGGGTGGCAACGGATATTCATCTTAAAATTTCTCTTGACATGGAGCTTTTCTGTGTGGAAGACACAACGGTATACGGCAGCCGTAATGTTGAAGAGGGCAAAGGGTTTGAATTCACGGCAGGATTTTCAGCTGTCGACCGTAACTACGGACTATCATGGGAGGGTGGATTAAGCGCACTGGCCTCCTCCGGATGGAACGATGGCCCTTATGCACGGATAGATGGTGAACTCGATATTACCACCAGGATTATGGGCAGCTGCCTTGCCAGAACCAGGATATACGCAGGCAGAATAGCAGGTGATGCCCCTGCTCACGTTTTCCTGAGGCCCGGAGGCGGCCTGTTCGCAGGCGGCATAACCGGGGCGTTTCTGCCACCGGATGGTTTACTTTCGCCTCAGGAACACTTCTACGTTCGGTCCGGTCCTGCACTGTCCGGTTACTGGAACAGCCCCGTCAGGGGAAGAGCGGCTGTATCGGTTGAGCAGAGGGTACCGGTTCCTTTTCCACTGATTCCCGTTGAACTATTCGGAGGGATCGGCTGGCTGGCTGACGGTTTTAACGATTTTTCTGAAGACACTTTCCTGGCAGACGGAGGATTCGCGGTAAGGATAGCCATGCTGGAAGCGCTGTTTCCGATCTGGGTATCGCATCCTGTTGATGGTGAGGACAACTGGGAGTTCCGGTGGCGGATAGGACTGTCACCGGCAGGCTTCCCGGACCTGTACTGACAAACTGAAGAGGGATTATGAAAACTGTTCTGTTAACTGTTCTGCTCCTGGCCGGTTTGGCATTCTCAGAAGGGGATGAAGCACTCTCGACCGGGGAAAGCACGTATACCGGTCTGTTTGACCTGATTATGGAATTAACCGGCAGTACAGATCGTTCCTGGGCTAAACCAATAGAAAACGCGGATATGGACCGAATAATTGAACTGATTGAGAATGGTCTCGTATCCTGCCATAAAGCCGAATGGTATGCGGTAGTGGATGATGAGTAATTCGGTCCAGTGTGTTCTATGCCCGCATCTGTGCACTCTCGCTCCCGGTGAGCGCGGAAGGTGCAGTGTCAGACTCAATTTGGGCGGTGAACTTATCAGCCTTGTGTACGGCCGGCCTGTTGCCGTCAATAACGATCCCGTGGAGAAGAAACCGCTATTTCATTTCATGCCTGGAACTGATGTATTTTCCATTGCCACAGCCGGCTGCAATCTGAAATGCGAATTCTGCCAGAACTGGGAAATATCCCAGGCCTTACCGGAGGATGTAACCTCATACGACATGCCGCCGGAAGCGGTTATAGAAAATGCTCTGGCTTACGGATGTGAAGCCATCGCTTATACCTATACTGAACCTGCAGTGTACTTCGAATACACCAGAGATTGCGCCAGGCTGGCCCGTGAAGCGGGAATCAAGAACATCCTTGTCACCGCGGGTTACATAAATCGCGGACCCCTTTCCGAGCTGGCGGAATACATAGACGCTGCAAACGTGGACCTGAAATCAATGTCCGATGCTTACTACAGGAATATCTGTGGCGGGACACTTCAGCCGGTACTTGATACGATCATTCATCTGAAGGAATCGGGTACCTGGGTTGAGATTACGAATCTTATCGTACCAACGCTGAACGATGATCCTGATGAGGTTGATGCTCTTGCCAGGTGGGTGCTTGATAACACAGGAGAAGATACACCACTTCATTTTTCAAGGTTCTTTCCCATGTACAGACTCACGAATCTGCCACCGACGCCTCTTGATACCCTTCAGGGTGCCAGGGAAAGAGCTATGGATATTGGCATCAATTACGTGTACGTTGGAAATGCCGTTACCCCTGAAGGCATGCAGACAAAGTGTCCCGAATGCGGTGAAACACTCATTGCCAGACATGGTTATATGATAACGGAGAATAACATTCTGAATGGAAACTGCGGGAACTGTTCAGCCCCGATTGCCGGGGTCTGGAATGGAATGGAGGAGCAGCAGTGAAGAAGATTACCAGGCGCAAATTTCTGTCAAGTGCTTTCATGCTGTTATTTTCGACAGCCGCTGCCGCTAGTGGCGCTGAATTAAGTGGTAAGGAGAGTGCTGATAAACCCGTGATTGGAAGGACCTCCAGAAAAAAAGCGGATTACTCAAGGGAGCTGGCGGGATGAGAATACTTGCGTTAACATCCGTTTTTCTGATTTCATGTGGAGGTAATTCCCCGGCACAGGAAGATATCACTCACGACGGGGGCATGTTGAGGCCTCCAGCAGTGGCTGGAAGATTCTACCCCTGCGATTCCGCCGGGCTCGGTACAATGGTAGACAGCCTTATCAGTATTTCCAGTGTACCGCATTCTGCTGAAGGAGTAATAGCGGGAGTTGTTCCCCACGCGGGGTACGTATTCAGCGGCGCTACCGCCGCCGACTTCTATAGCTCCATTGAGGGCAATGCTTATGACGCCGTTGTAATCATAGGACCTTCGCACCAGGTCTCATTCGTTGGCTTTTCTATTTTTGAAGGGAATGGGTACCTTACTCCACTGGGCGAGGTCGCTGTGGCGACTGAAATTGCGAGAAGGCTCCGTGAATCGCATCCATCAGCCAGTTTCATTCCCCTAGCTCACGAATCTGAACACTGCCTTGAAGTGCAGCTTCCCTTCCTTCAGAGGGCACTTCAGCCCGGTTTCAGAATTGTGCCGATCGTGGTGGGCAATACCGGCCCCGATGAACTGAAATACATGGCGGAACTGATACTTGCGGAGGCTTACGATCAGCGGATTCTTGTAATCGCCAGCAGCGATCTGTCCCATTACCCTCCAAGGGAACTTGCGGAAGAGGTGGATTTGCTAACAGTTCAGTCAATACTGGATGGAGATATGTACAACTTTCTTGAAACCACTTCTGCTGACAGGCTGCCCGGCGGGCTTGACACCTTTGCCTGCGGAAGACTTCCCATTGCACTCGTAATGTCCTACGCAGCGCTCTATCCCGAGGTAACTACGGAGCTGCTTTCCATAACTACCAGTGCAGAATTCTCCGGCGACGATTCGCAGGTGGTTGGATACGCTTCAATAGCATTTGCAACGCCTGCGTTCGAACCCTCTGAATGGAGCATATCCCCGGAAGGCAGGGAGATTCTTCTGGATATAGCCGCCGCATCCGTCCGCTGTGCCGTTGAAGGGGAGGATTACAACCTGCCTGATACACTCCCTGATGAGCTCGATGTTACAAGGGGAGCATTCGTAACGCTGAAGAGGAATGGCCAGCTCAGAGGATGTATAGGATCAATACGTCCGATCAGTCCGCTTGCGGAAACAGTAACGAATATGGCCCGCTCCGCGGCGCTTGAGGATCCTCGCTTCATACCTGTGACGGAGGCGGAACTGCAGGAGCTTGAATACGAAATATCAGTGCTTACTCCTCTGCAGATCCTTGATGACTGGCGCGATGTGGTGGTGGGTACCGACGGTCTCATTATCTCTGGCCCTGGAGGAAGATCAGGTGTCCTGCTGCCCCAGGTCCCTCTGGAGCAGGGTTGGAACAGGGAGGAATTTCTGGAAGGAGTCTGTCTGAAGGCGGGACTGGGCCGGAACGCATACCTTGGAGATGTAACTATCTACCGTTTCCAGGCCCAGGTTTTCGGAGAAGATGGAAACACTTCACCGGAATAGGAAGGAATCCCTTTCCGGATTTTCCTTTTTCACGGGAGGACTCCTTTCGATTCTGGTTCAGGCGGTTGTCTTAAGGGAATCCCTTTTCGGCCGTCATCAGGCGGAACTTGCTTCAGGAATCGTTCTGGCCGCATGGATCATAGGGTCAGGTATAGGTGCTGCCGTGGGCGGCAGAACTTCCAGGCACAGACTGTTCTGGATGATCGGAATGGTCATTCTGCCGTTTCTGGGGTTTCTTCAGGTTGCCGCATCCAGGACAGGTATCCTACCGCTGGCAATAACAGTGCTTCCTGCAGGGTTCGCTGCCGGTGTTGTGTTCATACAGCCCTTCGCTTTCGGCAGGCCTGGCAGGATCTATGCTCTTGAAGCGCTGGGTGCAGCAGCAGGTGGAGGGGTTTTCGTTCTTCTTTCTCCATATCTTCTTGCAGGAGAATTACTTGCAATATCGATTCTCTTCTCCATAATCGGTCTTCTGTCATGCCGAAGTATTCTTCCCGCTCTGATACTTGCTGTTGTTCTGCTTGCATTGCAGCTTTTTTCCATCCCGGAGGGTTTCAGCAGACGGCTTGGAGCCCTGGCTTTCAGCAACTACGAAAATGTTCAGGTTTATCCTTCTCCCTACGGGGAAGTGATTACAGCTTCGAGAACAGGTCAGCATGTGGTATTCAGAAGCGGATTGCTTGAAGCAACATGGCCTTCTCTTGAATCGGCGGAGGAAACCGTTACAGTTCCCCTTGCAGCCTCCTTACCTTCAACGGTTCTATACATCGGTTCATCCCCTGAGGAGGCGGGAATAATAAACAGCTGGCCCACGGTTGATCGTTGCGTTACAGTTGTTCCCGACAGGACACTGGCCGAAGTAATTGAATATCCGGGAGAGATCAGGACAGGTGACGGCAGGCATTACCTTACAGGCGACGAGTTTTCGTACGATCTCATTATCGTTTCTGCAGGCCAGCCTCTGACACTTCTCTCAAACCGTTTTTACACTGCTCAATTCATGGAACTCCTTGCAGGAAGACTTGCTCCGGAAGGTATGGCCGCGGTCCACCTGCCAGGTGGGATCAACAGGCTGCATCCTCTGGAGGCGGAATTAGCCCGTTCTGTTGCTATGGCTTCAGAAAACAGTTTTCGATGGAAAAGGATTATTCCCGTTTCAGGTCTCATGCTCATCATGGGGAACGGCCCGGAACCATCCTTTGAAGGGAGTATCCTTGCCGAAAGAATGGACTCCCTGGGTGTTGCAGGTGTACACGTTAATTCCGGAACACTACCCAGTGATCTTTCTGTTTTCCGAACAGCTGCCTTTGATGAGCAGATCACCTCGGCAGATGCGGAAACCAACAGGGATCTACACCCTGAAGGTTTCAGGATAGCGCATGAACTGTGGAATTTCCGAATGGAAGAAGGAGAAAAAACTGGTCTGACCATACCTGCTGCAGGCCTGTTCATGCTGATAATGGTAGCTGCTGCCGTACTTACAGGTAAGCCGGCAATTTCATTGGGGGTTGCAGCGGCAGGGTTTACTGGACTGGCTGTTGAGGTGATTACCCTGGTGTCAATTCAGGCCGCGACCGGCTATTCGTGGATGCTTGTGGGAGCAGTTACTGGAGTATTCATGACAGGTGGAGCACTGGGCGCCTTCTGGACAGTTAAGGGAGTATTAAAGAATCCCGCCAGGATCATTGCCCTCTCTGGAATAGCAGCCCTCTTCTGCGCCGCTACCCTTTATTCTTACAGTATCGGCCTGTTCAGCGGGTTTTTTCTGGCCCTGTGTCTTCTTCTTGGAACTTTCGTTTGTGGAGTTTCAAGTGGCGGAGCCTTTCCAGCAGCAGCTGAAGTTCTTGGGTCCGGTAGTGCTGGAAAAATCGGTCTCCTGGATCTTGCAGAGCATGGAGGCAGTGCAGCCGCGTCCCTTCTTATGCCTCTTGTTCTGTTCCCCCTGCTTGGTGCTGTAAATGTTCTGTTGGTAGCCACCGCATGGATTGCGATCTGGATAGCTGTTCATCCGCGCTAGTACACTGTCAGGTATTAGTTGTCGGGAAATTGCGAAGTTATTTGGTGTTCCTGCAAGGCTCGGATAAAGGCGCATAGTAGCGCTATGTAACTGAATCCGTAACGCCGCAGGGGCATCAAAGAACGAGCAGGACACGAC
>JAUWMQ010000093.1 GCA_030613065.1 Candidatus Aegiribacteria sp. | reverse complement strand
GAATTCTACGCCGGAAGGACATATCGGATTTGTTGATGCGGCTTTTACATCAACTTCCGCAACGTGTGTTACGGGACTGATAGTACGTGATACAGATGTGGATTTCACGGTCTTCGGTCAGGTCGTAATCCTGATACTTATTCAGGTCGGCGGCCTTGGTATCATGACCTTCGTCGCATTCTTCGCGCTTTTCCTCGGGCACAATGCTGGTCTGAGGGAATCAACATCTCTTACGAGGGTCATGGACAGTGATTTCGTAAGTGACCTGAAAAAGATATTGGGTTCCATTATAGGCTGGACCCTTACCATTGAAACGGTCGGAGCTTTTATTCTATATATCATATGGAACGGTCAGCCTGTCGCCTGGACTACAAATTTCAAGATATGGCAATCAGTTTTTCATAGTGTATCTGCTTTCTGCAACGCGGGATTCAGTCTAAATCCGGTCATGGCAGATGCTTCAGGAGGTTTCTTCAGTAATCCTACAAATCTGGAGGGATTCGCCCACGTTCCCGGAATCGCCATCACCATTGGAACCCTGATCGTACTTGGCGGCATAGGTTTTATGGTGCTCACGTCGCTCGGCGCCCATATGATGCACAGGATGAAAGATGGAACCAGAATGCGGATGTCCGTTCAGGTAAAGCTCGTTCTCTGGGTTACCAGCATACTGATCGTTTCGGGTATGGCACTTTTTCTTATCCTGGAATGGAATAATACCCTTGAGGGTATGACATTATCCCAGAAGATCGCCAACGGGTATCTCGGATCTGTAACTCCCAGAACAGCAGGGTTCAATACCGTGCCAACAGCATTTATCTCTCCCGCTATGTTGTGGTTCTTTGTGGCACTGATGTTCATTGGGGCTTCCCCGGGCGGGACCGGAGGTGGAGTCAAGACAAGTACTGTGGGTGTGCTGTTCATGAGTGTCGTATCCCTGATAAGGAATAAACCTGCAACTCAAATATGGAAGCGTAGAATACCTTCTCATGATGTAAAGAGGACTGCAGTGGTTCTTTTTCTAGGGTTTATGGCATTCACCATTCTGGCTGGACTGCTTATCATTTCGGAGCAGAACACATCTTCAGAATACACTACTTTTGATTACATATTCGAAGCAATGAGTGCCTTCGGTACGGTTGGCCTGTCCACAGGTCCCACGGCTGATTTGACCTGGACAGGAAAGGTAATAATCATATTGACAATGTTCGTCGGCCGGATAGGTCCCGCAGCGCTGGCGGCCGCTACCGGAAGAAGAAATATTATGCGTTACAGATATCCTGAAACACGTATCACAATAGGATAGAGCGGAGAAGAACAGTTTTGAAGTCACAGAAATTTGCAGTTATCGGACTAGGTTCTTTCGGGTTCAGCCTTGCGACCAAACTTGAGGATCTCGGCGCTGAAGTGCTGGCTATCGATAAAAGTGACCGGATAATACAGGAAATAAGCAATTCCGTGTCTGCAGCAGTGGTATTCGACTGTACCGATGAGAACATGCTTGAAGCACACGGTCTCGCCAATATGGATCTCGTGATTGTTGCAATAGGCGAGGATTTCGGCTCAAATGTTCTTGTTACAAAAATCCTTAAGGACATGGGACTCAAAGTTCACAGCCGGGCTACCAGTAACCGGGAAGCACGTATTTTGAAGGCCGTGGGAGCCGATTTTATTTACACACCTGAACAGACACAGGGTGTAACTGAAGCAAGGCGTCTGACACTGCAGGGCGTTGAATCATACCTTCCTCTTTCAGGGGGAATTGTATTCGCCCATGTAGAAGTTAAGAAAGCTATGGTAGGCAGAATGCTACGGGATCTGGATATCAGAAAGATATTTGGTCTGAATATCGCGTATATCGGTCGAATGACTGAGGATGGAAGAAAATACAGGATACCCAGACCTGACGATGTTTTCAGGGAAGACGATCATATTTTCATAATGGGAACCCAGGATGACATAAAAAGGTATCTTCAGAGCTGATCCAATCAGTGTTCTATTTCTTCCCCATCAACTCACTGAGACCTGCGGAAGTAAGAGCATGCCTCTGATCCTTATTAGCGTCTTTAAACAACTTAAGGCACCTTTCGGGGTCATTATGCTCCGCTGAAATAGCCCTGATAAGTAGAAGTATGACCTCCGGGAGTCTCTGGGGATCTTCAAATGAGCCCTTCTGCTGCAGCCCCTCATCGGGAATGAAAATCAGTTTCCCAAGTACAGGTTTTTCCTGTCGGAGCATTCCAAAAGCGTTGACGGATTGAATGAAGCAGTCAGACCAAATATCAAGAAGAAGCATGTACCATTTGTTGAAGGCATTTATAAGAAGCGATATCTCATCAAGTCCCACACCGGAAAGGGAAGCCGTCTTCCCCGGGTAGAAGTACCCGGTACCTCCGTTTCCCGCTTCGTATTCCAGGAACTCCCACACTTCGGGACCATCAAGGACCCTTTCGGGCATCCAGCCTGTTTCGGCTGTGCCGTCAATTATAGGTAACAGGGTGGTAATGTTATCCTTAACCACTCTTAATAGCCCCGATTTGCCCTTGTTTAACAGTTTTTCGTACAGCTCCATTATCTGCCCCCTGGACCCGCTAAGCTTCCTCAGAACAGGTTCCTCTGTCCAACATCTCATGAGAAATCTCAGTACGTTGTCTTCCAGGAAATAGTAGGACAGGATGAGTTCGGTGATGTCATTCTCAAGCCAGATTAGGAAATCCTCCAGTCCCTTTACATCATGTCCTATGAACCTGTAGGGTGTTCCATTCTTGATAGCGTGATAGGCAACAGGTCCATTTTCGTTATCGATTCGCCAATAACCGTCACAGTGAAGCTCACGACTGTCAAGCGCTCCCCTCGCAAGCTCGCGAAGATTAAGGTAGCGCACTGAAATGTTCTCAAGATATATGCTTGAGAACGGCAGCACTTCACTGATCAGGATATCGCTCACCTTATGAGCCTCGCAACCCTGTCGAATCTCGGAAGGCCATGCCCCGGGACCCATGACCAGTAGGTTACAAGTGCTTCGCCCTTGATCAGATCAGTATCAAGTGCTCCCCACACCCTGCTGTCGCTTGAATGATCGCGATTGTCTCCCATCATGAATACATGATCCTCGGGAACAACGTAAGCCAGAACACTATCTTCAGTCAGAATACAGTTGTTCCTTATTTCCCAGTATGCAAGATCCTGAACTCTGCCGTAGAGCTGGTCAAGACAATCCGGCCATGCCTCATCAAACGGGCTTGGATGAAACTCGTCCTGGTAGCAGAGCGACCAATTTTCCGAGGGTTCCCCGTTCACATAAAGCGTATCACCGCTTACACGAAGAGTATCACCAGCAACAGCGACCAGTCGCTTTACGAAATCCTTCTTCAGACCTACGGGATATTTGAAGACCAGTATCTCGCCAACTTCCGGATCAGTGGTGGCAGGCATCAGTAATCCGTATTCATCACCCCTGAAATTGTGCAGAAGAGGTCTCATCCTGTCTGTCCAGGGTATCTGCTGACCTTCCTCGACCTTCAGGACAAGCAGATGATCTCCAACAAGCATGGTTCCCTCCATGCTCGGCGTGGGAATTCTGAAAGCCTCAATAACGTAGGGACGGAGAAAACCGAAAAAAATGATCAGTGCCAGGGTAAGCTGTAAAATCCAGTCCTTGATCTTAGCAGTTTTCAAGATACCTCCAGTATATTTCAATTTGGTAAGTCAATGAATTGCACAGACTGGCCACCAATGTCAACAGTTGAAAGAAATCCGGGAACCGTCTTCGACCTGTGCCCGTAATATGAACCTTCTTATAATGCAATACCTTCCATCGGTTCCATACCAGGCCGATATCCGAACATAATGGAAACCGATTGGGATGTTGACACCATGCCCTGATTGATTCATTGTGCTCAGGACGCATGCTGATATAATTCACACCGGAGGTGCCCCGATGAACTCAATTCTTTCCGAAGCCTATAGCTATACTGCCGGAGGAATACCTCTGGGCAGGATTGCCACATCAGTTTTAATCATACTTGCAGCTTTTTTGATAAGAAACACTCTCCGTTCAATTCTGAAAAATACAGGAGAGAAGCAGCTCGGGATTGCAGGAGCTCTGGCAAGAGATCTCATTAAGCCCACGGCGTTTCTTGTCATCATTCTTGGTGTCTATATTTCCATCATTATACATTCGTTGTCTCCATCCACAATCGGATGGATACAGAAAGTATTCCTGTTCCTCCTTACCGTTAACGTTCTATGGCTTCTTATGCGAACCATCGATGCTGTCGCGGAACAGATGGCTTCAGTAGCAGACGGTACTGAATCAAGGATGGATGACCAGCTTGTTCCGATTCTCCGTAAACTGGCCAAGTTCATTCTGGTTGCAATCGGCATAATTTTCTATATGCAGTCCAATGGATATCCTGTAAGCGGAATACTGGCAGGTATGGGAATCGGAGGGCTTGCAATGGCCCTTGCAGCTCAGGATTCAATTTCAGGATTATTCGCATCGGTGGTAATCTTCCTGGACAAGCCTTTCATGGTGGGTGATTTTGTGGAGGTAAACGGAGTAACCGGAACAGTCGAGGAAATAGGTATTCGATCCACCAGAGTGAGAACTGTAGAGAAAACACTGGTGACGCTTCCTAACAAGGAGATCATGGATTCGAACATCAATAACTATTCCAAGCGCCCGATGAGGAGAACTTCGACAACAATCGGAGTGACCTACGACACGACACCCGAGAAGATGAAGGAGCTTCTTGCGCAGCTCCGCCTGATGCTGAAAGATGATGAGGGTGTTGATAACGATCTTGTTTACGTGAATTTCACCGGTTTCGGTGATTCCTCTCTGGATGTTGATATGAAATACTTTATTATGACGGTGGACTACAAGATCTGGCTTGACATGAAGGAGGACATCAATCTTAAAATAATGCATATCGTATGCGACCTGGGTCTTGATTTTGCTTTCCCTTCAACCACCGTCTATCTGACAAAATGACAGTTTTAAAAGAGGGACACAGGAAACGCTTGCGAGAGAGATATCTCAGCGCAGGAATAAGGGGGTTTTCCCAGCGGGACGCTCTGGAGCTCCTGCTGACGTATGCGGTTCCAAGGAAAGATACAAAGGAGATAGCGCACAGACTGCTGGAGAAATTCGGCTCACTCCAGAATGTTCTGAAACAGCCGCCTTCCATGCTGCAGATGGTTGAGGGTATAGGTCCCGCTGCTTCGGTTCTCATCAATATGGTTACATCGGTCACCACAATGTCACTGAAACCTGAAAAGGGCACCGAGATAATGGACAGCCCTTCAAAGGTAAAAGAATACCTTGAGATCATGATGGGAACTCTCAGAAAGGAAAAACTCATAGCGCTTCTGCTTGATTCCAGCAACAGGCTTATCTCCGAGTGCGTACTGGAATTCGGAACGGTGGACAGAGCCGCTGTCCACCCCAGGAACCTGCTTGAGAAGATCATAGCCACAGGAGCAACCGCAGTCATACTGGTGCACAACCACCCGGGAGGCGCAAAGAAGGCCAGTCAGGAGGACATCAACCTGACAAGAAGATTGAATGATCTGGGCAAGAGCCTCGGTTTCCGGGTTCTGGACCACATGATAGTAGCCGATGGAGAAACCCTCAGCCTCCGGGAAGAGGGACTTTTCACATAACCTGAAATCAGATTTCCTGGCGAGAAAGCCCATATTCACTCAGTGTGCAGAGCACAGATCTGGACAAGAACTATTCCAGCTTGATCATCTCTACAGGTCAGGCACTTTCCTCATGCACTGAGAGCGAGCAGAGTATTCATTAGAACAGTTCCTTGTTGACGTGGGATTGCGGAAAATCCACTGTCCTATTACAAAGTCCGCTTCACCCGAAGCAGTCGCAGAAGGCTGTGAAAATACCTGCAAACCCAATCTTTAAACGCATTTGTGTCCTGAATAGTTAAAGAATAATCCCCAGGTTGGAGAAATGATCAGATTGACTGGAAAGCAGAGGTGATTTATGATAAATTGTGAGTGAAAACAAGCGAACCGCTCAACTTAGGTCTTAAATGGAATGATGAGGATAACGATGAACAGGTATTTTCCTGAGGGATTTCTGTGGGGTACTGCCACTGCCTCATATCAGGTGGAGGGTGCTGTTAATCAGGATGGAAGGGGACCTTCCATATGGGATACTTTTTCACATACACCGGATCGTATAAAGTTCAACCACAACGGGGATGTGGCCTGTGATCAGTACAACCGTTACCGTGAGGACATAGCTCTGATGAAGAAGCTGGGACTCCGCGCCCACAGATTCTCCATCGCGTGGCCCCGGATAATGCCAACCGGCAGAGGGAGAGTGAATGAGAAGGGAATAGACTACTACCGCAGCTTCATTGAAGGACTGCTCGAAGCGGGAATACAACCCTGGGTAACCCTCTTCCACTGGGATCTGCCCCAGGTCCTGCAGGACGACTTCGGGGGATGGAAATCCCGAGAGACATCATGCTGCTTCGCAGATTACTGCGAGGTAATCGCATCAAGATTCAGCGATATTATTGAGAATTTCATCACAATTAATGAATTCGTCTGCTTCACCGACTGGGCTTATGGTGTTGAAGATGGGGATTACGCTCCGGGGGAAGTATTGGATAGAAAGGGAATCAATCAGGTCAGGCACAATGCCCTGCTTGCCCACGGGATGGGGGTACAGGCTATCAGGGCAGCCGCCCCCGGGTCGAGGATCGGGTTTGCTGATAATGCTGTTGTCTGCGTTCCTGTGATGGAGACTGATGAGCACATTGCAGCGGCTCGAAGGGCATACCGTGAAAAGAATGCTCATTTCCTCACAACAGTACTCGAAGGATCGTATCCGGATTTTTACCTTGAGGAACAAGGTCCTGATGCGCCTGTTTTCACTGAGGAGGAGATGAGAATAATCGGCTCGCCCCTGGATTTTGTGGGGCACAATATGTACCGCGCTGATCACATAATGGCTGATCCGGAATCTCCAGGGGGTTACACAACCGTGAAGTCTCCCTCATCCTATCCTCATATGCATGCTCCGTGGATAGAAGTCACGCCTTCGATCACCTACTGGGCTCCCCGCTTCCTCAGCGAGATATGGGATGTAAAGGAGATACACATAACAGAGAACGGCTGTGCCTGTGAAGACATAGTGGATAACCTTGGAAGGATCAATGACACGGACAGGATATTCTACCTGAGGAATCACCTGATCTCCGCGCAGAGAGCCACGTCTGAAGGGATTCCTCTCAAGGGGTACTTCTGCTGGAGCCTGCTGGACAACTTCGAGTGGGCAGACGGATACACCTACCGCTTCGGTATTGTCCATGTGGATTACACCACACTTAAGAGAACACCGAAACTCAGTGCTGAGTATCTGTCTCGGGTGTCGCGGGAAAACAGGATCCTGTGATGCTGTTATGAGAAGATACGTTATCCGGTGCAACAGGCAGATCAAATCGCATAATTACCGCAGTGGGAATTGGTGGAAATTTCAATGTGAATCTGAAGGCGTTGAACTCCTCTGAACTGCAACCGAGTTTTGCCGTAACCCGCTCTAACATCTGAAGATAACCGGGAATATGGTGTGTTGAGCAACCGGTTGTTCCCGATCCCAGAGAGATAACTTTGTTCGAATGAGGTAACTGTCTTTTATCTTCCATAACAGGAGTGTAGCCGTGCGAACAGCTCAGACGATCGAAAATAATGACATCAGGAGGCATTTTGAACGGTAGTTCCCGATGGATGAATAGATCGACGTTGACCAGTTTCACGGGAGTGGTGAGTTCGAAAATCAAGCCTCCCCGGTCGTTATTTTCATCGCGATAACGGCCAGCGGAATGGCGTGAAATACCACCAAGAACACACGTAATCGACCCCGCGTTACCTATTAAATCCGGTTCGATTTCATAGTATCTCACTGTTTCGGTCGATCGCCAGCTTAAATTGGGTAACGGCTTGGAACAGAATTCAGGAATTATCGGCAAACCACCCACCTCTTTGGGGATATTTTCGATAGGTTCAACAGTTTGAGAGTAAGTAACACCTTTATCGTCGAATATCTGCCGCTGATAAATAGGCCATGAAACCTTACGTAATCGTCGAAAATCTATCAGGCCAGAGAGATTGGCCAGGTCGATCATACTATCCTCGTTATCCGAGGGAATCATGAAAAATGCCTTAAACGCTGTCTGAGCCTGTACTCCCCAGATAGAGCTGTTTGAAAGAAAAGCCTGCTTTCTGACATTTTCCTGACGCTGGGTAATATTATCCGACGATAATCCCGGTAACATGATCTCGAAGGTACTCCGATCGCTGGAAGTGCTTTTGACCATTTTTTCGAACTCTCGCATAGCCTCTCTTACATCCCTGATAAGCCCTGTGGACACGCCATTTTTCTCTATTGCGCTGATAACACGCTCTATGGATGTTTTCGGGGGAATCTGGCTTGATTGTGCGAAAATGTCGTCCGCAAGAGTCATCCTGGCCACTCGCCAGAAAAGGTCTTTACTCAATCCAAGCTCACGTGCGGAAGAACGGGTTTCTGCGGGATTGATTCCTGCTGAGAGGAATAATTCGGTCAAAGTTCCACGAAGGCGTTGGAGAACCCGGACAATCCCCTCAGGTGTTCCATATCCTTCTGCTGCTGATGAATCGCCAGGTGTGAGCGATGCCATTCGCATACTCCATAATACCTTAGAGTTAATTATTGAAGTTTCAGAAGTCTCAATATATATGGTTCTGCAGGTACTGGCAACGCCGGAGCAAAGTAATTACTAATGTCTCACGAGACACTTGACAGGACACATTACTCAAAATTATACTGCTTTTGTATTTATGGAATGGTATTATGCGAATTATTCTTCACTGTAAATATGAGAACGGGAATTGAATAATGGTTAAGGAGTTGAAATGAAAAGAATGTACGGTTTATCCCTGCTGGGGTGTTTTCTGTTGATCTCCATACAATCTTCAGTTGCTGCGGGTACAAGGAATACGGATTCCAATATTTGCCCTGATATGCAGTATTATTCCGATTTCAATCCATCACAATACAATAACATCTCAACCAGAACCATATGGGATATTTTACTCTATTTTGAAACACCTGCATCATCGCAAAGCGGAATCGCGACTGATGGAGATTTCATCTACACTTCTTCTTTCAGCACAGAATTGTTCCGAAAATTCGAACTGGATGGAACTTTCGTAGAAGAGTTCACGATTCCCGGTATTTCAACATGCAATTGCATGACTTACGATGGTTCACATTTTTACGGAGCCAAGGGTAATTTGTCGGATGGCATCTTCGTCATGGATCTGGAAAACCACACTTTGATCAACACTATCCCGGTATCAGCACCCAGTATCACAGCAATCGGTCACATGTCCTTCGACCCTGAACTCGATGGTGGTAATGGCGGATTCTGGCTTGGGTATTGGCACGAGCTCGCAGCCGTTAATATGTCCGGTAACGAAATCATTGCTGATATTTGGACAGGCGGTGCAACTTTCGGTTGTTCAGGCACAGCATATGATTCTATAACCGATCCCGCAAATCCGCGCTTGTTTTTATTCCGGCGAACCGGAGCATCTGACCGTGAGATATATGACTTTGATATAAATTCTCAAACTTTTTCTGGAGTTCTTCATATTGCTACGGATATTCCGGGTCCTTCCGGGGGCTCGAGCAGTTCTAAGTCAGCCGGTCTTTATTCATTTGTAAATAGAAACGGTAAAGTAGTTTTACTTGGAATGATCGATTGTTTTCCTGGCAATGAAATGGTCTTTGAATATGAGATTTCCGATGCATTTGTTTATACAGATGATATTGGTATGCAATCATTGGTAGCTCCTGTTACGGGAAATGGTTTAACATCAACAGAAAACGTTACTGTCAGTATTCTCAACAATGGCACAGCCGCACAATCAAACTTTGGCATTCAATACACAATCGATGACGGAACAGGACCACTTGGCCCATTCTCCCAAACAGTAATTCAGACAATTAATCCGGGTGATGTTCTTGATTTCACCTTCAGTGAAAAAGCTGATCTTTCATCAGCTGATACTGAATACACGATAATTGTAACGTCATCGTTAACCGGTGATGAAAATCCGCAAAACGATACATTGACAAAAGTGGTGAAAAACACATCCGGTACATATCCGCCTGGTAGCGGTGGAGGGTCTGAATATATCTCTAATGTAGAGATCGCGGGTATTTCAAATCCCAGCGGGAGCGACTTCTACGCAGACTATTCCGGCGATTCTGCGTTGTATATCTACCTTGAAGCGGGAGTTCCTTCGCAGTTGACTATGTCAATCGGGAATGGATACAATAATGATAATGGGGCTGTATGGGTAGACTGGAACCTGGATTACGATTTCAGCAGCGATGAACGGGTTTATCTATCGCCCTTCGGCCCAGGCCCGTATATAACTAACATTACAGCACCGGACTCTGCACTGATAAATGAAAAATTGAGAATGAGATTGCGTCTGGATTACGACAACTCGGATCCTCAACCGTATGGATTCACTTCATTCGGAGAAGTTGAGGACTATACGTTGATAGTCAATTCCACCGGCATAAATGATGATAATCCTTTGATCCCGATTACAGGAAATCTGAGCATATATCCAAATCCTGCTTGCGGGGCAGCCTCGATCTCATTTGAACTTTCCCAAGGAGAGGAAGTAAGGATCGATCTTTTCGACCTGAATGGCAGGTTGATTCAAACAGTGTATGAGAGTGATCTTTCATCCGAGCATCAACTGCAGATGGAACATGATCATCTGCCTTCGGGTATCTATATATGCAGATTGAAATCAGCCTCCGTTGAAATATCAAGGAGAATACTGCTGTTTAATTGATCGCTATGCGTTACGATGCATAGAAAAAGTACACAGTATTTCCCAGGTTTTTTTACCGGTGTATGTTTCATCAATGTTGTTTCTCACGGTAAGAATATCATGACTGAATAGACGGCGGGAGCGTTCTTCTGGGGGGCGAAATCGAATTTCCTATCTCTTGGTTCGATTGAAGTCGAGCTTTCGATTCCCATGGAAGATTTCAAGATCGTTCAGAAAGACAAGTAGAGCTTTCCCATCCTGAAGAATGCCGCTACTGGCGGATTTCCAGGAACCCCGGCACTGCCTCCGGGGAAGTATCGTTTCAGGCAGGAATCGGAGGTTATACTTGGGAAAATTCCCGGAACGGTTTGAAATCAAGATTCCTGTTGCTATATGGTGCCTACGTATCTCTCCTGATTCCGGGTCAATTGATGGTCCGGAAGATGGAAAGAGGTACTGTCATTTCCATTCAAGACCAGCTTCAGGGTATTTGCGCTCAAGTGCTGAAGGCAGTGAAACTGGAATATTCTCCTCATTGAACAAATCCCTTACTCCAGATAGCTGCTCCTGCAATTCTGGAATCAACTTTCTGCTGAGCACCGTTATCCTGTCTTTGTCTCCCTTTCCACCGCGTACTGTTAGGGATCCATTCTCTATGTCCAGATCCTGAATCCTTAAATTCAGAGCCTCATTAAGACGCAAGCCACTTGAATAGATAATCTTGAGGATCAATCCTTGCACTTTCGAAATGAATCCTAGGATTACAGCAACTTCATCCTGCGAAAGCACAACAGGTAGCCTCTTGGGCTTTCGCGCCCTCACTGCATCGATCCCCTCCGGTTCCCTGTTCCAAACATTTCGGAAAAGGAAAAGAATGGCATTGAAAGCCTGATTCTGAGTGGATGCTGCTACATTTTTCTTTAGTGCAAGGAAGGATAGATAGGAAATGAAAGAAGAAGCTTGCTGTGGTTTCATCTCACGTGAAGAACAGAATACAATGTACTTTCTGCACCAGGAGGAATAGCTCTTCACTGTACTCCGCGCATAGTGCCGCACGCTGAGTTTCCTGATTACG
>JAUWMQ010000098.1 GCA_030613065.1 Candidatus Aegiribacteria sp. | reverse complement strand
GGGATACCTCGACAATCTTTACACGACGGTTGTAAGAAAAACCAGTCCAACCGGAACAAATGCCGACGATTTCAAGGAAGAGCTTTTAAACGGGTACGAATGGGTACATCTCATCTCTCACTCAAGCCCCTGGGGCAGCAGCTTCCATACAGGTGCGCCGCCCGAGGGAGCCGGCACACTGAACAACTTTGAAGTTCCTCCACTTGATCCAAATGCCTTCTTCTATGTTCTTAACTGCTGTTCGAACGGCCGCTGGACAGAGGTGGACAACCTGGCTAACATTTACATCTGGGACAATTCCTACGGTCTTGCGGCACTTGCCCAGACCAAGACTGATTTCACGAACGATTTTCAGGAGTACTACCTGTCACTAGCTTCAGGCAACTGCCTGGGAGTTGCCTTCAAAACATGGCTTGCGTCCAACATGAGCATGGAGGACGGTGCTGTGCTCCTGGGCGACCCGACACTCAGGCCAAGACTGGGACTTCTGAACTCAGCATCCGGAAGCGGTGCATCTGCAGGGCCGTCCGGTGTAGACAACTGGTTATCCTACGATCTAACCGATGGTCTGCATACACAGGGTAGGGTGGACACATATTTTGATCCCTCTTCAGGGGAGATCTTCGCAGTCAGCGGATCCTCCGATCCTGTAAGGGCAAACATTATAGCAACTCATTTCGATAGTGATTCATGGGCTCAACCCATTGCTGTGGCCAACCATGAATACTGGGACTGGCATCCCACAGTGGGCGGCGATGGCCAGGGAAAAGTCTGGACCGCCTGGCAGAGCATGCAGAATAACCATGAAGGTTACGATATCTATGTTTCCGAATGGAATGGCTCATCCTGGGTCAACGAGACGATCCTGACCAATGGTGATCCATTCGAAGTAGAGCCTGCAATGGATGGAGGCAACGGTCATACATGGCTGGTATGGCAGAAATGGCAGAATGCCTCCACGGATATTGAAGGAGTCTTCTGGACCGGATCCAGCTGGTCATCAATAAACACTGTATCAGCAGAAGATGGCGAAGAGCGCTATCCTGATGTTGCCTACGGAGGGGACGGTTTCGGCCTTGTCTATCATGCAAGACGTGATGGCAACTGGGTTATCTGCTTCCGTGATGCCTTGGACATGGGACCATTCGGAGCCGAGACAGTTATCTCATCCGGTACCGAGAACAGCCGGTACGCCTCTATCACCAGCGATGGAAGTGATTACTGGGTTGCCTGGCAGGATGACAATGGAGCGATTCTGTGTTCACACGAATCGGGAAGCGGATGGACCACACCTGAAACTGTTTCGTCCCCTGGCGGATGCGCAAGACCATCAATAATATCATCCTCCGCAGGCAATATCACAGTCATGTGGACATTCGGAAACAACGCGCTGGTTTGCAACACCCATGCAACCGGTGCATGGCAGGGATACTACACCGCCGTATCTGAAGATGCGGCTGATGATGCTTCTCTGGCATGGTCAGGTACCAAGCTCTGGGCAGTATATGGAAGAAGGGATACAGATCTTCAGTGGGATCTCTGGGCATGTACTCCCGATCCTGTGGGGATTGCGGGATCTTCCATTACAAGACTATCCGTATCCCTGGCGGGGAGGAATCCCTTCCAGGGATCGATTGTACTGAGCATAGCCAGCCCTTCTCCGGCCAGATTACGTGTTTTCGATCTGAGTGGAAGAAGTGTTCTTGACAGAGAAGTTGAAACAGGGCTGTTTACCTGGATGGGAACCACTGACTCTGGAGATCCGGTACCTTCCGGCGTCTATTTTGCGGTTGTGTCCGATGGCTTCAGTACTGGAAGCTGCAGACTGGTTAAGATCTGAGTTGTTCAGCACAACGTAACTGACCGATCCCGGGCGGAGTTGCCAGCAGGAAGCTGGATTTTCCGAACATCTGCCCGGGGACAGTCCTTTCATGTTTCTGAAGGGAGTTCTCCCGGTTGTTTTTCACTTTCTGCTAACGGTTGGTGAACATGGAACTACTCTAGGACATCGACATTTACAATGAAGGAGTTGAGTACAAAGGTCATGATATTGTTAGAGTCAGGGTCTATGGGAAAGATGAAGAAGCCCGAATGATCCCTGTGAATTGTATCAGAGGTTCCATAGAACTTCTCGCTGTCGCAGAAAGTAATGATGATGTGTTTGCCGCCCATCGGGGCTTTGCTGAAATCATGTGAGTCCACATGCCCTGATTCACCCTGCAAGTCCTTCACAAAGAATACCGCTTTAAGAACGTCCAGGCTGACTTCTTCTACACACGACGGATTACTCATACTCTTCAGATGAAATACAGCCCTGTCGGGAGAGAAATCAGTTGAATACCCTTTTGCGATCTCTCCATTAATCCAATGTACTACAATCTTATTCAATTCATCTACATCCTCGTATAGATGCTAATTCCCTGAATAAGCCCTGTCAATCCATTGCCTGATGCTGTCCGGAATGAAGTTCGCCTGCAGGATACTCTCCGTCTGCTAGTTCTCCGGGATCTCTCCCGCCTTCTTCAGGACGTATTTCGTCAACATAGGACCAATTATTTCAAAGAATATACATGTTGCCGCTATAGTTGTAACCGCAGAATGGCCTATTGAGGCTGCATGGCTGCCCGGCATATCCTGGAATTCCTGAAGGACCAGCAGTGAGAGGCCTATGGCAACGCCCGCCTGTGACAGGATTCCGGGGCCAAGGTAATTCTTTATCTTTTGATCTGCTCCTCCCATGACGGCCCCAAGTCGTGCCCCTGTGATCTTGCCTGCAGACCTGGCCAGTATGTAAACGACCCCGATAGTACCGATCTGTGGCAGCAGTGAAAGATCAAGATGTGCACCAGCCAGGAAGAAGAAAAGGATAAACAGAATCGGCATAAGAGGTCTTAAACGCCCCGAAATGGTCTGGCCCATACCCGCAGGTGCCTTATTGATGACAATGAAACCTATTGCCATGTTAACAAGAATCAGAGAAAGATGGAACTGTGCAGCCAATCCCGTACCAATCGCAATTATTCCAAAGGTCAGAGCCGGAATCTCGTTATGAGTTTGAAGCCGTTTCACCAGCCAGGTGTAAATCAGTCCCAGCAGACCTCCAAACAGAAGGCTGAGGATGATTTCAAATAGAGGTTTTCCAATAGTGCCGATCAGGTTGAAACCTGATGAGGATCCTGTTGATTCGGAAATCAGAAGCACTTTAGCAGATGCCGACGCAAATCCGAACAGTACAATTGCTACACCATCATCGAAACCGGCAACTGCGTAGAGGGCTTTTGTGAGATTCCCCCTTGCTTTGCACTCCTGTATTACAGCTATCGTTCCAGCAGGAGCAGTTGCCGGAGCAAGGGAACCGAATATCAGGGATAACGGGAGATCTCCTGTTAATAAATAGACTCCCGCAGTAACCATAACAAGGGCCATAAGCGATTCGAAGAGGATTATCAGGCCGATACTTCGGCCCAGTTTTGACAGCACATGAAGGCTTAACTCAAGGCCGATGCTGAAAGCAACAAAACCGAGTGCTATATCAGTTATGAAGGAAAGCCCATGAACCGTTTCAAGGGGGAAAATCTTCAGTGCTGAAGCTCCCATGAGTGTTCCGAGAATCATATACCCTAAAATGGACGGCAGCGCTATTCTTTTTACCGCTTTACCAGCGTACAGACCGAAACAAACTGCTATTCCAACCAGAAGAAGAGTAGTCAGTTGAAAATCCATAGCCTATTTTCTATTATCATTCTGCTTGGGAATTTCGCCAGCTCTCGTGAGGGCGAATTTTGCACAGATCGGCCCGATGATCTCGAATACGATGCTGGTTGCTGTAACAGTAGTAATGACTGTTGCTCCGATCTCCAGGGCGTGAGGTGTGCCTATCTCCGCGAACATCTGGCGAACCATCAGCGATAAACCGATTGCAACACCAGCCTGAGAGAGAATGCCTAATCCCAGATACTTTCTTATCTTACTTTCAGATTTACCAGCGACCGCCCCCAGCCAGGCTCCTCCCATCAATCCTGCTGTCCTTGCAATCATGTAAACAATTCCAAGAACTCCCAGAGCAGGAAGCGCTGTGATATTAAGATGTGCTCCAGCCAGGAAGAAAAAGAGTATGAAGATAAGAGGCATATAAGTCTTGAGCTGACCTGCTATGCCTCTTACAGAACTTGTGGATGCTGTGTTTGCCAGTACGAAACCAAGCATCATATTGGTGAGAATCAATGAAAGATCAAACTGTATGCAGAGGCCTATTGACAGAGCAATAAAACCGAATATCAGCGAAGGAAGTTCTATGAGCGGTTTGAGTTTTCTTGCAAGCGCTGAGAAGATGAAGCCGAGAATTGTACCCACACCCAGACTGAAACCCAGTTCCTTGATTGGTTCCATGATGCTGGATATCAATCCAACGGAAACTTCAGAGGATTCGGCTCTAAGCATTCTGGCTGCAAGAGCCGCAGAAAATCCGAAGATTATTACTGCAAGACCATCATCAAAACCTACGACTGCGTACAGAGCCTTTGTTAAGTTACCCCTGGCTTTGTACTCCTGGATTACTGCGACGGTTCCAGCAGGTGCGCTGGCCGGCGCCAGTGCTCCGAATACAAGAGCCATGGGCAGGTCTCCGGATAGTAGATAAACAGCAGAAGCTACAAGGAAGAATGCAGCGAAAGACTCTGCCAGTATGATTAAAATGATTCCTTTTCCAAGACGCCTGAGTATCCTGAGATTCAATTCCGAACCTATAATGAAGGCTACAAAACCAAGTGCGATGTCTGTAATGAACTGCAGCTGATTCAATGAGTTATCATTGATAAGAGAAAGTAATGAAGTTCCCATGACAGTACCGAGAATCATGTAGCCAATAAGAGAGGGGAGACCCGCTTTACGAGCGATCTTACCAAAATAGATGGCCATTATCGTAGAAACACCGATTACAGCTATTACAGGAATATCAGCAGTCATTGAAATTCGACCTATGAACCTAAAGAACCGAGAACATAGTGGAGATCAGTGACAGTTATCATTATGTCATCCCTCTCGGAAAGTTTTCCACATATGTATTCGATATTTCTTACAGTAGAGTAGACTATTTCATCTCTTATAACTGCTACAATCAGCCTGTTGAAGTGCTGGACATCCGAGTTCCAGAATCCAGCGAAAAGGGGAGTGTTCATCAGATAGTCTGTTGATTCATGCGTTTCAATGACTAACGCTGATGTGGACTCAGATCCGGCAAAAACCTGCAGCAGATCATCGAACAAACTCTCATTCTGAATAAAAACATGCAGCATCTTCATTCCAGGCCGTTTCAGAGGTATTCCATCCTCCGGTTGCGAATGAGCTTTGATGATTTCGTATATTTCTTCGGGAGAATGTGATGACAGTATTGCATTTCTGAATTTGTCTTTCCTCAGCATCTGTGAAATCGCTGACAACAGTTTCAGGTATTCCTTTGGTTTTGCGTCCGGACCTACGACAAAGGGAAAAATCTGTGCGTTTTCCCCGTCGATTGAATCGAAATCAATGCCTTTGTCTGAAATCAGTAATCCGATGAGGAAGTTGTCTATACCTGCAATCCTGCAATGCGGAATGGCTATTCCGTTCCCGAATCCGGTTGATCCCAGCGATTCTCGTTCAGATAACGCATGGTAGATAACATCAGAGGTTGCGTTCTTGATCCTGCCGCTTGTGCTGACCATATCAGCGATTTTCCTGAGTACTTCCTCCTTATCAGAAACATCCGGAGAAATAACTATCAGCTTCGAATCCAATGCATCTACAAGGCTCATGAATATTGCCTCCATTAGAAATTATCTTTTCTCAATCTCAGAATAATCATTTTTCAGAAAGCTACTAAGGATATCAGGCAGTTCATCGAAACTTCTGATGGTTATAACCATGCCAGGATCTGTAAAATCTTCCCTTTCCGCTGCCCATGTTCGATCTCTCAATACATGCACGGCAACCGCACCTAGAGAAATGGCAGGATTAATATCAGACCGTGGACTGTTGCCCACGACTATACAGTTCGAGGGTTTCACAGCAGAATCCTCAAGAATTTCATGTAATGCGTTAACGGTCTTTCTTGGTACGATCCTCAGATCGTCAACATAACTTCTTAAGCCCGACCTATCGAATTTATCTGTCTGATGATCTTTCTCGCCCATTGTATATATAACTGTTTTCAAAGGAAGATTCTTCACATACATTAGAGTGCTGAGCACATCAGGCATTAGAATTACAGGATGACCGAGAAGGTTCTTCTGGATGTCATCCATGGCAGTCAATGCCCATGATGGTGCCTTCGGTACAAGGTCCAGCATGATAATGCGCAGGGTATCCATATAAGGCCTTGCACCATAGCCGGTTACAGAAAGCCTTTCAATATCTTTTTTATGAACAATCCTCCGTACATCTTCCTCAGATGATCCAAGAGCTGTCAAAAGACTGAGAAAATCATGCTCTGTTCTCTCGAAGAAAAGCGCGCTCTCCCAGAGAGTATCATCCGCATCAAGAAGCAGAAGATATTCGTTACTTTTCAAATCGCCTCTTTCAAAAGCATCAAACAGGAATAGGAATATACCACAAATAGCGAGGAGATGCAGATGATACGCTGAAAAAGGCTCCAGGCGTTAACGCATTCCTCAAATACATCTCTAACGGTGTTGTTCCTTGATGACAGGGGAAGGAATAGAGAACGTATGTCTGGAATCAGATTGGATCAGTTAACAAATGTATGATGCACACCGATCTCCGTGCGGACAAACACAGATCCCGGATTCATCACATGTACTCATTGGGAAGCGCGGTAGATGCCTGTGGATACGAAGCTTGCGAACGCAACTCTCAATACCCGCAGGAGCAGACTCATCAAGCGTTCTCTGAAGGGATCCATAAGTTCTGCGTCAATCCGAAGATATTGCACTCAAACTTCTGCGGTTCAAATACTGAAGTGACTGTTACAACAGCTGTACTTTTAGCGTTGTATCTCCCTTCTTACCGCCTTCGGTTGGAGCGAGGGAAGTGATCCGAGGACGCTTTCCCAGGTTCTGCTGGGCCAGCGCAAGCGTCAAAGCCGCAAACGGACAGCCAAACGGTGGAATATCGAGTTCTTTCAATGCCGTCGTGAGGTCGTAGAATGTGCAATTGGTAATATTGGCTGTGAGTATATCATCATCAAGTTTGAATTCAATACTATCACAGCATCCAGCCTCGGTCACCACACCGTTCACTGCTTTTGACAATTCATCTATATTGGTAACCTGCGGAAGTTTGACACCGAATTTAGTCAGTCCGGCCAGAATATCCGGTGCTGCCTGCCGCATCACCGCGGCAGCACTGGCTCCAGTGATCTTGAAGAGCGCTTTGTAAACACCGTATAGAACAGCCTGTACGACTGCTGCGTCGACCTTCTTTCCCATTTGTCTCCTCTTTTCTATTCCCCTGGTTACATTGCCGCAAGAATCTTGGGCGCACTTCTTCTGACCTGCAGACGCACTCCACCCAGGTTTGCATCCTTTGCGGCAACAATGGCAAGCAGTGCATCTTTGCCAAGGGCTGTCATCATGACTATTCCACCCTTGAATTCCATCATTGCCTGGTCAATCTCCTCCAGTCCCAGCTCGCGACCGACGCTTTCGGCGGAACCCATGCCCGTTGAGACCATGGCACCGATAGCTTCAGTGTCAGATGACCCTGTGGAGGCGGCATCGATGACGAAACCGTCCCTTCCGACGCACACAGCAACGTCGATACCCGACACTGCCACCAGCTCTTCCAGGATATCGTGTAATTTTTCCATTATTCTCCATTCTGTTATGTGTACGTTCATTCCTGCAGCGCTATCAATATCTACATGACCGTATCAGAACATTTCAACGAATTATCAACACTTATTGTAGCAAATTCATATTAAATAAATATATATACAATGCTACTTATTTACTAATATCTAGTATAGAGCATTCGTGATTCTGAAGTCAAGCCTACAATTACTGCGGATTTCAAGGGTGCTGACGGTTATTCGCTGCTTACATCAGAGAGAAGAAATTAATCATCCAGAAATACACAGACTATCCCGGGGCACCCTTAATCCCCTCCGATGGTAGCACTCGAACGGGGAAGCCTGCGTTCTGAATGCCGAACCTGCAGGTACTTCGACTTGCGAAATTTCGATAACCGGCAATATTCTTTCAGAAGTATTGTACTTTCCTGATCTACCAGGATGTTCGATACTGATTGAAGGAACCATTGTTGAAGAACAGGGATCCCCTATAGGAGGAGTATTCAACTGAACAGTTATTTCAGGAATTGATGAACGACTATGAATTCGTTTAGAAATACAGACGCCCGGAACATCGGGAATATTCAAGCGCTCTCACTTCAGAAATGCGACGTTCTGGGTGTAACACTGTTTGATCTCGACTGCTTTTCATCAGGTCTGATGCCGGGAATGATCATAAATGAGGATGGTCTGGGAACTTCAGCTATCACCAGTTTTACCATAGCGGTGAATGTTGGACGAATGCTCGATATCACACAGGCAGAATCTATTCTCATAGAGTATTCAAATCGCATTATCATAATCACTCCTTTCGCTTTTGATTCTCTTTTTCTGGTGATTCTTGCGCGGAGGAGAGCTTCACTGAGTAATCTCAGGCGGAAAATCAATAAGCTGATCGCTGCTATCGATCAGGTTCTCAATACTGATGCCGGTTGGAAACAGAAAAAGAGTGATCCGGCATCTCACCGACTTGCCTGCAACGTTATCAGGCCACCGTTATCGCTGATCGGGTTGTCCGGTGTTTCGATGCGGCGGATATCACTTCTGTTCCAGAGCCTTCTCAGAGATTTCGGTTACCCTGAGCAATTGCTCGAAGCCGATGCCAAACGTCGTCAGATGGTTGAACATCTAAGATGTGCATGTGCAGGCGTATGCGGCGGTGACAGTATTGAGTTTGTTTCTCGCGTTTGCGAGGCGGAAGGCATCCCCCGCATAGAGCATTTCCTTGGAAAAGGTTTTTGGGGCGCGGTATATTTGTTAACGGATAACACAGTTCTCAAGATAACCAGAGACGAAAAGGAGGCTCGAACCTCCGCCTCGATTATTGGTAAACACAACAGCTGCATAGTGGATATCTTCCAGGTGTATGGATTGTCCATATGCAGATTGAGGACGCCGTACTACTTTATAGTGCGGGAGAACATAGATACCAATGCGATGCTCAGTGATGAAGATGCCGAACTGCTTGAATTAACGCAGCAGATTCTGTCCGAATCCTATAAGGATCAGCGGATCGAATCCTGCGCGGAGAGAAGGGGCAGTCTCGAAAGCAACAGATGCCGGCATCCGCGCGAGAGGGCTGCTATCGCAGCGATGAAGATCATGCGGGAGTTAAAGAGCAACAGCATTGTTTTCAACGATTATCATAAGGATAACATAGGCATCAAGAATGGGCAATTCTGCATATTTGATCTATCTCTCAGTGAAGGTCAATCCGTTTCGATGGATGAGATTGAGATTGATCTGAATGTGTAATCCGAGCTACACAGATATCGCCGTCATCTCAAACTGAGGCTGCCGGGAAAGCAGAACTCCCAGGTTCTTCAGTTCCACTTCCGGAGGATGGCGAGGAGCTTCAATTCAGAACGAGTTACTGCTTATCTGGGAGTCGCTGTCTCGAAGCAGATCTTGGTTTCTTCATCTCTCGACATCAGTTCAATCTTCGCCCTGATACCTGTAAGCCTGAAGAACGTCTCCTCTACCAGTCCGAAACCGAAATAGCAGATGGCTTGTTTTCCACACGGCTGACCACCGGCTTCAACGAATGCTGAGAAAGCGCAATCCTTGAATTCAATTACACCCGAACTAGGATCATCACCAGGTACCATCTTGAAATCGCCAAACCCACCAAGTGCTGAAATTCCGTCTGCCATGATCTCACCAGCCTCTTTCACCGTTTTACCGCATGGAAGCTCGGGCCAGATATGGAGTGATGCCTGCCTGCCTGCCTTGCGCATAACCGCGGCGGCAGATGTTCCAAGAACAGAAGTGATCGCGGAGGATATCTCCGCAATGATCATATCTTTATTATCCATGATTCCTCCTTCAAATTTCAAACTGAATTCTGAAATTTCATTAGTGAGATTCATATTTCTATAATGAATTATGCAAGTATCAGGTTTTGATGGCAACAGCAAGTATTTCCACTCGAACTGACTTCTGATATGATGCTTGACATGACAGTAGTGTATTTTCGAGAATACTGAAGCAGTCTGAGGGAGCAGATAAAGATCCGGGATCTTCCCGGAACTCCAGATATTAGGGATATGCCTTATGAGCAGTTGATTAGATTATATTAGAAACTTGCTTGCTGAATGCTGATACAGGTATGAATACTGATAAGGAATCAGTAGTGTTCCTGGCAATATTGACCTGTCCGGAATGTTTATGCAAATTACCATGGATTGCTGGAATCAAGGAAACGAGCTAACTTAAGGAGATTAATATGTGATAATGGCTTGCGACTGCATGATGTAGTGAATAACCCCACCAAAGGAGAGAGCATTGAAAAGACTATTCAAGTCTGCTGTAGTAATTCTAGTTCTAATATCGATCTTTATCTATGCCGGTTGCGGTGAAAAGGCTGACCAGAATCAGACAGAAGCAGCTTCCACGGAAGCCATAGTCGATCTGACGGTAGAAGTCCCCCTTCTGCAGGTAGGTCACTGTAACCATGACCATCACTCGGCTGTGTTTGTAGCAGCCCTCAGAGGAGAAGAGATGAAGGAGCTTCACGGCATTTATCTCGAGCCCCTCGGAGAAAGTTACTATGCACTTGTAGAAGATGATGAGAAAATCCTTGAGATTCAATTCGTACAGTCACAGGGCGCAATTAACGTCCCGAATAATATGGTTGCAGGGCTGTTCGATATCGGTTTCGGAGGAGTCATACCATTTGCGGCCAGCGCTGATCAGGGAAGCGGAGTTAAGATAATCAGCCCCCTTCACAGCAGGGGCGATATGCTTGTGGTTGCTGACGACAATATTGAAGTGAATGACTGGGACAGTTTCATCGAATGGGCAGGGAACAGCGACGAACCGATTTTAATAGGGTACAAAAGCCCCAAGGCTGTTGCTCTGCTTATTTTTGAATCGGCTCTTACTGAAGAGGGCATCGAATGGAGCATGCAGGGAAATCCTGAACCCAATTCTCAGATTCTGCTATTCAATGCGCAGGGGCAGCCTAACCTTAATCCGGCTCTTCAGAATGGAACGATTCAAGGTTACGTTTCAAACAATCCAGCATGTGCACTTGCCGAGTATAACGGTATAGGTAAATGCGTAGCGGAGTTGTCTGACCTTCCACCTGGTAACTTCACAAATCACCCATGCTGCGCTAT
>JAUWMQ010000038.1 GCA_030613065.1 Candidatus Aegiribacteria sp. | reverse complement strand
GGAGATCTACCTGCTGTTCCTACAGTAGGTTGTTCAGTATTTTTTCGTGTTCTTCTGGCTTATTGTCTTGCTGCATTTCTTAGTTTTCATCCTCCTTAATCTCGTCCAGCATTTCTACCTTTTCATCCTCCATAATCTCCTCCAGCATTTCTTCGGGTTCATCCTCCAGAATCTCCTCCAGCATTTCTACTGGCTCATCTTCAAGCTCTGCAGTTGTCTTTTTTCTTCCTATGACCTTGATGATCTCTACAAGAACACCGTTGTTATCATCAACATTAACAGCTTTCTTCATGAGCTCAAGGGCTTCACCTTTCTTGCCATGATTGAGCTTTCTATTGGCTTTTCTGACAAGGCTGGCGATAATCTTAACATTTTTTCTCAAATACTACCTCCGGCAGTCGAACGCTCTCAGGCTCAAAGATAATACAACTTTGAACCCCTCGGGAACCATGGCAGTATATCCACAAGAACCGCCGTTCACAAGTGCTGTTTCATACTTGAATCATCAATGTAGATAAATAGGGACGGAGGCAGTTTATTTGTAATCATGAAATAATATGACTATATTTAAATGGAAAATACATATTATTTTTGCTTTTTGAATTAAATGCCTCCGTCCCTATTTATTCCTGCATTGGAATGGAACCGCGAACCTCTGTTCTCAGTTGCATAAGTGAGGGCGCTTACTTAGTTTTATCTGTCGGGCAATAACAGGAAAATCAGGGAGATAATCAATGCCATTTTCCATAAAACATATACTGGGTATTGATGAACGCGGACCTGAAATGACACCAAGCGGGTCAGGCAGGGTCGAGTTCATTGACCTTACCTTGAGGGATGGCCAGCAGTCACTGCTGGCAACAAGGATGTCCGGCGCACAGGTTCTGCGGCTAATGCCTCTGATTCTTGATACCGGTATGAAAACCATGGAAGTCTGGGGTGGAGCAACACTCGACAGTGCCATGAGGTACCTCGACGAAGATCCTTTTGAGAGGTTGGGGCTGATGGCCGAGAAGGCCGTTCCATATGAATGCAGGCTGAGGGCTCTTTCCAGGGGGCAGAACCTGTTTGGTTACGATCCCTACCCGGATGACATTGTAAGGGACTTCAACCGGGAAGCCGTCCAGTCCGGTGTCGGTATTATGAGAATATTCGATGCCCTTAACTACATCCCTAACTTCAAAGCGGCTCTTGAGGGTACAAGAGAGGCGGGGGGTGTCTTTGATGCAGCTATATGTTACACCACCGGCGCCCCGTACGATATTGATCACTTTGTAGGCAAAGCCATCGAACTTCAGGAACTGGGAGCGGATATAATTACGGACAAGGATATGGCCGGGCTGAAGGAACCGTCAATTGCCTGGCAGTACTACACCGCACTGAAGGAAAAACTGGATGTGCCTGTGGTCAGCCATACGCATTGTACTCCGGGCTTCGGCCACATTTCGGCGGTTATAGCAATGCTTGCCGGCGTGGAAATGATAGACACATGCTTCCTTCCTTTTGCCGGGGGAGCCTCCCATCCTTCGATTGAACTGCTCTCCGTTTTTGCAGACCTGCTGAACATAAAGACCGGACTGGACCTCTCTCCCGGAAGGATCGAACCCCTGCATACTGAATTGAGAAAGGTTATCGGTGAAGTCGAGCAGGAATTCTCCATTTCTACTCATAAAACCACCTGGCCTGGAAGGGATGCTCTTGCGCCGAAGGCGGAGGAAGTACTACTGTGCCTGTCGGAGGGAAGGACAGAAGACGCAACCGGTATAGTGCAGGAGATGGAAAGCATGTGCGGATTCCCTCCGCCCAACGAGGAGGTCAGAAAAGCTCAGATTCCAGGTGGGATGTACAGTAATTTTACAACTCAGCTTGCGAAGGACGGTAAACTGGATTTTCTTTCCGCAGCCCTTGATGCGGTGCAGTCAGTTCGAAAAAAGGCCGGCTGGTGTCCCCTTGTTACCCCCACATCTCAGATAGTTGGGGTAAAAGCCTATCTTGTTGCCCTCGGAAAGAATGTGAATCCGGTGCAGTACGAAAACCTCATAGCCGGATATTACGGGGAAACACCCTTTCCAATCGATGAGGATTACAGGGAGAAAATATGCGGCTTCAGAGATGAAAGACGGTACGACGCCTCGGGCTTCAGCAGAGAGATACCTCTGCTGGAAGGAACGGACCTTCCCCTTGCTGAAACTCCCCGCGAGAAGCTTCTTTATTACCTTTTTCCCGAGAGTTCCGGCAGAGCCTTCCTGGAGAAGAAACGACAGAAGGAATGGGCTGTCATAGTTCAGAAAAGAGAGGAGAAGGAGAAGAATCAAAAGGAGCAGGCGATCGTGATCCGTTATGCAGATAAGATGGAACTGCTGTCTGAAGAGCTTTCAGATGCCCTGGAGGATGCCGGAAGCGAGTTTGATATTGATAATCTTGAAGAGATAGCTGACCTTGCCGATCAGGCTGATGAGGAAGAAGAGAAAAAGAAAAATTAGATTTCCCGGGACATTGACTTGAGTCGGATTAATCGTATTATTACCTTCTGTGGAATGATTTGGGGAATATTGCAACCACGTTAAAAAAAGTGCTAAAAAGCCGATAGCTTACCTCAGACCGCCGGCGGCGGTTTTTCTTTTTCGGCTAGAGAATTGAGGAGGTTTATCCAATCATGGGTACTATGTTTACAAGCGAATCCGTTTCCGAAGGACACCCCGATAAAATATGTGATCAGATTTCGGACGCTGTTCTGGACGCACATCTTCAAGATGATCCGGATGCTCATGTTGCATGCGAAACCCTTGTAACAACCAACTTCTGCCTTCTGGCGGGGGAAGTGAAAAGTCACTCCAATGTTGATTACGAAAAGGTTGCAAGGGATACGATCCGCATGATAGGGTACGATATTCCGGATATTGGCTTCCACTTCAGCGAGAATAAATACGAAATAAAAGTACACTCCCAGTCACCTGATATTAATCATGGTGTTGTTGACAACGAAGGCGCAGGAGACCAGGGGTTGATGTTCGGCTTCGCGTGCAGAGAAACGGAAGTCCTTATGCCCTATCCTATTCAGCTTGCACACAGACTTCTGGAACAGTTAAGTGAATCACGCAAAGCGGGAGAACTCCCATGGGCAAGACCAGACGCGAAGAGTCAGGTTACGGTGATGTACGAAGGTCACACGCCGGTGGGCATCGATGAGATCCTTCTTTCCGTTCATCATGCACCAGATGCTGAGAGAGAAGCCATGGAGAGCGAAATACGCGAAAAGGTCATCATTCCGGTTCTGGATAAATGCAAGCCGGCTCTGAAATGGAACGGCAAGCTTCTTTACAATCCCTCCGGGAGGTTTGCAATCGGCGGTCCACACGGAGACACGGGGCTTACCGGAAGAAAGATAATCGTTGATTCGTACGGCGGCTCAGGAAGGCACGGTGGCGGAGCGTTCTCAGGCAAGGATTCTACCAAGGTTGACCGCTCGGCTGCTTATATGGCACGTCATATCGCGAAGAACGTTGTTAAGGCAGGCATCGCGGACAGGTGCGAGATCCAGCTCGCCTATGCCATAGGCAAGGCGGAACCTGTATCCGTGATGGTAGAGACCTTCGGAACGGGAAAAGTCAGCGATGCTGATTCTGTTGAAATGGTGATCAGGGAAATATTCCCTCTTCGTCCATACAGGATTATTGAGTATCTTGGACTCAAGAAGCCTATTTTCTCAAGAACATCCTCCTTCGGGCATTTTGGCAGGGAATCCGGAGCTGATGGGTCGTTTTCATGGGAAAAGACTGACAGGGCAGAGGAACTGGCTTCAAGGCTTCTCTAACTTATCGGGTTATTTCTGATGGGAGGCGCTGTTGACAGCATTAATGCTCTTTGCAACATTGATTTGTTCGAGTTCACTGGACAGTCTTGATGCCTGCATGCAGGAAACACATGAGAATATAGCCCGGCTTGAAGAAGAGGAAGCCGAAGTATCCACCATCCTGGATGCTATCCATCAGCACCTTCTTACATCCAGGAGCTACTACAATGAGCTGGCTTTGGAGGAAGCTGGAATCCTCCAGCAATTGAGCTGTGTCTCCGGTGTGTTCACCGCTGAGGATTCTTTGCGAGAGGCCCTTGTTGAAAATCTATCTTCCTACATGCTTTACCTTTACTCCCACAGGAACCTGGGAGGAGTAGGGAGCTTTTTCGTGGAGGGTGGGTTCAGCAGGATGCTGCACAGGCAGGCATACGTAGATTATCTTGCATCAAAGGCAGCAGGTGAAGTGTTTATGCTGTCGATCAGTCATGATTCGCTTGGAAGCTTCCGGGATTCACTTGAGGTTCTTCTTGTCAACGTCCAGCAGCTCCGGCGGCAGATGGCAGATATACAGGAAGGTATATACGATGAAGAAGCTCACCAGGCTTCGATGAGGAACCAGATCATGGGTAGAATTTCTGCTGCAAAGGAGTCACTTGCCGTGCTTGAAGACAGGAGAATAAGCAGGGCTGAATTTGTGACTCGGCTGAGTGTACGCCAGGTTTCCACGGGAACACCTCTCATAGAACCGGACATGAACAGCTATTTTGAACATCAGAGAGGCACCGTAAGCTGGCCCGCCGACGGTCAGGTGATCAGGGGGTTTGGAATAGAGACAAATCAGCGTTATGGAACTCAGACCGTCAGTGATGGAATAACCGTTGTTACTCCCCCATCACAGGAGGTCTGTGCATCAGCGCCCGGAGTAGTGATGTATGCCAGTGAATTTCTGAGTATGGGGCAGATGGTTGTTCTTGATCATCAGGATGGATATTACACCATTTACGGCTATCTGGGGCAGCTCATGGTCGGTCACGATGATGAAATCAGCGCGGGGTCGTTACTGGGCAGAACCGGGTCCGTTCCGGGGGGGCAGCCGGGATACTATTTTGAGATCCGCAGAGGAGGAGATCCTGTGAACCCTTTGGAGTATCTGGAGTAGAATGAGTATCTTTAAAATGGTGAGGGGACAGGACACTGCGGATGAGTTGCTGAGCAGATCTTTCTCAAAGGGGAGGCTTGCCCATGCTTATCTTTTCGCCGGTCCCTCTGGTGTAGGCAGGCTTACCGCCGCGCTTGAGCTGGCAGCAACCTGGATGTGCATGGAAGAGAGCGAGGGTTACTGTGGTGAATGCAGGAATTGCCTGAGGGTATTCAGATTTCAGCATCCGGATGTGAGACTCACAATTCCTGTTATAGGAAGTACTCCACTCGAAGAAATTGCAAATCTTATTCAGTCAAGAGTTGACGACGGCATAACACCGGTAAGGCTTCCTGGTAATACAAGGATAAGCATTGATCAGATAAGGGAACTGGGGCAGAGGCTTTCAATGAAGGCCTACGAGGACAGAGGGCATATTGAGATCATTTCCGATGCGGACAGGATGGGAGTGGAGGCTGCAAACGCACTATTGAAAACTCTTGAGGAACCCCCGGAGGATACTGTTATCGTACTTATCAGCTCCAGATGGTCCGCCCTGCTTCCCACCGTAAGATCCCGCTCTCATCTCATTCGATTCAGGAGGATTCCGGATAATACTATCAGAGATATTCTGATGGATCGGCTGGGTTCTGGAGAAGAAGAAGCTTCCGATATCGCCAGATCTTCTGACGGAAGGCCCGGAATTGCCCTTCTGAAATGTAACAGTCCATCTTCTGCAAAGGGTGAATACGACGCGGAAACCGTCCTGCGCGGAATAACTGAATGCGGCTCTGCGCGGTCAGCTGTTACACTGGCTTCGGAAGTTTCACGTAAACTGGGCAGGGCAGGCGCCCTTGAATTCTGCAGAAACATGCAGATATTCATCCATGATCTCAGGAGAGATGCCCTTGATAAAAAACCTGTTTCACAGCCTGAAAAAGCCCTTAAGGGTTTCTGTATCGATGATAATGCACTTGGCTGCGGGATAGAGTTTTTTCGCATGGCTGAAATCAGACTCGCCGGAAACGGTATGCCGCAAATAGTCCTGGCAGCAGCCTTCGCCTGCATGTGGAGAAGCATTGTCAGCTCGGGAAAGGAATCATTGAATTGAGTTACGAGATTGAGAACGAAAACGGTAACAGCGAAAACTACGATAATGAGAGGTCCAGTGCCCTGGAACTATTCCGGCTTCTATTCAGTTCCAAAAGGCTTGAGACTTTTATCAACATGTCAGATAAGCCGACTTCTGTTGGAGACATGGTCGTTGTTTCTGCGGACAGAGGGGAAGACATCGGGATTGTCGTTGCTAAGTACAATCCAAGGGATCCAGTAGCTTCAATCACTGGTCACTTTCTGCGGAAAGCTACACCTGATGATCTTCAGATAGATCGGCAGAATCGGGAATTCGAGAAAAAGGTTTTAAAATTCTGTAAGGAGAGAGTCTCCACACGAACCATGGATATGAAACTTACCAGCTGTGAGTCACAGCTTGACAGAAGGAAATTAAGGATCTATTTCACAGCCGACCAGCGGAAGGATTTCAGAGGGCTCGTCCGGGACCTTGCCAGCAAGTTTCATGCGAGAATAGAGATGAGACAGATAGGTGTAAGGGACGATGCAAGGCAGAAGGACGGCATAGGCCTGTGCGGAAAGAGGTTATGCTGTGCTTCCTACCTGTCACATTTTAGATCGATTACCCTTAAGACTGCCAGAGAGCAGGATCTGGCGCCTAATCCGTCCAAAGTATCAGGTGTTTGCGGCCGTCTGATGTGCTGTCTGAATTACGAATCCGATTTCTACAGAAAGGCTTCCAAACTCTACCCTCAACTTGGTTCCAGAGCGATGTTAGGAAAGAGGGAGGGAAAGGTAACCGCGGTTGACATATTCAGAGAGACGATAACCCTCAAGATGGAGGATGATGAAGAAAAGGTCTTGAACATCGAGAAGTTCCACAGGAGGAAGAAACCTCTGAAGAAACCTGATGATAAGGTGAACCCCTAGTGTCCACTAACAGGAATGAAATTAGAATATTCCCGAACATGGAGAAACAATGTCACGATATCTGGTAACAAGCGCACTGCCGTACGCTAACGGTCCTTCACATCTGGGACATCTGGCAGGAGCCTACCTGCCTGCTGATATTTACGTTCGGTTTCTCAGAATGTGTGAAGAGGATGTCATATACATCTGTGGCACGGACGAGCACGGTGTTCCCATAACCATCAAGGCAGAACAGATGGGAATTACACCCGGTGAAGTTGTTGACAGATTTCATGAGATCATCAGCAGGGATTTTGAGCGTTTCGGTATATCCTTTGATAATTTCTCAAGAACTGAAAAGCCGGAGCACTACAGGTTTACTCAGGAAGTCTTTCTGAATCTGTTTAAAAAGGGATACATCGTTGAGAAATCCATGAAACAGTTCTACTGTGATGAGTGCAGTCGGTTCCTTCCAGACAGGTATGTGGGAGGGACATGCCCTGAATGCGGCTCTGCGAACGCAAGGGGGGATCAGTGTGAAGACTGTGGATCATGGCTGGACGCACTTGACCTCCTGAAAGCGGTCTGCGAAATATGTGGCTCCTCTCCGGCCCCTCGGGATACTACCCACTGGTTTCTCAGGTTGAACGCTTTTCAGGAATGGCTGGAACCCTGGCTTGAAGCCCATGACAACTGGAAGAGCAACGTACTTAACTACTGTCGCGGCTGGCGTAACGAAGGATTGAGGGAAAGGGCCATTACAAGGGATCTTGACTGGGGTGTACCTGTCCCGCTTCCGGATGCTTCAGGGAAGGTTCTCTATGTATGGTTTGAAGCTCTTCTCGGTTACATCAGCAGTACTAAGGAACTGTTCACGAAAAGGGGAGATCCTGAGGGCTGGAAGAAATACTGGTTTGACCCCGAAACCCGCCTCGTGCAGTTCATCGGGAAGGATAACATAGTCTTTCATGCGATTATAGAACCCTCGGTTCTACACGGACTCGGCAGCTATGTTCTTCCGTGGAATATTCCCGCCAATGAATACCTTACCATCAATGGAGAGAAAATTTCCACAAGCAGGGGAACAGCTATCTGGTTGACGGATTATCTGGCTCACTTCCCCCCTGACCCCATGAGGTATGCCCTTGCCATAAACGCTCCTGAGAATCGTGATGCCGACTTCACGTGGGATGAGTTCCGTTCGAAGAACAACGAACTCGCAGATGTTTTCGGGAACTTCGTAAACCGTACAATAAAGTTTGCCCATAAGGCTTTCGAAGGAGTAGTACCGGAGCCCGCGGTTGAGGGGCAGGCCGAAAGGGAACTCATGGCGTCTATCGCCTCCGCCCGCGATGAGATGGAGGAGCTGCTGCGGAATTTTAAAACGAAGGCAGCATGCCTCAGAGTAATGGATCTGGCCAGAGAGGGAAACAGGTACTTCGATCAGTCCCAGCCCTGGAAAACCGCTCATACAGACAGAAATAAATGCGCAACAGCTATCTACTACAGTATCCAGCTCGCTGATTCACTGAGGATACTGTTCGCCCCGTTTATACCGTTTACCTGTGAGAAAATCGGCAGGATGCTTGGAAGCAGCTCCCTGCTCTGGAAAGACGCTGGAGGTGAGAACATCCCCTCAGGACGAAAGCTGGGAGAACCTGAAATACTGCTTGAGAAGCTCAGAAAAGGTTTTGAGGAAGTTATGCAGCCAGAAGACAGCAGACCCGAGTCAACCGATGGAGAAGCCGGGAAACCCGCGATCAAAGAAACGGTTTCCTTCGATGAATTTATGAAAATTGACATGAGAGCAGGTGTTGTTAAAGAGGTCGATGATATTGAAGGTGCCGACAAACTGTTCAGGCTCATCGTAGATATGGGTGATCATTCGCGTCAGCTGGTCGCGGGGATGAAGCCCTTCTATTCAAAGGAAGAACTTATCAACAGGAAGATAGTAGTCCTTGTCAATCTTCAGCCTGTTAAGATAATGGGAGTTGTAAGTAATGGAATGGTTCTTGCATCCGATGATGGAAAGGGTGGTGTGTACCTTCTTCAGCCGGGAAGTGATTCCTGTCCGGGTGATGGCATACACTGACAGATGCGAATCTGTGATGTAAACAGTCTATATTCTTCCTCCGGTGGAGGAATGCGTGTTTATCACGACAGGAAGCTTGACCATTTCTCTGAGCATCCCCGACATACGGCTGCCCTGATCATTCCAGGGAACGAAGAAAGCCTGACTTTCAGGGGAAGCGCCAGAATCTACTCGCTGAGATCGATACCTCTGCTGCAATCCGGCTACCGCATGCTCGTAGACAGCGGTGACCTCAATTCCGCATTTCTCGATTTCAAGCCTGACATTATTGAGATAGGAAGCCCCTACCTGCTTCCAGCTCTTACTGTCAGTGCTATCGGGGCTTCCAGGATACCCACGGTGGGTTTCTACCATTCAGATTTTCCAGACTGTTACGTAGGTCCCTACGCAGGAAAGATATTTCCCTCCAGAATTGCGGAGAAACTTCAGGAGATTGCCAGAAACCATGTTGGCAGGTGCTATAGCCGCATGACGGCAGGTTTTGCAGCCTCCCGATGCATGCTTGAGAAGCTGCACAGCGCAGGAGTAAGGAGACTCTTCCATACACCTCTGGGTGTTGATACCGACAGGTTTTCACCCTCAGCTTTCTCCAGCAGGTTCCGAAGGGAAGTCGGCGCATCCAACAGTTGCAAACTTGTCCTCTATCTTGCAAGACTCCACTGGGAGAAGGGGCTGGATCTTCTGATGGAGTCTTATCCGCTTTTCAGAGATCCGGGCAGGATCAAGCTTGTCATAGGAGGGCGTGGCCCACACGAAAGCCTTGTGAATGATTTCATTGAAAAGTATCCGGAAGTCCATCGTCTGCCCTTTCTGAGAGGCAGAACTGCTGTTGCGGAAGCCATGGCATCCGCCGATGTGTTTCTGGCCCTTGGCCGGTACGAGACGTTCGGACTTGCGGGCCTTGAGGCCGTTGCGTCCGGAACCATTCCTGTCTTTCCCGATGCAGAAGCTTCAGGCGAAATGGCAGCGTCACTGGGTCTTATCCCTCCGTTTGAACCAGGCAACCCTGAAAACCTGGCCGACTCCGTTTCTCGTGCGATCGGTTTATCCGGGAAGGAAACCACCGGATATCTGAGAAAATATGCCATCGCACGGCACAGCTGGCCTGATGTTTTCACGAGAATGGAAACTTTCTACGAAATGATAAAGGAGGCCTTCGAAGAGAACGATATCGAAAGGCTGGTTCCGGCGGACAGGTGGTGGGAATAACTGTGAAACGATTACACCTGACACTGCACGATGTTTCACCGGTTCATGAAAACACCCTGAGAAAGATTCACTCCGCCATCTGCGAGCTCGGGGTTGTCAGGTACAGCATGCTCGTGGTTCCTGACTACCATGGAGAGTGGCCCCTTGAAAGATTCCCTGCTTTCTGCCAATGGCTTCGGGAGCTGGAAGAAAATGGTGTGGAGATGGTTCTACATGGTAGCAGGCATTCAGGCGAGATTGCCGATCTGGGGACTGCAGATAGAATCAGGTCATCAATTTTCACGAGAGGTGAAGGGGAATTCCTCGGTCTTGATGAGAATAGAGCGACCAAACTTCTGCAGGAGGGGCGGGAGGTTCTGAAACGGACGCTTGGTGTTGAAGTCAAAGGTTTCGCGGCTCCCGCATGGCTGTACAGCAATGGAACTATTGCAGCATTAGCGAAAACAGGTTTCATCTTCGCGGAGAACAGGTGGCGTGTATGGAACCCGGCAACGGGTCGGACGATCCTCAGAATGCCGATTGTGAATTACGCTGGCGGGGGTCTTCTGAAGAGGTCTCTTGCGGCCTTATGGGTCAGGGTTTCCGGTACTGTACTTGTTGGTTCTGAAATACTGAGATTCGCCATCCATCCTTGCGATTTTGAGAACAATGTAGTGGAAAATGCGGTCTTGAAGCGGCTGAAATCCCTTCTTAAAACGAGGGATACTGTCATATTCAGAGATCTCCTGCCTGTGCCATAATGTCACTGGAAACAGTGATCAGTGTCTAAAGGCGCTCTATAAGTGCAATATATGGAGGAAGTAAATTTGCTTATATATGCAGGAAGAACAGATTTTGTAGTTCAATTCTAAAAGAGGTCGAAAAATGTATCTGGGATTTATGGGTATGAATGCAGGTTTCCTGATTATTATAGCCGCAATGATCATTGGCTTAATAGCCAAATCCAAGGTCAACGGCACCTACAAACGCTTCAGCAAAGTAAGTACCGGAAGAGGACTTTCCGGTGCCCTGGTTGCGCGGGAGATACTGGACAGTTACGGACTTGCAAATATAGATATACAGGAGATAGGCGGTCGGCTTACCGATCATTACGATCCCAGAAGCAGCGTACTGCGCCTTTCCAGTGGTGTCTTTGGAGGCACTTCAATAGCATCGGTAGGTGTTGCGGCCCACGAGGCCGGGCATGCCGTTCAGGACGCAATGGGTTACAGTCCTTTTAAGCTTCGTCAGAAGCTTGTGCCTGTGGCCAATCTTGGTTCCCAGATGCTGTTTCCACTGATAATCGGTGGAATGTTCTTTCACATGACCTCGCTCTACTATCTCGGAGCAGCACTTTACGGTGCCGCCCTTCTTTTTCAGCTGGTAACCCTCCCGGTGGAATTCGACGCAAGCAGACGCGCGGTTGTCTACCTGCAGAAAAGCGGTAATATGACCGGAGCCGAGTTAACGGGTGTCAGAAAAGTTTTGAGCGCTGCATCCATGACCTATGTAGCAGCCGCACTTGCCTCCCTCGGACAGATGATCTGGCTGTTGCTTGCCGGCAGGAGAAGGTAATGGGTATAGAAACTCCGTTCATAATAGTTTTCGTGTTCTTCAGTGTGGTCTGTCATGAGATCGCACACGGGTATGTTGCTCTCAAGCTGGGAGATCCCACAGCGTACAAAATGGGAAGGCTGACATTTAATCCTATTCCTCACATTGACCCGATCGGAACGATCCTGCTCCCGGCATTATTCCTTATCAGTAACAGCCCCATCATCCTGGCATGGGCTAAGCCGGTACCGGTTAATCCGGGATTCTTCAGAAATCCAAAAACAGGCATGATGTGGGTGGCCCTGGCCGGGCCTGCTACAAATTTCGCACTAGCAATTCTCCTGACACTGTTTCTCCATCTGGCAGGCAGTATCCTGCCTTCAATACTGGTGCACAGCCTTGCTATGGCCGCACTTATGAATATAGTGCTTATGGTCTTCAACCTCCTGCCGATACCCCCGCTTGACGGCAGCAGAATAGTGGCAAGGTTTCTCGATGGGCAGGCTCTTTTCCATTACAGAAAGCTTGAGAGGTTTGGTCTTTTCATAGTTTTCGGACTGTTGTACCTGGGAGTTATCTCAAGCATACTCTACCCCGCCCTTAACTTTGCCATCCGGCACCTCGACCTCTACCAGTACCTCAGACTCTAGGGCCAGGTCTTGCATTTGAGCATTATTATCATATGATTAACTTATGACAAGACCATTACGACTTAAAATCCCTGGAGGACTGTACCACATCTATGCGCGTGGTCTCGACCGAAGGGATATTTTCAGAGAAAACAGCGACAGGGAAAAGTTTCTGAAGATACTTGAGAATAGTATCGCAAATTCAAACTGGAAGTGTTACGTTTATTGTCTCATGAACAACCACTACCATATTCTGATTGAATCTGTAGATGGAGACACTTCCCGTGGAATGCGTCACCTGAACGGAGTATATGCCCAGTATTTCAATTGGAAGTATGATCGTACAGGGCATCTCTTTCAGGGCAGATTTAAGTCCATACTGGTTGACAGGGAAAACTACTTTATGGAACTATGCAGGTATATTGTACTCAATCCGGTAAGAGCTGGGATAGTTCATTTTCCCGAGGAATACTACTGGAGTAGCTTCAGAGCCACAGCAGGACTGGATAAGACGAAAACCTGTATTGATAGAAATGAAATTCTTTCCAGGATTACCAATGAAGATGCGTCCCAAGCTTCTTCAGAAGCTGCATATTCTCAATTTGTGTACGATGGCCTTGAAAAGGATATTACTCATTTAGGAATCAAGGGAGATCTTATTCTTGGAGACAGGAAATTCATTGAATCCGTGAAAGATGAAATTGAAGTGGAGAAAAGCAACTTTGATTATCCTAAATACCAGAGAACAGTATGCCGCCCAGATCTTGAGGAACTGCTTAATCCCCTGATTGTTTCAATGAAAGAAACAAGGAACGCTGCTTTATGGAAAGCATATTATGAGTTTGGGTACACGCAGAGTGAGATTGCAGATTTTCTCGGAGTTCATAATTCAACGATTTATAGGATAGTTAAGAAAAAATATGTATAACATTAGTCAATAAAATGATAGGAGTGCTTAAATGCAAGACCTGACCCTAATTCTTTTGCTTATTGGGGGTGTTTACGATGAAACCCCCATGACTGTCAATCCAGATCCTTCATTTATCGAGGGAACTTACGAGGAGTGGATTCAGGATCAGCCTCCATACATGCCATTTACATTCACCTCTATCGCAGGATCCGATGGGGCTGATTTTATACTTATCTTCGAAGAGGGACTTACGGACAGCCTTGAGGCCGGTCTCCTGGACCAGTGGACAACAGATATTGCGTCACAGGGGCTTTCCACCGAAGTAGTCGAGGTAACCTACAGCACACCTGAAGAGCTGAAGGCATTTATTACAGAGAAATACAACGATGGCCTTGTGGGTGCGGTGCTCGTAGGGAACCTCCCTGCGCCCTGGAGCGCTCTTAGTGATGTTGCTGGAAAGAGTTCGGAATCGTTTCCAAGTGATTACTTTTACATGGATCTTGACGGCATCTGGGAGGATAACTGGATCGGGGCTGTCCCCGGTTCCGACGGTATTTACGATACATTCTACGGAACCCTGATCCCCGAGATATTCGTGGGACGGATCAAGGTCGATAACCTGACTGCAGTTGGGGACCCCACCGAAATTCTGAACGATTACCTCCAGAGGAACCATGAATGGAGACTGAACGGTGACCCGGAACCACTTAACGCACTATGCTACGTAGACGATGACTGGATCCCCTGGGCGTCGGAATACAGAGTTTCGATGCAGTACCTCTACCCCAATACCGAACTTGTGAGTAATGCAGCCGCAACCAACGGTACCGATTATCTTGAAAACAGGCTGCCTGAGAATTACGTCTGGATAAGCCCGTTCGTTCACTCCAACTCAGCTTCCCACTACTGGAGTCCGGGACCGACAACAGATTGGCATGAGCTGGTTCCCGCATTGCCACAGGCTCATTTCTATAACCTGTTCGCCTGCTCGAACGCCCGCTTTACTACCGTACACTGCATGGGAGCAGTATACGCTTTCTGCACAGCTACTGGTCTTGCATCGGTGGGAAGCACCAAAAGCGGAGCTATGCTGTTCTTCACCTCATTCTATTCTCCTCTGGGTAACCGTGGCTCATTGGGTGAAGCCTACAGTGACTGGTGGGATTACATTGCGCAGGGCGGTCTTTCACCAAGTGAGCTCTCCTGGCATCTTGGAATGGTGCTGCTGGGGGATCCTACACTAGTGCCCGCAATGCATGTGCTTGGCATTGAAGATGAAGGCGCCAGTGCTTCCCTTCACGGAGTTACTTTCGATCGAAACCCCTGCTGCGGGGTACTGTCAGTTTCTTATCCAGCTGAATATGCCAATGTGGAACTTTACGATACATCGGGCAGGCTTGTTGCCACCGGTACTCTTACGGATTCAGCTTGCACTATACAGGTGGAATCACTGAATGCAGGATGTTACATCACCCGTGTTAACACAGGCAGCAGCTCGGCATCCGCTTCAGTGATTGTTCTTAAGTAGTTTCAGAGGAGTAAGTAAATTAAGGGGACATGAGATATGTGCAAAACAGATATCCCATGTCCCCATCTAACTTTAGAGCTTACTCCAGCTGCCGATATCCTCGGGCAGTTTTTCAAGAATGTCTTCATTGATGACAAGGTTGTATTTTTCCTCAAGCTCCCGGATAACCTCTATTGTGGTCTGTTCTTCAAACATGTTTCTGGCCATCACTCGCAGCTCATTCTCAACCTCATCAAATGTTGCATTTCGCAGGGGGATCACTTCGATCAGCCTGAACATGCACAGCTGGGGTCCATCATAAAGATCCAGAGGCCCCAGCCAGGTGCTGGTATCCGCAGGATCTATCAGGAAAACCTCATCTCCATGAAACCCGGGTACTTCATTGATTGTCAACGGTCTGGTTATCTGGGGCCGAGTTGAGTCGACAGCAACGTATACGAATCCCGGCATTCTGAGAATGAATTCATCACGTTCATGCTCCGTTAAATTGCGAAATATGATTAGAGAATCCTGAGGTATACTGATGGCCTGCAGAACCCTCTTTTCCGGAATAGTAAAGGGTTCTTCCAGGTTTTCAAACAAATTTTCCATATCTGCCCGGGTAACTGTTACCGCTGCTCGAATCCTGTCGTTGTAGAATTCTTCTGATGCCAGGTCTAGAAGGTATCTCTCCGACTCGATTCTAAGCGAATCAATGATTTCGGGAGATTCGTTCTGAAGAACTGTACGTGCATAGAAATTGTAAATCATGAACTCAATGAAGGAATCGAGCCAGATTCGATCTGCAGGATTTACCGAAAAACGGTTACTGTAGTACGTGATCTCACTTTTCAATTCTTCGGCTGTAAGATTGCCCAGATCTGACGAGAGTATCAAGGTCTCCGCAGCAGGGAATTCAGCCTCCTCAGCGTAGTGGAGCCTTAGCTGCTCAAGGGCAGTTGAATCCACACTCAAGTTATAATCGGTATGGAAGGATTGCTTAATACTATCATCGCTTTCCTGGAATCTTCTGGTTGCTATTGCACTCGCTGCACTTGATCGGACAGCAGCCGTATCAGCAAGAGCCTGAGCAATAAGAGTAGAGTCTGCTATCAGGATGGAATCAAGCCTTACCTCAACTCCGCTCTCCGTGATCCCTATTTCCCCTCTGTTAAGGGCGTCAAGAGTCAGGACCATCTCGACCGGAAGGACCGGAAGATGAACCGGTCCAACCCTTTCTTCATCAGGGCTGTCCGGGTTTAACGTATACATGACACTTCTACCAAGATAGCATAAGAAAAAATCTATCTCGTCATCACCGACGGTCTCCAATTCCTTCTCGTAAAGGAATCTCCTTGCTGCCTCACCCAATTTCTCAGTCAACCATGCATTGCTGTTTGCAAGCAGGAGTTCATCGTTCATATATCCTGCCTCCTCCAGCTCGTGTTGCAGCAAGACTTTCTGGCTGAAGGTAACAATATACTCACCAATGATGTTGTCCTTCGAAGTGAATAACTCCCTTTGACTTTCGCCAAGCTGGTTCCATGCCTCACCGATATCACCAACTGAAATCGTGTCTTGCTCGACAACGATCAGCCATGTTGTGCTGTCGACTTCGGTTCCTGAGCACCCTCCCATAAGTGAAAGGGTAACTAACGTAATAAGTGCTGCTGCTGATGGACTAATGATATTCAACATTTCCATCCTTCCTGTCTGTCACTTTGTAATAAGGTACAGAGAGATGTGTCAGAGGATTGTGTTTGGTACATATTCACCAAATGCTTCGCGGAGAACGCCACATATTTCACCCAGCGTGGCGTAGGATCGCACTGCTTCCATAATAGAAGGCATGAGGTTCTCCGAAGAATCTGCGGCATTTCTTAATGATCTCAGGCATCCAGCCACCGCATCGTTATCGCGGCTTTCCCTGATATTCCTGAGTTTTACAACTTGGGCTTTCTCGACAGAGGGATCAACCCTGAGCAGTCCCTCCGGGGGCTGTTCTTTGATTTCAAAGCTGTTAACCCCGACGACTATCCGCTCGGAGTTCTCGATTTCCCGCTGGTATCTGTATGCAGCTTCCTGAATCTGACGCTGGGGGTATCCCTCCTCCACAGCCTGCACCATTCCACCAAGAGAATCGATTTTGCTTATATGATCCCTTGCTTCGGCTTCCATCCTGTCAGTCAGTTCCTCTATAAAGAAACTGCCTGCCAGAGGATCAACGGTGTTCGTTATCCCAGATTCGTTAGCGACTATCTGCTGGGTTCTTAGGGCAATTCGTACGGCATGTTCCGATGGCAGAGCAAGGGCTTCATCCCTGCTGTTTGTATGAAGACTCTGGGTTCCCCCCAGCACAGCCGCCAGTGTTTGAATAGCCACCCTGACGATGTTGTTATCAGGCTGCTGAGCGGTCAGAGTGGAACCACCGGTCTGGGTATGGAATCGGAGCATCATGCTCTTTTCCTTTCTGGCACCGAACCTGTTCCTCATTATTTCAGCCCAGAGCCTTCTGGCAGCCCTGAATTTAGCGACTTCCTCCAGAAGGTCATTATGAGCATTGAAGAAGAAGCTTAGCCTGGGCGCGAAATCATCAACCGCAAGCCCTGCCTCTATCGCTGCGTCAACATATGCGATACCGTCCGCTATGGTAAACGCAACCTCCTGTGAAGCGGTGCTTCCCGCTTCTCTGATGTGGTAACCCGAGATACTGATAGTATTCCACTTCGGAACCACCCGACTGCAGAAACTGAAAATATCTGTGATAAGCCTCATAGAATGAGCAGGTGAGAATATGTAAGTTCCCCTGGCCATGTACTCCTTGAGTATATCGTTCTGAATTGTACCTCTGAGCTTTGCAGCGGGAATGGACTGCTTTTCAGCTACGATGATGTACATTGCAAGCAGAACCGCAGCCGGAGCGTTGATAGTCATCGATGTGGACACACTGTCCAGTGGAATATCTCCGAAGAGTATCTCCATATCAGCCAGACTGTCGATTGCCACACCAACTTTTCCCACTTCTCCAGCGCACAGCGGATGGTCGGAATCGTATCCTATCTGCGTAGGCAGGTCGAAGGCTACTGAAAGGCCTGTCTGACCCTGTCCGAGCAGAAAGCGGTATCGTTTATTGGATTCCTCGGCGCTTCCGAAACCTGCGTACTGACGCATGGTCCAGAAACGGCTGCGGTACATCGCAGGCTGAACTCCTCTTGTATACGGATACTCCCCCGGAAATCCCAGCTTCTCCAGATACTTATCTACGGGGTTGTCAGGGAAATAAACCCTCTCTACAGGGTCACCTGAGCCTGTTCTGAAAACTTCTTTTCTTTCAGGGAACTGTTTAAGAACAGGATCGAGAATATTCTCCTCCCAGGCCTCTTTCTCCTTTTCAAAACTGCCTTCACTCATCAAGGAACCTTTCCTTCAGGACTGTACTGCTTTGCTGTTTCGGAACCCAGAAGAACACGAAGAGCCCCGAGAGCCAGGGCCTCCATCTCTTTCTCGCCTGGATATACAAGCACATCGGCTACAAATTTCACCCGTCCGGTAATCCAGTTGATGAAGTTTCTATCATAAGCAATACCGCCCGTTATTACTATTGCGTCGACATCTCCCTCGAGCACCGCTGCAAGAGCTCCGATCTCTTTGGATATCTGGTATGCCATGGCCCTGTAAACAATTTCATATTCCAAGTTTCCCTTTTCAATTTCATCTTCGACTGTCATCATGTCGTTGGTTCCAAGGTAGGCCACTATCCCGCCCGCCCCTTTGATCATGCGCTTGATCTCAGTGTGGGTACGCTTACCGCTGAAGCAGAGTTCAACAAGATCACCGACAGGGAGACCTCCTGACCTTTCCGGTGTGAAGGGACCGTCTCCGTTAAGAGCGTTATTGACGTCGATCACTCTACCTTTACTGTGTGCCCCGACTGAAATTCCACCACCAAGGTGAACCACTATCAGATTCAGGTCGCTGTAACTTCTTCCAAGATCCGCAGCCGCTTTTCTTGCAACAGCCTTCTGGTTCAGTGCATGGAAGATAGATCTTCTGGACAGATCAGGATGCCCCGAGAACCTGGCAAGAGGTTCCATCTCATCAACCACTACCGGGTCTACTATGAAAGCGGGACAGCTGGCAGTAATTGAAAGCTCCTTTGCGATCGGAGCTCCGAGGTTCGAAATATGCTCTCCCTGAACCCCTTTATGAAGATCCTCCAGAAGTCTGTCATCTACTGAATAAGTTCCCCCTTCAACGGGATATAGAACGCCACCCCGGCCGACAATGGCATCGAAGGCGGAAATGTCGAAACCCGCCTCCTGAAGTTCGCTCAGTATAACGCCTTTTCTGAATTCGTACTGATCGAAGATATGATCATACTTTGAAAGTTCCTCCTTCGAATGGGTAAGCTTTGTTGTCCAGACTTCCCTTTCGTTCTCGAAAACAGATATCTTTGTAGAGGTGGAACCGGGGTTGATCGCAAGGATTCTGAAGGTATCTGACATTCTACTCCTAATCTGAAATGCTTATATACTTCAACATAATACTAACTCACGGAAGCTGGAATGCCAAGAATATGAAAAGTAGCAATTCTGAGGTCATAGATGAGCTGAAGCTTGTCCTGAAGGGTATGGACAGGCTCAGAGAAGGCTTCAGGCTGGAGAAGGAGAGCGTCCTTATGAATCCCGATACGGGAGAGCTTGAAAAGCTCAGGGAACGCTCAAGATCCATATATCAGATGGAGATGGCTGAATACCAAAGAGATATAGGAAGCCTGAAGCGCAGCATTACATCGGATCAGCCCGGAATGGAGGAGGCTGAAGACCTGTCGGAAGTGTGCGCCAAAGAGGCGCTCAGCCTTCTCGCGCATCTGGTATCAACACCCAACAGGCTGCTACGTATTTACAAAGCAGGGGGGCTCCGAGGAAAAGAAGGTGATAGCTGATTGCTGCTACCGGATGAACGGCGAGTAGATATTAAATTATTCCACATTTAATAGTGCTTTGAAAATAAAACGCCTCTGTCTCTAACTATGATGTATATTACACCTTCTATTTATTAAAGCATTTGAAAGGATTCCCATGAAGAGTATAAGTGATGAAGGACTGACAGGTATAATATCGGCGGGTGAACTGGAGAAAATGGCCGGAGAGAGCGTAACTGTTCACGGTATGGTTCAGAGGATACGCCGGCTGGGCTGGGGCGCGTTCATCATTCTCCGCCGTCATGACGGACTTCTGCAGTGCGTGATGGGAAACGATGGCAACGAAGAAGTTCTTGACAAGCTGGACATTGAACAGTCGGTAGAGGTGAAAGGGACAGTGAAGAAGGCGGGAATAAAGGATACATCCATTCATCCGAATACCGTCGAACTGCATGTTGACTCCATAAAATTCATCTCCCTGCCAGCTGAGCAGCCACCGGTAGATATGACAAAGAAAATGCTGGATCTTCATATTGATACTAATCTCGATCTGAGGCCCCTCAGTCTGAGACATCCGATGGAACGGGCAAGGCTGAAAGTCGCGGAAACGTTTGCGTCGGCATTCCGGAGCAGCCTGTCCGGGATGGGATTCACCGAGATCAGAACTCCGAAAATCTGCTCAGCAGGCGCTGAAGGCGGTGCGAACATCTTCAAGATCAAGTATTTCGACCGGGAGGCGTTCCTCGCCCAGTCACCCCAGTTCTACAAACAGATGGGAGTGGGGGTCTTCGAAAGAGTGTTCGAAGTCGGGCCCGTATTCAGGGCTGAACCTCATCAGACATCCAGGCATATCAACGAGTACACATCCCTCGATTTTGAGATGGGATTCATAACCGGTTTTGAAGAGATCATGTCAGTCGAGGTAGCTGTTCTGAGAGACTGCATTGAAGCGTTGAAGAGGGATTGCGCATACGAGCTTGAAATGTTGGGCGCGGATATCCCCTTGATACCTGCCACCGTTCCATCGGTAACCCTTGAGCAGGCGCACCGGATAACATTGGAGGTCAGCGGGAAGGATAGTACAGGTGAACCGGATCTTGATCCTGAGGAAGAGAAAATACTCTGCGTTTATTCACTTGAGAAATGGAATTCCGAATTCCTTTTCGTTACTCATTTCCCGACAGAGAAGAGACCTTTCTACACAATGGATGATCCTGAAAACCCTGGCACAACCCTCGGTTTCGATCTGCTGTTCAGGGGTCTTGAAGTGACAACCGGCGGGCAGCGGATACATGAGTACGACGCCCAGGTTGAAAAAATGAAAGCCTTCGGTCTCGATCCTGACGCTTTCGAGAGCTATCTGCAGGCTCACAAGTATGGTCTTCCTCCCCACGGCGGCCTGGCAATAGGTCTTGAAAGGATAACCGCGAGGATACTGGGAGTTGATAACATCCGGCTTACCACCATGTTTCCCCGCGATGTAAAAAGACTGACCCCTTGATGGGGGGGCCGTCAGTCTGAATGATCAGATTCGATATCTTGAAAGCAGCGTAGAGAGGGAGATGCAGCACAATTTTGTTTACAGAGAAGCCCTGATAATTGAGAGTTCAAATTGATCAGTTATTCACCCAGTTTGCAGTTTTCAATCCTGGAACTCTTGCAAATTCCTTTTGATTATTGGTTACAATTATGCAATCAAGAGCAAGGGCGTGTGCTGCAATGAGTGTGTCAAGAGAGCCTATCGGTGTTCCCAGCTTTTCAAGAAAACTCCTGATATATCCATATTCCCGTGCTGCAAGATCATCGAACGGTAGTATCTCAAGCGGAACCACAAATTGCATGAGTGCAAATTTGTTCTGCTTGGGTCTGGAACTTTTCATTACTCCATATTCAAGCTCACTCAGGGTTATTGAGGATATGGCTACAGTTGAGAGAGGCAATTCTCTCAATCTGGTAATTACCTGAGGTGGCTTTTTCTTGATAAGATAAATGCAAATATCAGTATCCAGCAGGAAATCAATCAAGAGATATCCTCAGCTGATCAGCAGGTTGAGAGCGGGAGTCCATATAGTCTTCAGTGAATTGATCCAGGCTGTTTATCAATGAAGCCCATCTATCATCCTTTGGAATGAGCAGCACAATACCTTCGTACTTTTTTACATATACATCAGTACCGGTGAAGCGACAATTCGCCGGCAGCCGTACGGCCTGACTTCTTCCGTTCCTGAATAGTTTCGCTGTTTGCATGGCATTCTCCTTCATGGTCTATATCTTAGTATATACCAACAGGTGCGACATAGTCAACACCATGTTTCCCAGCGATGTAAAGACTCACCCCTTGATGGTACGTTCTCTTTACTTATTGCCGCGCAACAGTGCTGTTCTGTAATCATTGACTTTTATCTAATGTCCATGTACTAAAATATTAGTTAATTTAAAAATTACTCGAGTCTGGTAAGAAGAAAACCTGACATCGTGTTTCATCCTATAAAGGCTTACTTCTTACGAACTTGATAATTCGGAAGAAGAAACTCATGTACTCACGGAGCTTTGTTCTCGTTATTTCCCTTGTAATACTCGCGACCTTTGAAGCTTACGCCGCTGAAGCGACCCAGACCGACTGGTCCGGCGGGGATGGAATCCTTGGGCCGGTTCTCGACTGGGGCAATGAGTTTTACACTGACACTGACATCGAATGCTACAGCGATTCTGCAAGTATCCTTCTTCAGAAAACAATCGCGCTGATACCCCTATACACACCGTAGACGGGGATTTCGCTGGCGCCGTTTCAGTCTATTCCGCTGATATCAACGGAGACGGCAACATGGATGTCCTCGGAGCTGCTGGAGAGGTTTCCACATACGCTCTGTTCGGCGCGAGCCCCAATCCAGCACTTGGTCATGCCACACTGGTCTTCTCGCTGCCTGTTGATTCAGGGGCGGAGCTGACGGTATACGACCTGACCGGGCGCGTTGTTTACTCCATTAATGGCGAGTACAGGACCGGAGTACACGAGGTGATACTGGACGGTCTGGCCAGTGGAATGTACATGGTTCGGATGACCTCGGATGAGTTTACGGCGACACAGCAATTCGTGATGATCGACTAACGCCGCCGATCCCGGGGAGTTCATCGAGCCTCTTGCTCTTCTGAAGAAACAGAGGGACGCAGCACATTTGTGCTT
>JAUWMQ010000010.1 GCA_030613065.1 Candidatus Aegiribacteria sp. | reverse complement strand
AGCCCATTCATGCTGACGTCGATGCCTATAATGGTGCCGATGCCACGATATTCAGTTCTCAGATGACCTGCGAAGCTACCGCTTCCGGTAGCTACATCGAGAACAAGCGGAATCTTTATGTGCTCAAGTGTTTTCTCAAGTAAGTCCACATTCAACAATTTCCTTCTCAGAATACTTATGAAAGACCTTATCAGTACACGCCTACAGATAAACCATCAGTACTGATCCCGCCCACCTGGAATATCCAGGCTAGGAACTGGGATATTTCTTCTTTTCAGGGATTACTCCCCTTATTCCTCCCCTGGGATCAGCAACATCCCTTTCAAATCTCGGTATAAGGTGAATATGAACATGGGGTATTGTTTGCCCGGCTGCCTTTCCCTCATTCACTCCGATGTTGTAACCATCCGCCGCAAGGGACTGTTCCAGCTGGTTCTTCCTGATTATCAGTGCATGGGAAATTGAAGATAGTTCCTCTGCGGTGGCATCGAATACACTGGCGAAATGTCTGAAGGGAATGATAAGTGTATGGGACGGGGATACCGGGTAAAGGTCACGAATAACGTACACGTTCTTATCTTTCCAGATGATCCTGTCTTCGTCTGGATTACAGAATGGACAATCACTCATTTCATCCTCCTGACTTGCTTTCACTGCATCCGTAATGTACGATATTCAGTCCGATTAAAACAGGAGGAGAATTCTGAAGGATTATACAACTCCCCCCGCAGGGTTTTTCAGCAGGGGTGCCGAAACCCTTGCACCCGACCTTATTGGCTGCCTTCTGCGAAGGAAGGCTGATGGAAAATACATCAGCGGGATAATTGTTGAAACAGAGGCTTACACCGAGGATGATCCCGCAAGCCATTCCTTCCGGGGCAGAACTGAGCGGAATAGCCCCATGTTCGAGAGTGGCGGTCTGGCTTACGTATATCTTATCTACGGTGTTCACAGCTGCTTCAATGTAACATCAGGAATTTCGGGAAGGGGAGAAGCGGTTCTGATCCGTGCTGCTGTACCGCTTGAAGGTATTGAACTGATGATTGCGAGCCGCAGGACGGAAAAGCCTGAGGATCTTTGCAGCGGTCCGGGCAAACTCTGCCAGGCATTCGGAATAGACAGAAGACACAATGGAATCTCACTTTTTAATGGAGAGATTCAAGTGCTGGTTCCAGATGGTTGTGGCAGGCCCGATATAACCGTTACAAAGCGGATCGGAATCACCAGGGCTGCCGACTTGAAAAGAAGGTTTTCGATCAGAGGTTCCAGGTGGGTCTCCGGCAGTAAAGGCAGTGGTTAATCCGAATGGTTCATTCCTGAATCTGAGAGCACGTGAATGTGAGAAGTATTTTTCTATCTGCACAGTTCATGGAGTTACCCGTTCACTCGATTGTGAGTAAAATCCATTGTCAGTTTCAAGCAATGCAGTAATTCAGGAGGGAAGCAATGAGCAGAAAATTCACGCTTCGGGATAAATTCAACTACGCTTTTGATACCATGATGTCTCGAGGTACAGCAGGTCTGATAATCTGGCTTGGAGTTCTTACAGCTATTCTAATAATTCTCTTTTCTATACTCATTATTTCCACCGGAACCGCACCAAACGATGAGGGGTTCCCCACTCTTCTATGGATGAGCCTGATGCGAACCATGGATCCGGGTACAATTGGTGGAGATGACGGCAGCCCGGGATTCCTTCTAAGCATGCTCATTATCACATTCAGCGGTATTTTCATTTTCAGTGCTTTTATAGGTATTCTCACAACCGGCCTTGAAGGGAAGCTGGAGGCACTCCGCAAGGGTAAATCCCGGGTTGTTGAAACAGAGCACACTGTAATACTCGGCTGGTCAGAACAGGTATTCACCATAGTGTCAGAACTTGCACTTGCCAACGAGAATCAGAAGAATCCATGTGTTGCCATCATGGCCGATATGGACAAGGTTGAGATGGAAGATGCAATAAAGGAAAAGGTGAAGAGTACCGGAAACACTAAAATAGTGTGCAGAACGGGAAATCCGATTGAACCTTCTGATCTTGAGCGAATGAGCCTTCACACTTCAAAATCCATCATCATTCTTTCACCTGACAACAACAATCCGGACCCCGAAGTCATCAAGATCATGCTGGCAATAACAAACCGAACAGGTGAAAGAGAGAAGCCGCTTCACATGGTGGCTCTTTTAACGAATCCCGATAATGTGCATGCTGCCCGAATTGTAGGCGGTGATCAGGCAGAAATAGTGCTGGCGGGTGATGTGATTGCCCGGATGGCTGCCCAGACCTGTCTACAGTCCGGGCTTTCTGTTGTCTACCAGGAACTTCTTGATTACGGCGGAGACGAAATCTACTTTCATCATGAACCGGAGCTTTCGGGAAAAACATTCGCAAATGCAATGCAGATGTATGAAACAAGCAGCGTAATCGGGCTTCAGAAAAAGGGAGGGGCAGCAGTTCTCAACCCTCCGATGAACACTTTAATAGAAGAGGATGACAGGATTATTGTCATCTCTGAAGATGATGATACTGTGGTTCTTTCCGGCATCACTGATTTGGAGATTCAACATGATTTGATCTGTCACTATGAGGAAGAGGAAGGCGGACCCACCAGAATAATCATACTGGGATGGAACTGGCGGGCCCCGATCATAATAAGAGAGCTTTCCAATTATCTTAAGCCCGGTTCATACCTGAGACTTCTGGCCGACGAAGCGATCTGTCAGCCTGTACTTCCTTCCGGGCTTGAAAACCTTCAGGTAGAGTACGTACCGGGTAAAACCATCGATAGAAACGTTCTGGAAAAGCTATCAATTGAAGAGTACGACCACATTCTTATTCTCAGCTACTCAGATTGCATGGAACCCCAGGAAGCCGATTCCAACACTCTAATGACCCTTCTTCACATTCGTGACATTGCTGGAAGGCTCGGCAAGAAATTCTCTCTCATTACAGAAATGAGGGATATACGTAACAGGAATCTGGCAGAGATAACCGGTGCAGACGATTACATTGTAAGCGATCAGTTACTGAGCCTTCTGCTTACGCAGATCTCTGAAACTAAGGAACTCAGTGCAGTGTTCTGGGATCTCTTCGATCCCGAAGGCTCTGAGATCTACCTTAAACCAGTTTCAAGATATGTGCAACCGGGAAAACCCGTTAACTTCTACACGGTACTGGAGAGCGCTTCTCAGCTCAGTGAACTGGCATTCGGATACCGAATTACCGCACAGAGAAATGATTCTGACAGCGCCTACGGTATTGTTGTTAACCCCGTTAAAAGTGAATCAATAGTGTTTAAGAAGGATGATATGGTGATTGTACTGGCAGAGGATTAAAGCAGCAAACAACGATACTTTCATTAGTGTTGTCATCAACCGGCAGGAAAGGCAGTCGCTAATTCGAACGGTTCATTTCTGAATTTGAGAGTATTCCAGCCCTGAATCCGAAAGTATTTTAGCAGTGAGAAGGATCAGACCGATTCCCTCAAGTACTGCGAAGAAAGCGTAAATATCTCCATGAAAGGACGCCCCGCCGCCATCAATCCATCTAAGCGTCCATAGAACATATCCGTGAGGGATCATGAGCTGGAAAACCGGGGAGAGGACCCATGACGCGGTGGATGCCTGAGCCATGAAAGCCAGAAGGTTAACTATATAGCCCGTCTGGTTCAGGTATTTCTCCAGCAGAACCGTTACTGATACAGCGGTCATCGAAGAAAAGGGAATAACGACCCACAGCTGCCAGGGGAAACCTCCCCTTCCTGTTGTCCAGAGGGCAGCCAACCCCAGAGCAGGTAGTGCGCCTGCCATAATGGGTAGCAGAATCTCCGGAAGTATCAGTGAGTACTTCCCGGCTTTTGTGTAAAACAGGATGTCCGCAAGGTCATTTCTTGCCTTAGAGCAGCGCCATCCCGCAAGGAATGCGGCTGGTGCGCAGTATGTAATGCAGGATATCGCAAGCGGCAGAAATGGAACAGCAGTCTGTCCGGGGAGTAAATATGCGATGATGGGAGCGGCAAGCAGAATCCAGATGAAAACCTGTCGCCTCAGAGCCCATTCCGTCATGTACCGGAATACACCGCCCCATATTCTCAGATATCCAGGTCTTTTGAGCAAAAAAGATCCGCCTCTCCCGGTTCATTATCAATGGTGAAGTATTCCACCAGTTCTGAGTTCGATGGTGGTCTTACCTCAAGCCCGGCTATCTGTCTTGAATTGGCCCTGGCAAGGTTAATCAGGTTTGTTACGGCAGCAGAGAGTTGGGGATGGTGAAATTCGTACCCTCCCGGTATTGCCAGAAAATTCTTCGCTCCGGGCAGGCTTTCCATTACGGCTCTGGGCAGAGCGGGAAAGAATCTGACCCGGAGCCGCATAAGAATAGAACAGGCATCCGAGAGTTCCTGAAGCCTTACGATCCGACTGACATCATTGATATCGCAAACAGCGATTCTTTCGGTTGCCTGAGGTATGTAATGTATTTCGGGCAGGGATGCGATGACTGCGCATCCTCCCTGACAGAGGTCTTCGAGGAGAGGATGCAGTCGATCAGGAAAAGGTCCCTGCAGGACAAGAACATCGGGAACCGGCAGGCATGCAGCAGCCAATGCTGTAAGATACCGATTGTCAGGTGAGAGCTCATTCACCTCTTCATCTACGCAACTTTCAAGTGAACACCAGTTGTAGAGCTGTGACAGAATCTCCCTTGTATTTTTTCTGCTGTAGCCTGCCGCTGCAGCTGCAAGGGAGAGATGTCCTGACACCGTCATTCCCGGGGGAACGGAGAAGTCGAAAGAAACGTATTCAACCCTTCCTCTTGCATTATGACTTTTAATATCCAGGTTATCATCTCCCAGATGAATCCTTCCGGAAAACGGAGGTTTTCTCCCGGCGAGAATAAGAGCAAGATTCGGGGCGATGGTTTTTTCATCGCCAAGAAGGACTATCATTGATCCCGCAAGAACCGCCAGTTCAAGAGGATCATCCGATTTCCCGGTTATATAAAGTTCCTCTGTGCTCAGTTGTACAGAAGAATCCATGGATAGCAGTTACCCCCTTTATTCCGTCTTTCTGAGGCTTGTATCGGCCAGTTCAAGAGCTCTTACAACAGCAAGACCTTCCATGCCGGATGATTTTGGGATATTTCCGGTTTCAACGCAGCTCAGAAATTCCTCCATCTCCGCTGCCAGGGGTTCGCCCGTGGGCAGTTTTGGCGAAATGATATCTCCGGTTCTATAGGTGAGCTGGTATTCACCGAAGCTTTCGGGTTCGATAAGATCAACACCCTTGTCGTAAACCTTAATTTTCTCGATGGGTTCGGTATCATCGTAGACAAGCATTTTCCTGCTTCCGACGATTACCGTTCTTCTGAGTTTTGATGGAGCAAGCCACGCGACCTGTACATTAGCAATGGCACCGCTCGGGAAAGCCAGGTTGATGAAAGCCACATCCGGGATACCCTCGAGAACGTAGGCATGACCGAAGGCATTCACTCTGGAAGGTTCCTCTCCCAGCCAGTAGAACAGCATGGAAAAGTCATGCGGGGCCAGATCCCAGATTACTGAAACATCTTTCTGGTGAAGCCCCAGGTTCACCCGGCTTGATGTGATGAAGTGAATGTCGCCCAGTTCACCACTGTCAATTATCTCCTTTGTCTTGATAACTGGAGGTGAGAACATGAACGTATGTCCTACCATTGTTACAAGAGCGTTGCTTCTGCCGAGATCGACAAGTTCCTCAGCCTCCGCGATGCTGGCGGCGAAGGGTTTCTCAACGAATACATGTTTTCCTGCGAGCAGAGCCTCTTTAGCGAGCGGATAGTGTGAAGAGACATCAGTAGCGATAACAACGGCATCAAGGCTGCTGTCATTGAACAGTTCCCGGTAATCAGACGTATAACTCACATCCGGGTATCTGGATCTGCTTTTCTCAAGGCGGGCTGGATCCGAATCGCATATTACCAGTTTCCCTCTCCGCTGATTGGAATAGATGTTCCTCAACAGATTGGGCCCCCAGTAACCAAGTCCGATAACTCCAGTATTTACCATATATACTCTCCTCTTTTTTGTGAATGATCCATTTCTCCATCCAGGTGAAACTACAACCTGATGTCATTACAGTAAAGCTGTCCTGACTTAGCAAAAAGTTAGCAAAAGGGGCCGGGCCTCGAAAGTTAGCATAATAAGCAAAAGGGGTCAGGCCTCGAATCCTAGCGTGAGTTTCCTATGAAATAGAGATATTCAAGAAATGCAAATGCCGTAACTACCTTGGTTCAAGGAGGTTACGGCATTATTTATTTGTCGAAAAGTGTATACACTGAAATGTAGAGCTAATTGGACTTGCTATTATGATGATGTTAAGTATATTACCAATGTTGAAATAATAATGTATACACTGAATAGGAAAGGAGTAAAAGATACATGGCTTCGATTCAATCCAAAATGTCGAGAGGGCATAAGTACTGGTACATTGTTGAATCAAGAAGAGTTAACGGGAAGCCCAGACCAATTGTTTTGGAACATCTGGGAAAAGCTGAAACTCTTTTAAAGCGACTTCGGGGACTCTCTGAAAATTACAGAATAAAGTCATACTCACACGGTGCGGTAGCTGCTCTTCTTGATATCGCTCAAAAGCTTGATGTAACCTCTATCATAAATCAGCACATAAAGTCTGAAAGACCCTATATGGCTGAAAAACCGATTCGTCATAAACTCACTGCCGGTGTAACCTTTTTACTTGGTGCGATAGGACGGGTCTGTAAACCCACAAGTAAAGAAGGATGGTGGAACTGGGCAAAAACCACTTCAATCGAGTATATGCTCAGGGTTGCTCTGAGCAAAGTAAACAGTAATCATTTCTGGGATATGATGGACTCACTTCCAGTTGAAGCGATCGAAAGGATTGAATTCGAGTTATTACAAAGGGTTCGTGAAGCATACGATCTGGAAAGCGATACTTTGCTTTTTGATACCACCAATTTTTTCACATACATCGATACCACGAATTCGCGTTGTACTATCGCCAAGCGAGGTAAGAACAAGCAGAAACGCTACGACTTAAGACAAGTCGGCCTGGCGATGGTAGTTACACGACAGGATAACATCCCTCTATTTCATATCACTTATGAGGGAAACATGAATGACTCAAAAGTTTTCAAAGAAGTAGTAGGAAAAGTAAAAGAACGAATGGTGAATCTGGATCTTGATCTCAAAGGTCACACACTTGTTTTTGACCAGGGGAACAATTCCAAAGACAATATGGCTTTACTCAAAGAACTTGATCTGCACTATGTTGGAGCTTTATCACCTTATCAACACAAGGCTTTGGTAAACAAGGCTGCTGATAATTTTGAGGAGGTAACAGTTCGTAACAAACCCATTCAGACATACCGGGAGAGACGGAAAATCTGGGGAGAAGAGAGAACTGTTCTTGTCATTATCTCAGACAAACTCAGGGCTGGTCAATTGAGAGGTATTTACCAGGCGTTGGCAAGAAAGGAAAAAGAATTGCAGGAAATTGTTGATGGTCTTGATTCTCCCAATGCACGAAAGCGTGACAAAAAGGCACTTGAAGAAAGAATAAGAAAGCTTGTTAAAGGACAATTCCTGGCAGGCATGATTGACTGGACATTAGCTGAAAAGCCTGATTGCACACTTAAACTGGACTTTAAGATCAACAAAGAAAGACTGGAGGCGATCGAGGAGGAGCTTGGTTACAGGATCCTGATGACCAATCGTCACGACTGGACATCTGCTGAAATAATTGATGCTTACCACGGGCAATCAGCTGTGGAATCGGCTTTCAAAAAGATGAAGAACCCTTTTCACTTGGCTCTCAGACCACAGTTCCACTGGACTGATCAGAAAATCATTGTACACAACTTCATTTGCGTACTGGGCTATCAGCTGGCATCCATTCTGTTACGCGAGGCGAGATTAAAAGCAAATTTTACCGGCTCCATGAATACTTTGTTGACAACGCTTGATAATGTACGACTATCAGTTGTTCTTGAGCAACTCAACAAGAAGGGCAAACCCAAAGTCACCTATAAATTGGAAGAAATGTCAGAAGAAGAAAATGCTCTTATGGAGGCTCTCGAATTAACGAATCTTCACAAGAAAAGACCCAAATTCAAAAGTGTTGGTGTATACAATTGAAATATCCGTATCGAACTATATGCTATTATGTTACAAAGGTTAACATAGCTGGGTATAGGAAACTCACGCTAGTAGCAAAGGGGCCAGGCCTAACATTTTAACATTACTTCTTTAATTCACCAGTAACGAATGTTTAAATGTTAGGCCCGGCCCCACTTTAAAACGCTAAGATTCGACGCCAGACCCCGATAATGCTAAGTTTCGAGACCCGGCCCCAATAGAGGTTGCCTGGCAGGAATTAAGCATCTATTGTACCAACAGGAGGTAATCAATGAACTTTGAGAAATTTACGATTAAGTCAAGGGAAGCTATTCAGGAGGCTGGCCGGATAGCTGTCGAAGCCGGTAATCCGGAGATAACTCCAGTTCATCTCGCAGCAGTGCTGCTTGATGACCAGGACAGTGTAATTAGTGGGGTTATGGACAGCCTGGAGCTGAACCGGCAGGCTGTAAGTGGTGAAATTGCAGAGGTGATGAGTTCACTGCCAAGAACCCAGGGCGGTTCTGAACCTCGGATGTCCGCGAATCTGACAAGGATACTTGGTACTGCGGAAAAGATCGCCGCGAAAATGAAAGATGAATACGTAGCAAGGGAACACCTTTTTCTGGGGCTGCTTGATGCAGGAGGAAGGGTCGCGGATATACTCCATTCAGAAGGAGTCACGGAAAAGGCTTTCCTGAAGGCAATGGCCTCTGTAAGAGGATCTTCCAGGATCAGTTCCGAATCCGCCGAAGACAGTTACAAAGCCCTGGAGAAATACACCAGGGATCTTACCGCAATGGCACGCCAGGAGAAGCTTGATCCTGTCATAGGCAGGGATGACGAAATAAGAAGGATCATGCAGGTCCTGGGCCGCAGAAGAAAGAATAATCCCGTTCTTATCGGAGAGCCCGGAGTTGGTAAAACAGCGATTGTTGAGGGACTTGCAAGGCGGATTACGGAGGGTGATATCCCGGAAACACTCAGGAATAAGAGCTTACTGGCACTGGATATGGGTTCTCTTATCGCAGGAGCGAAATTCAGGGGAGAATTCGAAGAGAGATTGAAGACTGTTTTGAAGGAGGTAGCTGATGCAGAGGGAAGAATCATCCTTTTCATAGATGAGATGCACACTCTTGTGGGCGCAGGTGCCGCCGAAGGCGCGGTTGATGCGGCGAACATGCTTAAACCTGCTCTTGCTCGTGGGGAACTGCACTGCATTGGCGCCACGACACTGGATGAATACCGGAAACATATTGAGAAAGACGCCGCACTGGAAAGACGCTTTCAGCCCGTCATGGTCAAAGCCCCCTCCGTGGAGGATACGATTAGTATTCTAAGGGGGCTCCGTGACAGGTACGAGAGCCACCATGGGATAATCATTCAGGATGCGGCCCTTATAGCAGCTGCCACACTATCCAACCGTTACATAACCGATAGATTCCTGCCCGATAAAGCGATAGATCTTGTAGATGAGGCCGCAAGCAAGCTCCGTATAGAGATCGACAGCATGCCCGAGTCGATAGATGAGATCAGACGCAGGATAATGAGACTGGAGATAGAGCGGGAAGGACTGCGCAGAGAAGATGAGGTCGACTGTAAGGTTGAACTCGAAATAATTGAGAAGGATCTGGCGGATCTTGAGGAGGAAAGAACAGCCCTTGAACTTCGCTGGAATAATGAAAAGGACCTGATCGATACTATCCGTGACAATGCCAGAAAAACTGAAGATTTCCGTGGACAGGCCAAGATAGCCGAGCGCCAGGGCGACTTTGAAAAGGTGGCGGAAATAACCTATGGCACGATACGAGAACTTGAAGATGAATCCGCGAACCTGAAGGAAAGACTGAACGATCTACAGAGGGAGGGCTCGCTCCTTTCCGAGGAGATTACTGCCGAGGACATCGCCTGGGTGGTTTCAAAGTGGACCGGTATTCCGGTATCAAGGCTGATGGAAAGCGAGAAGGAACGTCTTCTCACACTTGAAGAAGAGCTTCACAGAAGAGTAATCGGCCAGGATGAAGCGGTCTCTGCCGTTTCCGAAGCTGTCAGAAGATCTCGTGCAAGCGTTCAGGACCCCAACAGACCCCTGGGCAGTTTCATATTCATGGGACCCACAGGAGTGGGTAAGACGGAGCTTGCAAGATCACTTGCGGATTTCCTTTTCGATGACGAGAACGCCCTGATAAGGATCGACATGAGCGAATTCATGGAAAAGCATTCAGTTTCAAGGCTTATAGGTGCTCCTCCCGGATACGTTGGGTACGATGAGGGAGGGTATCTTACAGAAGCAGTCAGGAGAAGACCTTACTCCGTCATTCTTTTCGATGAGATTGAAAAGGCTCATCAGCAGGTATTCAACGTGTTTCTCCAGATACTTGATGAGGGTCGTCTGACAGACGGTCAGGGGAGAACCGTTGATTTCAGGAACTCTGTGATTATCATGACCAGTAATCTTGGCAGTGACTGGATAGCTGAAGCCGCCGGCAAACTGACTCAGGAGGAGCTTACAGAGAGGGCTAAGCGGGAACTGAGTGTACATTTCCGGCCGGAGTTCCTTAACAGAGTAGACGACATCATCGTCTTCCGCGCTCTTGGACGGGAGGAGTTGAGAGAAATTGTCGAGATCCAGCTGAAGAGGTTGAACAGGATACTGAAGGAACAGAGCATTACACTTGTTCCATCCGAATCTGCCCTTGATCTCCTGACGAAACTTGGATACGAACCAGCGTTTGGAGCCAGACCACTGAAAAGGGTAATTCAGAAGTACGTTCAGAACAAACTGGCCAACGCCATAATCGACGGCAGTATACAAAATGGAGAGAGAGTGCTTCTGGATACCGAGGGCGGGGAATTCGTCATGAAACAGGAATAGAATGTACCCCACCCTTATTGTAATCGCGGGATATCTCGCGGCTGATATCTTCCTTCACGGGTATACAGCCGCTTTTGCGGTGCTTTTCCTCGGTTTTGGGGAATTCCTGTTTCTGCTGCTTTTCCGCGGGACAAAGCATCCCACCCTCATTCTGGAGGGTGCAGTGCTGGCTTCTGCAGGTCTGGCAGGGGACATGCTGGCCAGCCAGGGATACGGCGGAGCTGGATACGTGCTTCTTGAGCTAATCCTTGCAGGAGTGCTGCTCATATCAGCCGCAAGAGGAAAGCCATGGCTGGCTTCACAGATGAAGAGGGTAGCCGGATTCTCAGCCGGCAGGGCGTTCTCAGGGGAGATGTCCATTGTCATGGGGCTGGTCTTCCTTTCACATGGGATACTGCTTGTAATTCTGATAGTACTGAGAGGGAGGGTGCCCGTCATTCCGGCCATCCTCTCCTTCGTATTTCTATATGCACTGGCTGTCCTCTACCTCAGAAAAAAACAACGAAAAAGGAGCGATAGAAATGCGCCCCGGCTTCTGAACGGCAACGAAGGAAAACTAATACTCGAACTTTCGGGGGAGAAGCTGGGCAGCATGGTACTCCAGCCGGGAACGGTCACAATTGTAACTGAGGTTGAGATTACGGAGAACCTCCCGGTTCACAAGTTCCTTGAAACCCTTGAAGGGTACCTGAAATATCAGGGCTGCAGGGCTATAAGGTTCCCCGTGTGGGATGGTGAGGAACTCACACTTGAAATGTCGGGCTACAGTAAAACCCTCACCGGTTGGAACAAGATCCTCTGAAGGCCGGGCTTACCTTTCTCACCTATTTACGACCGTTTATTGAAACTGTTGGAATAAATGTATTCCCTTGTTTAGGTACAGTTGTACAGGAACAAACCAGCATAAAATAATCTTATTGAATACTGTGATAGCGAAGCTTTACCAGTGCGAGTATATTTTGCTTATGCCGACTGATATATGGAGGTTCTGATGAGAAAAATTCTTTCAATATTTTGTGTATTCACCCTCTCTGTCATTGCAGCATTATCCTGCAGCGAGCCGTCGGGGCCTCTGGATGCTTCCAATCCCACGGAATCTATACTCACGGTTACTCTTGAAGAGAAGAGTTCTCTTCGTGGTAACACAGGTGACAGATTTTCAGTTCTTCCTGAAGAACGTACTGGCTTGGGTGATGTTACACTTGAAAGAAACGGCAAGGGCGAATACCATGCAATAGCGGTCTGGACCCAGTGCCCTGATGATAATTTTGCCTGGTATGCCATCTATCGCTCTGAAACCCCCGGAATTGCGTCCAATACTGAATCTGCGGATACCAGTGTGATATTTTCTTCCGTATCAGGTACTTCCTGGATTGATGAAGCTATCAATGAGGGGAATACTTACTACTACGTTGTCCGGACTGTGAATACGGTTGACCTGGATTCCTGGAGCAACGAGGACTCTCTGGTTGTTCCCACTTCCACATCACCTGCTCCCTCTACGCTTACAGGCATGTATACCGGAGATGGTACGTTCGGGCAGATCACCATTGAATGGACCGAATGCCCGGACATTGATTTTTACTGCTATAACCTCTACCGATCTACCGGCCCTGACATTGAGAGCGATCCTACATCAGCCGAGATTATTTTCACATGCGAGGAAAGCGGCGAAACAGCTTACGAAGATAATGATGTTGAGGGGCTGATACCCTATTATTACGCAGTGGAAACGCTTAACGAATTGCAGCTCAATTCATGGAGCAATGAAGTTTTAGTTAATACTCCGGACCTGCCCCCCAGATTGACTGTATTTTTTATCGATCCGTCACATAACGATTACTATTCCGGGGATGCCATTCTCCTGAGAACTCCTGATAACAAATACTATCTGATCGACGGAGGAGACAGATCGGGAAGCTGGAGCTGCGGAATTGAAAAAGTTCTGCCGCTGCTTGACAGCCTGGGGGCGGACAGCCTTGATGGAATTGTCGGTACACATCCCCATTCGGATCACATAGGAGGTCTGATCGGTGTTCTCGATAACGTACCAGTAGCAACGGTATGGGATTCAGGCTTTCCTTACACCACATCGACTTACCAGGAATATTTGCAGGCGATTTTTAACAACGGTGCAGATTACATCACCCCCAGAAGGGGAGACATTCTTGACTGGGATGAGAATCTTACCGTTGAGTGCATTCATCCTGTGGAAACTCTTGGGAACGATGCGAATAATGCGTCCATAGTTCTGAGGGTAACATATGAGAACATTTCTTTTCTTTTCACAGGTGACCTTGAAACCAGCGGTGGTGAAAATATTATACTCAGCGCCTTAAGCCAGGGATTAATAGATGATATATCTGCTGATGTCCTTAAGGTTGGCCACCATGGATCGTACACCTCCACTTCGGACGCCTGGCTTCAGACTGTGGATCCGGATTTTGCGGCCATCGAAGTGGGCTACGGTAACCCCTACGGTCATCCCCACAGTGAGGTAGTGCAAAGACTTGAAAATTACGGGGCGCTGATATACAGAACGGACCAGGATTGTACATTCATAATGACAACCGATGGAAACAGCCTTGAAGTATACCCTTGATCTTTCATTATTCAGAATGATTTAATTCGTTTTGCGTTGACTTGCAGCATATATTTAAGTAATCTCTATGCATATTATCAATAAGAATATTTGATTCAGGAAATAATAACATGAACCGGGAGGTTTTCCAGTGAACGAAAACAGGGAATACCCGTTTCCCGAGATCGATCCGGATATCTGCAAGGGGTGTAAGCTATGCGTAGCATCATGTCCCAAGGGTGTACTGGTGATTTCGGAGAGACTGAATTCCAAAGGATTTCACTATTCGGAGTACGTTGGTGAAGGCTGCATAGGATGTGGTAATTGTTTCTACACATGCCCCGAACCCAGCGCAGTCACAGTATACATGAAGGATTACGTCCCGGAGGAGGTGAGTTAGATGCCTCGAAAATTAATGAAAGGGAACTATGCTGCCGTATACGGCGCGATTCTTGCCGGGTGCAAGTCCTATTATGGTTATCCCATTACACCTGCCAGCGAAATAGCTGAGTCAGCTTCCGCGCTCTTTCCGAAATTCGGAAGAACATTCCTTCAGGCTGAAAGTGAAGTTGCCGCGATCAACATGGTTTACGGAGCAGCGGGATGCGGACAGAGGGTCCTGACCGGCAGCTCCGGTCCCGGAATCAGCCTGAAGCAGGAGGGTATTTCCTACTGTGCAGGCTCGGCTCTTCCATGTGTAATAGTAGACATCATGCGCGGTGGCCCTGGCCTTGGCAATATCGGCCCCGAGCAGAGCGATTATAATCAGGTTGTTAAGGGCGGCGGACACGGCAATTACAAGGTTATCGTGCTTGCGCCCAACTCGGCACAGGAGATGTGCGATCTGACGATGCTGGCGTTCGAACTGGCTGATAAGTACAGAAATCCTGCCTTTGTGCTCACCGATGGTGTCATCGGCCAGATGATGGAGGCTGTTGAGCTTCCGGAACCGGTGACAGAACTTCCTGACAAGAGTGAATGGGCTGTTTATGGAACTGCCGATTCAAGGCATCTCATCAATTCTATTTACCTTGATCATGATGATCTGGAACGGTGGAACAGAGAGCTGATGAAGAAGTACGCGATCATCCAGAAGAACGAAGTAAGGGTGGAGGAGTACAGGATGGATGATGCCGAGATCGTAGCAATCGGTTATGGAAGTTGCAGTCGCGTCATTCGCTCCGCTGTTGACCTTGCCCGGGAAAGAGGAATCAAACTTGGTATGCTCAGACCCATAACTCTCTTTCCATTCCCTGCCACAGAGATCGCTTCGCTTCCGGACAGAGGAGTTAAAGGCATTCTCACATTTGAAATGTCTGATGGTCAGCTTGTAGATGATGTAAATCTTGCGCTGAAAGGAAAGATGATTTCCGATCTGCACAATAGAATGGGTGGTAATGTTCCGTCTGCCCAGGAGATCTGCGAAAAAGTCTCCGAACTTTATGGGGTGTAATTATGGCACATAAAACAGTACTCAGAAAACCTAAAGGTTTCATTGATGTTTACAAGCACAAGCCCGGAGCAGAGAAGGACAGAACACATTACTGCCCGGGCTGCGGTCATGGAATTCTGCACAAGCTCATTGCCGAAGCCCTCGAGGATTTTGACATTGTAGATAAAACAATTGTAATCAGTCCCGTTGGCTGCAGTGTGTTCGCATACTACTACTTCCATACCGGAAACCTGCAGGTTCCTCATGGAAGAGCTCCTGCCGTTGCTACCTCAGTTTCCAGGGCGAATCCCGATTCGGTTGTGATAAGTTACCAGGGTGATGGAGACCTTGCGGCCATCGGAGGCAATAATATCCTCCAGGCGGCGAACCGCGGGGAGAACATGGTTGTTTTCTTCGTTAACAACGCTATTTACGGTATGACCGGCGGACAGATGGCACCAACAACACTTGAGGGACAAATAACTACTACAACGCCCTACGGGCGAAATGTCAAAACTGACGGTTACCCGCTGCAGATGTGCGAGATCATTAATCAGCTGACAGCTCCTGTATACGTGACAAGAACTTCACTTCATGATATGCCCAATATCAGGAAGACAAGGGCAGCTGTACGAAAAGGTATTAAGAATGCGATGGACAAGAAAGGATTTTCCTTTATTGAGGTACTCAGCATGTGTCCCAGCGGATGGAAGATGGATTCCGTGCCGGCCCAGGAGTGGATCAAGGAAAATATGCTCCCGAGGTTCCCTCTTAGTACGTTAAGGGATATTTCTGAAGATACGCCAGCCGTTGAACGCCCGGTACCTGTTATGGATCCGGATGAAGTCAAGAATATCCTTGGATATGGTGCTCTCAGCGATTCGAATCTCACTAAGAATCCAGATGCTGCCTTTGAAAAGGTTGCACTCAGGGTAGCCGGTTTTGGAGGACAGGGTATCATGTCTGCGGGTATAGCTCTGGCTAACGTTGGAATGGAATACGGATACAATGTAAGCTGGCTTCCTTCCTACGGTCCTGAAATGCGAGGCGGTACGGCGAACTGCTCTGTCAAGATACAGAGCGAGACGATAGGTGCATCCGAATGCACAGAACCCAACATGCTCATTGCCATGAATCAGCCAAGTCTCGAAAAATTCGAGAAGATAATCGTTCCGGGCGGAGCACTCATCTATAACACTACACTCATCGATAGAGAGCCTACCCGCAAGGATGTTAAAGTCTACGCCGTCCCTATTACCGGTATTGCCGATGATCTCGGAGACACCAGGGTACAGAGTATGGTCAATGTAGGTGCCTTTGCAGCTGTTACAGGAATGTTCGACCCCAGTGAAATAGAGAGCCTCATGTCATCTCTGTTCGAAGGGAAACCCGAAAAGGTCGTCAAGCTGAACGAAAAGGCAGTTAGAAAAGGGTACGAGTACGTGAAGGAGAACTTCTCCTGAGGAATAATCTGTTACCGTCGGCAGTCTGACTGCCGGCGGCATATGGTATTCTGACGGATATCAATGAATGAACAGGGGATTACTATGAGGACTGTGATATTTTCAGTATTGGCACTGCTTCTTATCATTCCGCGCATTACATCTGCTTTCGGATACGCTGATGCAAATGGGAATGGCACTTCTATTCCCGGATACAATGCCGTTACAATGGCTCTTGGAGGAGTCAGAGCCATCGGCTTCGGGGATGCCCTCTCAGTTCTGACCAATCCCGCTGATATTTACCGTATTCCCGGGACAACTTTCACGATGTCGATTGGCCCAGGTGTAATCAGCGAATCCTTTGAAGATAGTACCGGAAACCATAAATACAACTGGATTTCTCTTTCTAACCTGTCTGCTGCCATGAAATTTCAGGTAAGCTCCAGGCTTGCACTGGGAGCTGGAATAGCAAGGATTTCGGACTTCTCCTTTGAAGGCAAGTATTACGAGCGGGATGATATCTCACATGATATTATCGAAGATTTTGAATTGGTTTCAAGCGGTGGTCTGTACGAATCTGCCGCAGGTTTTTCATGGCACCCGGACAGCTGGATCAATATAGGTTTATCCGCTGGACTTCGGTTCGGTGAAGCCAGTTACGATTCCACATATACGGACAGGGTGCATCATGAAAACGACACAACCGTTTCGATAGGATGGAATGAGAGTGAGTTCTGCTGGCACGCAGGAATCATGATTCCCCTGAGCATGACCAGCATAGGCATCTCATGGGCATCCGCTACTGATCATTACGATGCACGAATTGCTGCCGGTGCCTTACTCTATGCAGGAGACTCGAAGCAGGGAGCACTGGGAGTAGAAGCTGAGATCGTTGATCCGGGTGGTGCTAACATCCTGGAAGGCAAGTTCATAGGACAGTTATCCCCGTCCAGCTCCCTTACCTTTAGAGGAGCTTTATCATTTATCGACGGGAATGCGGAAATAGAAAGCCAGGGACTCGGCCTCTCTTTCGGAACTGGAATTGCCTTTGGAAGAATTACTCTTAATGGAGCGTTTTCATGGTCTTCCATAACCAGAGAATCCTATGCTTTTTCGCTCGAGGACCCGATTGATATCAAGGTGTCGCAATCGCTTCTTTCCTTCGGGCTTAACTGGAACCTGTAGAGACAGCAGGTTATAACCAGGGCCTTACTGCAAGTCGGTATTTCTGAATTTCTTCGGGTTTGAAAAAGAGCCCTATTTCTCTTTTTGCTGATTCAGCAGAGTCGGAAGCATGGATCATATTATGACCTGGGCTTGTTGCGTAATCACCTCTGATTGAACCCGGAGCGGCTTCCGCGGGATTAGTTGCGCCAACCATTGACCTGATAATATCAACAGCATCCATTGATTCAAGAATCATAATAACCGAGGGTCCGCTTCTAATAAAGGAGATCAGATCCTCATAGAATTGTTTCCCCCTGTGTTCTATGTAATGCTGTTCCGCAGTTTCGAGAGAGATCCTGACAAGCTTCATAGCAATTATCTTCATCCCCTTTCGCTCGAATTTAGATATCAGATCACCGATCAGTTCTCTCTGTACAGCATTCGGTTTAAGAATAACTAATGTCTGCTCCATTCAAGCCCCTTTCATCTGTTCCGATAATATGCTTATCATACACCTGAACGCAATATTGATTTTACTATGCACTGACTGTATTATTGAAGGAACAATCACAGCCTACACGAAAGGAATTGATCATGTCTGATATCTCAATTGCCACACTATTATTTAGACACAACTCAGGTGTGATATCGTCAATTATTACGCTTTTCATGATCTATTTCATGCTTCCTTCTGTGAGCTACGGCTATGGATTCCATGATGCGCTGACATACGGAAACACTCTTAATGTCATCAGCGTCAGATCAGCAGCCCTGGTCGGTATCAGAGTATTCGGGTCCGATGGAGCTTCTGCTGTATTTCTTAATCCCGCATCTCTTTCCAATGTGAACAGCTTCAATATCACAGCCTCCACTTCACTTATTGCGTGGAGTGAGAATGTTGTTGACAGTACAGACATTGCACAGCGGACAGGCACCGGTCTTGGATCACTTACAGGTGCAGTAGCTTACCGGGCAGAAACAGATCTGGTTATTGGAGCCGGCGTCACAAAGGTATCGGATCACCAATATGAAGGAGTGCATTACCTTCCTTATGACCCCTCCCATCCAGGGATAGACATCGTTGAAATACTGAAATCCAAAGGCGGATTATGGGAAGCCCTGGGAGGTGCTGCATACAGTATCAGCGACAACCTCACGGCAGGGGTATCCGCGGGATTGAGGTTCGGAGAAGTCAATTACGATTATATCTACGATGAAAAGTTTACTCCCGAAATAGATTCAACGTCTTCATGGAGCTGGGATCTTTCAGAGGCATGCTATCATGTTGGATTCCTCCTGACGGATGATGAACTAGGTGCCGGTATGTGCTACACCTCAGGATCTTCCGATCACTACTATTCCAGAATCTCCATTGCCGGCAGAGCCAGAGCGGAGCATATAGGTAATACTGTGATGGGTTTTGAGGGTGAAATTGTCGATCCATTCGGCAATAATTTCTTTAACGGGAAGCTTTCCATTGAAACCCCGATAAGGCAAAACATAAACATTTTTACCGGTGTTGGATTCAATGAGGGGGAGAATATGAACCGCGTGGGTCTTGCTTTCTCTATTGGAGGAGACTACCGTGTAGGCCGGATGAGAGTAGAATTTGCTGTGGCAAACAGTGGAAGATCCAGGAAAAGCACATCTTTTCCAGATGAATACTCTGATTATGTTGATGATTCCTCTACTCAATTCTGTATTGGTCTGCAGTATACAATCTAGCTCTTGCGATTTCATCGTTGCATGATGAGAGTGAATCGGATGAAAAATGGTACTGGAGGCTCCTCACATTCCCGTGGTTGGGTACGGATCAGCTGGACTCCTGACTCAGGTGTATCACTGGTTTCGGGTGACAGTGAAGGACTCCTGGGAGTTAGTGCTCGGAGGCTTATCAATTCAACTGAACCTCTTAGTCTTCTTCCTACTGAACTGGCAACTGTTCTGGCTGGCGGACTGCCGGATATTCCTGTTCATCTTTCAACATCTTCCCTTAACGGGTCAATCAGCACCATAAAAGATCAGGTTGAGATAATCCTGTTCAATACTCCCGGACTCCAGGGCCCGAGCAATATCATGCTTGATGAACTCGGTGCGGGTATTGTGGGAACGGACCGAACCGGCAGCATCACACTATGGAACAAATCCATGTCCAGTATATTCAGGATACCACAGAAACATGTGATTGGCAAGAATATACAGGATATTCTTGTAGCTCCAGTTCTGTATTCCTGGGAAAATGTCATAAAGATGGTTCAGGATGGCAAACAGATAAAAGTTGTCTGCCGCCCAGATGCCCAGCGTAGAATAGAGTGTACATTTTCTCCGGGAAGTAGCGGTATGGCGGGCACCTGTTTTGACACTACAGAGAGTTTTCAGGCAGAAAACCGCCTCAGAACGAGCAGAAAAATGAATCAAGCCTACTTCCATTCAGTGAGCACCGGTCTTGTTCTGTTCGATAAGGATTACAGGATTCTGGTAGCCAACAGAGCTTTTGGTCGAATGTTCGGGTTAGTGGAAAACCTTCTTGGCATCCATCTTCATGAGATCCTGCCCAGTGAAAGTTATGAGATCATTGAAGACCAGACCAGACCATTCTTCTCAAGTAACTCAAAGGAAAAGGAGGATGCCAGGACTGCCCGATTTACACTTCCCGATAAAACAAGAAGGATAATACTTCAAAATGTTCATCCCATTCTTGAGGATTCCGGGGAAGTCTTCTATTCAGTAGGGATATTCGAGGATATTTCCGAAATCACAGTAATGAACGAGAATTACAGAAACTGCCTGGAAACGATAAAGAGAATAAACATGTTTTCCAATACACTCCTTTCAGGTCGAACCTTCAGTGCTACTGAAATAGCTGAAAAATTGCATGACTGCCTGGCTGCTGATGCTGTAGCGATCTATTTGTCCGATCCCCTCTCGGACAGCAAGCTTGCAGGCTGTACACCCGATTGGCCGGAAGATATACCTAAAGTTTTTTCCGAGCTGAGATTGGCTCCTGTACTGGTTGAATCCGATATCGGGTACAGGCTCACAGCTGGTGAAATGGGAGCTCTTGATTCCTGGTTCAGCAGTTGTCTTGTATTTCCACTCGAATCGGAAAGGAAGACCTACGGGTATATTATTGTAGCTGACACGGGAAAAGATTCGTCAGCTGAGGCGTTTCCCCTCGCTGATATCTCAGCCAGAGCAGTCAAGACATATCTTACCGCGAGCGAATATGAGACCGAGCTGGAACACGTGGATCATCTGATCAGCAGACAGAGTAAGCTTGCCGAAGCTGTGATTGATGCACTTGATGTACCAGTTTCCATTTTCAGGATCGACTGGTCGGTTATTCATTGGAATAAGCCTATGGAGGAACTGACCGGCGTGTCCTATGATCTTGCCATAGACAGATCTGAACTTGCTGCCAATATCCTTTTCAATGGTATAGGTGGGATCAGTGCAGCCCAGAGATTCATCAGGAACGGAGCTTCCGAATTCCCTGAATCCTGGGAGGTCGAAAATAAGGACGGAGAAACTGCGAGGTGTACCTGGCGTCTGCTCAGAACAGAATCGGTCGAAGGTAGAAATCTTGAACCTGTTATCATTGTGGCCGGCGTAAAATCCGATGATGTCTTCAGTATTAATGCAGCCAAAAAAGCAGCAGATACATATTCTGCTCTGAGTCGAGGTACATCAGCTCTGTTAGCAGCTTCGGACCGGATCAGGGTTACGGAAGCGGCAGCAGCGGCGCTGCTTGAAGTTTCCGGTGCATCCAGAGTGACACTGAAGATCCGGGGAATCAATCCAGTTACCCGAACATCTTACAATCAGAAAACAGATGCCGTTGCCTCTCACCAGTGGATAATTCCACTGGAGACCGATACCGAGATAATTGGGGAATGCATGTTTTACGGCGGAAGAGAATACTCCATCCTGAAGGATTTTGCCCGTAATGTTGCCAGAAACTGTGTGGAACTTGAAAAATCAGCCATAGGAAGACGGTTTGCGTTTATATCGGAAAGGGCAGCTGGCAAGTTTCTCATTTCCAACAGCAGCGGCAGGATACTCCTGTCAACCTGGATGGATGTAACCGACGGAGTCGTTTCCAACCGGACAGTCTACGATATGTTCTCGGGCACCGAATGGTCATATCTTGACGCATCGATTTCGGGTATCCTCAAAAAAGGCAGGCTGAATGTGAGGCTCAAGACAGATAGCGGTGAGTATGTACCTATGGCTGCCGTAGCACTCGATGGACATGTTGGAGAACCACTGATCATATGGTGGCCGGTTTCTGACCCGTCGTATTTGACTCGTCTCAAACAGATGGAATCAGCTGAAGGTTCGGAAAGCGCATTGAGAGATATGCTGGATAGCCTTCTGGACTCTATAAGCAGAGGCTTCTCGCGCGTAAAGGAGGTTCTTAATCCAGATCATCCCGTATCGGCTGTTATGACTACCGCCAAGTACGCCTTTGAAGGTATGAACAAGGGTTACCTTTACCTCCGACTTCTCCAGATGTCTTTAAATACAGTCCCTGAACGGGTCAATACCGAATTCTATATTGATAAGCTTACTTCCTCCTTTATTGAAGCCGGAATGCTCTCTCCGGATGTTTCAATATCAGGCGGACTTTACGATATATCGGGATGTTTATATCTCATGCAGCAGGTTACACTTCAACTGTGCAGAATCGTGTGTAGTGAAACCGCACCCGCTTTCAAAGTATCTGTCATCAGGAAAAAGAACCTTGAGTATACCGGAGATCTGCACATGGGATCGGAGCAATATGTAAGAGTTGAAATTCGGAAGACTGATGGGAGCATTTTGAAGAATATTCCTGCAAAACTGTGCGATCTACCTGCACTGGAAGACTATTCGGGAGGTATTCCCCCTTCCTCGGAGATTTCCCTGCTCTGCCTGATACTGCAGCTCACAGGGGGTGCGCTCCGCAAAGGCGAAGATAGCGGCTCACTATACATACTTTTTCCCTGTATGGATTAACGTTAATTAAGTTAAACCGCCAATTCTATCGGTATAACGCACTCATAGTGCGATGCATCATGAAACAAGGTAATCCTCTACTTTACCCGGGTCGTTTTTCTGGTCATACTACCCGTTCGTATAAGTTGGTCGATATTGTCTGGAGGAAAACTTGGATCCCTACGATTTCAGAAAACTGGAAGAGAAATGGAAGCCTGTCTGGGAGAAGATGGGGCTTTACAGAACCGGTACCGACCCTGACAGGAAGCCCTTCTACTGCCTTGATTATTTTCCCTATCCCTCAGGAGCAGGATTGTCTGTCGGTCACTGCAAGAATTACATACCCACCGATGTCATATGCCGGAAAAAGAGAATGGATGGGTTCAACGTACTGCATCCCATGGGCTGGGACGCCTTTGGTCAACCGGCGGAAGAGTACGCTATAAAAACAGGTACACATCCCGCTGAAGTGACCAGAATCAACTCGGATACCTACCGCAGGCAGATGAAGCTGGTAGAAGCCAGTTACGACTGGGAAAGGGAGATCAATTCAAGCGATCCGGATTACTTCAGGTGGACCCAGTATTTTTTCAATCTTCTTTTTGACAGGGGGTTGGCATATCAGACTGAGAATGATCAGATGTGGTGTCCCGAATGCAGGATAGTCCTTTCAAATGAAGAAGCTGCAGGTGGTATCTGCTGGCGCTGCGGGAGTGAGGTTACAAGAAAGAAACTGAAGCAGTGGTTCTTCAGGATCACCGAGTACGCGGATAGACTTCTTCAGGATCTTGAAGCTCTCGACTGGCCCGAGGGAATCAAGACCATGCAGAGAAACTGGATAGGAAGATCCGAGGGGGCAGAAGTAATCTTCAGGACAGTTAATCCTGAAACAGGCTTTGAGTTAGACCTTCCGGTATATACCACCAGGCTTGATACTATCTTCGGAGCAACTTTCTGCGTTCTTGCGCCTGAATACCCCGATATCGAGAAACTGGTTACTTCCGGGAAGCATGATGAAGTCATGAATTATGTAGACGAAGCCAGGTCAAAAAGCGACCTTGAGAGAACTGCGGCAGCAGAGAAGGAGAAGACCGGGGTATTTACCGGCTGTTTCGCTGTGAATCCATTCAATGGGGAAAAAGTTCCGGTATACGTTGCTGATTATGTGCTGGCTGGTTATGGAACCGCTGCAATAATGGCGGTACCTGCTCATGATGAAAGGGATCATGCCTTCGCATTGAAATTCGGTATACCCATTGTTGAGGTTATAGCTCCCGGAGGTATACCTCTTGGAGTTGAGGAAGCTGCCACTGTCGCAGACGGACAACTTTTAAGCAGCGGATCCTTTACAGGTCTTGATTCCGATGAAGCCAGAAAAACGATGGCTGAATACGCCGTGGAGAATGGAATCGGAAAACCGGATGTCCGCTACAGAATTAGAGACTGGCTTATTTCAAGGCAGCGGTACTGGGGAGCCCCGATTCCGATAATCCATTGCGATAAATGCGGTGCCGTACCCGATAGAAACCTTCCGGTAATTCTTCCAGAAATGGATAACTTCGAGCCTGATGATTCGGGACGATCACCTCTGGCAAGGGCAGAAGAGTGGGTGAATACCATCTGTCCTGAATGCGGAGGTACTGCCAGAAGGGACACCGATACGATGGCCGGTTTTGTCTGTTCATCATGGTACTTCCTCAGGTTTGCATCCCCCCATGAATCCGACAGGCCCTTCGACCCTGAAGCCGTAAGGTACTGGCTTCCCGTCGATCTTTACGTAGGCGGCGCTGAGCATGCGGTAATGCACCTGATCTATGCCAGGTTCTGGACAAAAGTTATGTACGATGAAGGAATGCTGGATTTTACAGAACCGTTTACTATTCTGAAGAATCAGGGAATGATACTCGGAAACGATGGACAGAAAATGTCCAAGTCAAAGGGAAACATTGTTACTCCTGATGAGATGGTTGCGAAGTACGGCGCCGATGCCCTGAGGCTCTATATTCTTTTCATGGGACCTTTCGAAGCTGAACTGGAATGGAATGAGGATGGGATAGCCGGCACTTACAGGTTCCTGAAGAGGGTCTGGTCAGTTGTTCATGAAACGGCTGAGCCGGAGCCCCTGGAGATGGATGAGGATTTCAGTGCCGAACTACGCTACAATACGGCCAGAACTGTGAAGAAGGTCACGGAAGATGTGAATTCCTTTGCTTTCAACACGGCGGTGGCCGCGCTGATGGAGTACGTTAATTTCCTTTCAGTCAATAGAGAAAGAGCAGGAGCCGCCAGCAATCTCTGGAGGGATTCAATCCGAAAGCTGCTTGTACTGATGTCGCCAATGACGCCGTTCATCTCCGATGAGCTCTGGGAGCGCATGAACTTCCCCGGAGAGACAATTGTTTTTCAGGAGTGGCCCAGCTGGAATGAAGATGACCTTGTTCTGGATTCAGTTGAAATAGTCGTTCAGATAAAAGGGAAAATACGTGCACGGATGAGGGTTCCCTCCGATACCGGTGCAGATGAGATTGAGAAAAGAGCTCTGGCACTGGACAGGATTGTAGAATTGCTGGGAGATACCGAACCCGTCAGGGTGATCGTAGTGCCCGGCAAACTGGTCAACATCATACTATGACCTCGCCTGCGCTTCAGCCATTTGCCGCCCTATGGAAGCTGATCACGGGGATACTCGGGCTTACAGGAAGGCTTGTGGCCGGGATTATCGGTTTCGTGTTCATTTTACTTGGAGCATTGCTCTGCTTGACCGTTATCGGAGTCATTGTTGGTGTACCCCTTATTATTATTGGTGTTCTCCTCGTAATAAGGTCCCTTTTCTAGGTATTCCATGTGGCTGCACTTTGGAAAGGTTCGGTTTACTGATGTTTCCCGTGAGAGCTGATATCAAAGCAGGCATGAAAGTTGCAATCGTAACAAAGGTTAACCAGCGTTCCGGTGAACTCACCGAGGGAATCGTAAAGGATATCCTGACAAAATCTCCCAGGCATCCCCATGGTATTAAAGTAAGGCTGGAAAGCGGCCTGGTGGGCAGGGTAAAGGAGGTTTCATCATGAAGTTCAAGGAGCGACAGAATGATAATGTGCTGATTCTGAAATTGAAAATCACTGAGATGACCGGCAAGAAATCCTGAAAACGAGCAGGGAGCACTGACACAATGAATATGGAAATACTGTTTCCGGGTGGGAAAAGAGTAGATGCCCTTTACGAGAATTTCACTATCAGAACCGATCAGTCTGCTCAAGGCGGTGGAGAGGGGTCCGCACCGGAACCCTTTGACCTGTTTTTCGCTTCTCTCGGGACTTGCGCGGGTATTTACGTCCTTTCCTTCTGCCAGTATCACAATCTCCCTACTGAAGAGATCAGGCTGTATCAGACTGCCGAGAGAGATCCCGAAACTAATCTGTTTCAAAAGCTGAAAATCGATATCAGGGTACCAGCGACTTTCCCTGAAAAGTATCACAAAGCGCTGATACGCTCAGCGGAGCAGTGTACCGTAAAGAAGCATATTGCAAAGGGACTGCCGGAATTCGAAGTTACTCTTTCTTCCAAATAGCGTAACCAGCAGACAGCGCAGGTCGAACCTGCCATGAACCGGAGGAAAAACAATGATAGTACGTAAAGACATCAGTATTGCAGCCGAAGTTGTAAAAATTGAAAACGCTAAGAACGTTAAAATAAGAGTCCTTATTTCTGAAGCCGATGGCGCTCCCAATTTCATTATGAGACGGTTTACCATTGAACCAGGCGGGCACACCCCATACCACACACATCCCTGGGAGCATGAAGTTTACGTTCTTTCGGGGACCGGACGGGTAAGATCTGGCGAGACAGATTATGAACTCAGTGCAGGAACCGTGGTTCTCGTGCTGCCGGATGAAGAGCACAACTTCTCGAACACCGGAAGTGAGCACCTGGATTTTCTTTGCATAATACCCAGTTAGCAAATGGGGTCGGGTCTCAAATCTTAGCATTATAAGCGCAAGGGGTCAGGCCTCGAATCTTAGCATTCGCTAGTGCTGTACCAAACAAAAACGCTAAGATTCGACGCCCGACCCCGATAACGCTAAGATTCGAGACCCGACCCCAAGCTTATCAGCGCAGAGTTTCCATCCATTCCTGAGCCTGAAGGAGTACCGGCCTGTTAACCACATGCATCCCTTCCCAGGAACTGAAAACTGTTTCAATACCCAGATTATCAAGGATTTCAACCGCCGCCATTCCTTCCTCAATACTAACAGATTGATCCAGTGTACCGTTGGCGACGAAAGCGTTAAGTCCGGCGACATCACCCCAGTTGGAAGCACCGACAAATGTAGTATCCAGCCTTCCGCCAAATCCTATCAGTCCGGTGAATTCCTCCGGATGAGTAAGGCCTGTCATCCAGGTCATTGCGCATCCCTGGGAGAAGCCGAAGAGGAAAACATCGGATATCAGATACCTTTCCTTAAGGTCATCAACCAGTGAGATCACATACTCGGCGGAAACCAGATCAAGTTCCTGCATATCATATCCTGATTCGTACTGCATGAACCAGGAGTAGCGGCTGACGTTGTTCTCCACGTAGGGGTAGGGCCCCCTGGGACAGGCATAGATGAAATCCGGTTCAATAAAGTACTCCCAGAGCCTTATGAAATTTTCCGGAGAATCACCGTAACCGTGCAAGCCCACAACAAGAGGGTATTCCCGCGATGGGTCGTATTCCTCAGGGAAACGAAGCAGACAGCGGAAGGCTGCCTCTGCATAGAACAGGTACTGGTCACCAGTATATTCAGGTGATTCACCCAGCGCCGCTGAGATATGCTGCATAGTGCCGACAAAAAGTGGATCATCCCGGATGCCGTCAAAATCTTCATCCCCGCGCATGAAGCCGATGTCGCGATACCCGGCGATCACCGCTCTCTGGAGGTAAAGGGAAGCAAGCTCCACTTCACCCATAAGGGCGTAACAGCATGCAACATTGTAAATTGCAACTTCGTTATCTATGTCTCTTGTGAGGGATGCAAGGTAATACCTGATAGCCAGGTTGTAATTACCGTCTCTGTATGCATCCTCCGCTATCCGGTAGTATTCCGAAAGATCAAGATCCAGAAAATCACCCGCAGAGGGATCCATAGGATCTATTTCACCCGGAGTTGCCAACTGGCTACCTGATACCGACAGCGAAAGAAGCACCATCATAACGGTCATTCAGTTCTCCATAAGCTGGAAATTGTAGATTTTCGGATAATCCATGGGGTCTCTATCCCAGGCCAGTATCCCGCCTGAGTCTATTCTGAACGCTGGCCGCGTAACAGCAGTGAACTCAACGTCAGTCACAGCAACAAAGAGAAGATCACCCGAATAATCGTACACTCTGAATACCGGTGTATCTGTACATGCCATCTCAACCCAGATCCTCTTCTCGGAGTCTACACCGATTGAGGCTATCACGTTCCTCCAGGGGTATGTGTTTTCAACTCTGTCCGTACCGGCTGAAGCCTCTCCATTAATTATCATGATGGACAGGGAGAGCGATCCCGCATCGATTTCCTCCTGGGTAAGAGGAGTTCTCTCCCTCTCTTCCCGGAGGGTCAGGAACTGCTCACCATCCGGGGAGAAGCCGCTTACTGAAAAGAGCGTATCGGATAATTCAGCTACGAAAACACTTCCTTCCGGGCCTACCGCGAAATCGAACTCCGGACCCCTTTGAAGACTGGCTTGCCCACCGCCCGAAAAATCCATTTCCATCGGTTCTGAGAAGTACGTTACATCGGCTTCGGTGCTGTCGGTGTACTTACACAGCCTTAATGATGCATCCATAGTCTCTCCGGTCATCACCATTGACATGCTCTGCCCGATAAATCCTCCATCAGGGCAGCCTTCAATGGACATGGGCGGGGTGGGAAAGAAACCATCAAGAATTCCCTGGAATGTACCCTCTGCATCGAAGAAGGAAATGTTCCGAGCCACTGCATCGCTAACCGCGATTCCTCCACCGGCCATTACAGCAAAATCAACGGGTATCAGGAACTCCCCGGGTCCAGGACCAGGTGAGCCGATTGAACCGATGAATTCACCCTCGAGGGAGTAGACCGACAGACATGATTTGTTCATATCCAGCGCGATTATATCTCCACCCGCGCCGTGAGCGACTTCCATCAGCATACCGAAAACGTAACAGCTGTCGCCCATATCAACCCCTATTGTATCGGTGATCGCAATTATGAGTGTATCCACGATAGCTGAGTCTGTTACATCAGCAGGGGTCTCAGATTCAGCATCTGTACCGCATCCTGAAATTACCGTTACAATTGAAACCAGAACGGCAAACACTGTGATCAACTTATATCTGTTCTGCATGGCATTCTCCCTGGTCTACAGTTTCCGGGCTAAGAAATTCATTCTCAAGGTTTTCAAATTCATCTCTGTCAATAAGAAATTCATAGGTCAGAAAGTCATCAGGTGTTACCTGGTTATTTTCCGGTACGTAATCCGGTCCGGGTGCAGGATACCAGATAATATTACTGTCACTGTCCATCCCCCGGGCTATGAATGTGAAGAAATGATTGGATTCACCGTCCTCGATCCCAATCCGGAATGTTGTGTAATTCAGACCTTCTATTTCCAGGTTGAACAGGCCGTCGAAAAGATAACCTCCAAGGGGCGCTTCAATCCTGTGGAAGCTGCACACAAGAATGCTTTCACCGCCAAGTGCGGTCAGACTATCGAAAGCTTGATAAAGTGCGGATATCAGACGGTCATCATCCAGTTGAATAATTGATGAAATAAACTCAGTATCCGGATAGATGAAATCTCCGAGTGGAGGGGTTGACCCCGCGGTACCGTACAACAGCAAAATGGACAGAGCAGTAAGGAGTGCTTTATATCCATGAAGCATTATTTCTCCCTTCAGGAATCAAAAACAAATATTTGCAGGAGATTGAATCCCCCACCGGACACATCCTGATGTTCATATTATACGAATTGCGAGAAATTTCCAAATCAGGATATTCCTCACGGTTTCCGGGAAAGCAAAAACAAAGCAGTTCCTGGATCATGGATTCATACTGTTGCATCAGGCGTTCAGGGGTCTTTCGAACTTGCCAGGGAATCGACCTTCCTCATTCTGTTGGGTGTCCGGAGCTGAACCAGCGTATGGCGCACAACAATACTGATGTTGTCGAAGAATCGCGTCAGGAAGAGCATGATCCAGGAGAGCCAGAAACTCCTTGAAAGACCGAATACAATTGTTGCCAGCCCGAAGGCCGCTACAGATAGAAACAGGGCACGCCCTGCCTTTTTCATCGGAGGAAGATGGGTAAGTATCACATATTCTGCAACAAAGAAAAAGGCGGGGGGAACCCCGCCCTTTTCTATCCGCTTATGCGCGAATTCTATCTGTTCACAACAAAGCTGGTTATCCCTGTCCAGTCGGCGGTGGAAATTCTGATGTGGTATACGCCTGAAGGAATTACCATGCCGTTTGCGCCCTCAAGATTCCAGACAAGGCTGTGCTGGCCCGCTGCCATCTCTTCGGCTGCCAGAGTTGAAACGATTCTGCCTGTTACATCGTAGACATCAACCCTTGCAGCGCCTGCGGAAGCAAGGCTGAAAGGAATTGTAGCGATGCTCATAGCAGGGCTGGGATAGACAGCGCTTGCGCTGTTTAGGTATATGGGACCTGTGTCACCATGCTCAACTCCAACACCTGTTACATTGATGCTGCCCTGGTAGGAGACATGATCCCTTGCCCAGGCTACCACGGAGATAGTTCCTGTTGTGGTAGGAGTAACGCTTAGCGTTACAGAACCACTGGCGTTGGTTGTTCCGACTTCGTAAACCTCACCGGTCTGCCAGTCGCCCTTTTGAAGGCATACCCTTGCTCCGTTTACCGGGGCATCGCTGGGATCAGTAACAATTACGGTTACGTTCGTTGCAACAGGAGCTATGCTGGCGGGATGTGATGCGCTAAGGTCAAGGGCTTCAACAAACCACATTGGCAGTTCAGGGTCGCCAAAGAGGTTGTACTCTTTAACGCACCAGTCCTTAACCTCGTCACTCGGGGGGGACATCTCGTCACTACCCATAGCATGAGCAACTCCAAGGTTGTAAAGGTCATCGTTCCACATTACATCGTAGAAGTACCTTGAGAGTATCTCACTTACACCATAACCGGGATTGCTTGGATTTCCCCATCCGTACCTGGCGTTGAATGCTCCGAATCCTCCGCCGTTGGGAGAGGCAAGCCATGCGTCGCCCATGCACTCGTATCCGTCAAGTTGACCGATGAGGCATGAAATAGAGTTCCATATCGCAGGAAGACCCCCACCGGATATGTTAGTCTGGCTCATGAAGTGTGTTGTTGTATAACTGCCCCCGGGAAGAGAGAAGGATGTCTGGGAGCCGTGGCTTGCATGGTAAAGGTGGTGAGGGCCGTCATTGATCATATTATTAGTGATCGTTACACTGTTATTACTGGTGGAGTTGTAACATTTTGCCTCTTCCCAGGCTGAAGGTACGTAATTGGTGATCAATTCCGCACCAGCCGAACCGTAGCATCCTGGCCAGAGAAGTTCTGTGGTGTAACCGATTCTCAATTCGATGGGAGCCGTGTCAAAATAGTCGGTAACTGAAACGCGTTCGTAAGTATAGACCTTATTATTGAAGATCGTGCACTCACCGGTTGAGTTTACACTTGCTCTTCCAACCCAGAGGTCCGGGTGGTAATCAACGTTATCGATTCCGTATTCACCCCAGATGCTGTTGCCGTTGGAGTTCCAGAGGTCGGCACCTGGAGCGGTGTCGTTGATGTCAGCAAAATAAAGGTCAACAGGGGGGAACTCCGTATAGGAGGAGTAGTGGATTCTGGCGTCTCTTCCAGCTATTCTGTCATCATCGCCGTAGATAAGTACGTATTCCACACCTTCATCACGGCAGTCTGTAAGGAATGCACGGATTTCCTGTGGCAGGTCGTAGCAGGTGTACTGGCTATCAATCCAGTCAGTTGTGTATACGTTTGTGGGAACACCCTTTGAGGTTTTCCAATCGGCAAGATCCTGAGCGTAGCTTTCATAAGCAGGATAGGTGATGATTACGTATTCACCATAAGTGAGAGCCTTCGAATCAACCATAGCGGCACCCGAAGATGAAACGGCATCCGGGTTCACTACGGAATTTCTGACTATCTCCTGAGAACGCAACTCACTCTGAATACTTCTTCTGAAAACTGTGGATGCTTCAGGGCTGTTTTCGTATGTAACGTTCAGAGTAAGGTTTGTCAGGATTTCAACAGTTCTGCTGGCAGGATTCCATCTTACCGGGAATACTTTAACATAGGCAACCGGGATTCCCATAATAACACTGGAACCTTCAAAACTGAACGGACGTCGAGGATACGCAGTGCTTGAACCGTATATTTCCGGGTTTGGTTCAACAGGATAAATTTCCTGCTCAACCGAAAACGGAACGGGTGCTGCTGCGGGCATTACGGTGAAATATCCGCGAACAGGTGTATACACCGCATCCATTACCTCAATACCGGTTGCGGCGCATCCTGTGGGGAGGGCTATCCTGGCGGTGAACTCGGGAAGGCTCGGTTCACCCTCGGCTCCCATAAGTCCCATGTTGGTACCGGTTATTCTTGTGTAGATACCGGCTTCCTCGATATTGATCGCGGAAGCATCCATAGGTATCGGAACGGTCATTTCACCTGCAGAGCCGGCAAAAGCCGCCGTAAGCAAAATAACAGAAATGATATATTTCATACTTTCATCCCTTCAGTGAGTTTTAGAAAACAATTCAACCTTGTACTATTAGTGTTTGTACAGATTTGAAAAACCGGCGAATACAAATAGGAAAGACTTCAGGTGAATTATTTCGCTTTTAACATGATCTGCATATTCATTTTCAATATACACTCCTGTATGTCCCTGGCAAATAGAAAGAAATATGAGATTGGATTCTATTTAACTACCACCAGACTTGTCGTACCAGACCAGTCAGTACTGGAAATCCTTACTTGGTAAACGCCCGATGGGACAACTTCTCCACTGGAGTCTTTAAGTTCCCAGACAAGGCTGTGCTGCCCCGCTGCCATCTCTTCGGCTGCCAGAGTTGAAACACTTCTGCCTGCTACATCGTAGACATCAACCCTTACGGCACCCGAGGAAGCAAGGCTGAAGGGTATTGTAGCGCTGCTCATGGCGGGGCTGGGATATATGGCATTCACACCGTTGATGTAATTCTGAATGTCTCCCCCCTCAAAGCCTGTCCCGGTAACACTGATGGTTCCCTGGTAGGATATGTGATCCCTTGCCCAGGCTACAACGGATATAGTGCCGGTGGAAGATGGATTGACATAAAAAGTAGCTATTCCACTGCTGTTCGTTGTATGAACCATGTAAATGTCACCAGTCTGCCAGTTACCCTTCTGAATGCATACCCTGGCACCGCTTACCGGGGAACCGCCGGATGTTACTGTTACATTGAAAGTTGTTGCTTCAGAGATACTGCCGGGATGGGAAGCGGAAAGGTCCGGAGCATCCAGGAACCACATGGGCAGTTCAGGATCGCCGAAGAGGTTGTATTCTTTCACGCACCAGTCGTCGCACTCATCAGCAGGTGGGCACATCTCATCACTGCCCATGAGGTGAGCCACTCCGAGGTTGTAAAGGTCATGATTCCACATTACATCGTAGAAGTACCTTGAGAGAATCTCACTTGGACCATAACCGGGATTGCTTGGAATTCCCCATCCGTACCTGGCGTTGAATGCTCCGAATCCTCCGCCGTTGGGAGAGTTTAGCCAGGCGTCACCCATGCAGTCGACGCTATAATCAAGGTACCCTATAAGGCATGATATTGAGTTCCAGATTGCCGGAAGACCCCCACCGGATATGTTAGTCTGGTTCATGAAATCTGTTGTTGTATAAGTGCCTCCCGGAAGGGAAAAGAGTGTCTCCGCACCATGGCTTGCATGGTAGATATGATGCGGTCCATCGTTGATCATGTTCCGGGTGATTGTTACACTGTTATTGCCGTTGGAGTCGTAGCACTTCTCCTCTTCCCATGCTGATGGAACGTAGTTGGAGATTAATTCAGCTCCTGCGGAACCGTAACACCAGTAAGGGTCTCCCCAGAGAAGTTCGGTGGTGTATCCGATTCTTTCTTCAATTTCGGAGTACTCGAAGTAATCGGTTGCTGAAATGCGTTCGTATGTATAGACTTTCTGATTGAAAATCGTGCACTCGCCGGTTGTATTAACACTTGCCCTTCCAACCCAGAGGTCCGGATGGTAATCAACGTTATCGATCTCGTATTCACCCCAGATAAGGTTATCGTTGCTGTCCCATCTGTCAATACCGGGAGTGGTGTCGTTGTTGTCCGCCCAGTAAAGGTCAACGGGAGGGTACTCGGTTTCACCATTGGTAGTGATTTCAACGTCTCTTCCGGCTATCCTGTTATCGTCTCCATAGATCAGAATGTACTCCACACCCTCGTTTCGGCAGTCCGTGAGAAATGCTCGGATTTCCTGCTGAAGGTCGTAGCAGGTGTACCAGCCCTGAATCAAAGTAGTCGTGTATACGTTTGTGGGAACACCCTTTGAGGTTTTCCAGTCGGCAAGGTCCTGGGCGTAGCTTACGTAATCCGGGGGGGTGATGATTACGTATTCACCGTAGGTGAGGTCCTTCGAGTCAACTATTGTGGCGCCCGAGGATGAAACGGCATCAGGGTTTACTACTGAATTCCTGACTATCTCCTGAGAGCGCAGCTCACTCTGGATACTTCTTCTGGAAACTGTTGATGCTTCAGGGCTGTTTTCGTATGTAACGTTCAGAGTAAGGTTTGTCAGGACTTCAACAGTTCTGCTGGCGGGATTCCATCTTACCGGGAATACTTTAACGTAGGCAACCGGGATTCCCATAATAACACTGGAACCTTCGAAACTGAACGGACGTCGAGGATACGGAGTGCTTGAACCGTAAATATCCGGGTTCGGTTCAACAGGATAGATTTCCTGCTCGACTGAAAATGGTACGGGGGCAGCAGCTGGCATTATTGTAAAGCGGCCTCGAATATCTGTGTATACCGCATCCACCACTTCAATACCGTTTGCGGCGCATCCGGTGGGAAGGGCTATCCTGGCGGTGAATTCTGGAAGGCTCGGTTCACCCTCGGCTCCCATAAGTCCCATGTTGGTACCGGTTATTCTTGTGTAGATACCGGCTTCCTCGAAATTGATCGCGGAAGCATCTACAGGTATCGGAACGGTCATTTCACCCGAAGAGACGGGGAAAGCCACTGCAAGCAGAGCAGCAAAAACCAGACATTTCATAACGCTTATCCCTTCAACGAACTATATTAGTAAATAATTATTAATAATACGTCAGTCACTGTAAAGACATCCCTACAGAATTGTAACACTTCATGCTTCAGATGGTTCCGGGTCTGTTCCCTAAAAAACACCCGACTGCAGAATTTCTTCCGCGACTACAATAATACTATTATCAGACTGATCCGTTGAAGTCCAGAGTATTGAATCCGGGGAAGCCAGCGCGTACTGAAGGGTTTCCGAATCTTCCACCTGGAATACAAGATAATCCACCCCGAAGAACTCATAGGCTAATGTCGCGCTGTTGACCGCGGAGCCCGTTCCAAGGTCCAACGGCTCATTGTATACAGCAACATTATCACCAGCGAGTTCCTTCAGCACGTTTATGAACTGCATCGCAGTTTCGGATCCGTTCTCTCCCGGGAAAACGGAGACCGCAATCGTGATCAGCGCAGTATTCTCAGGGAAAGCCGCATCCCAGTTGATACCAGTTACAATGATCTGATCTGATTCCGGGTGAGCAGGGATAGTTTCTTCATCCGAACCCGCTAACACATCAAGAAAGAAGAGGCCGCCCACCACTACAATAAGGCCTATGGTGATGTAAGTCATTGCATTGGAATCGCCATCCTCAGTAGTTTCTCCACTGCTGCCATTTGCCATAACCGGGCTTGACAGAAGGAATAGAGATGCGAGAACAGCTGCCGCGGCAGATCTGTATTTAGATATCATTCTATTCTTCCTCTTCGGTGACCTCAGCCATGATCTTCTCCTGGATATCCCTTGGAACCGGCTGGTAACCTTCGAAGCTCTGAGAGAAACTTCCCCTTGCCTGGGTCAGTGATTTCAGTGTACTTGTGTACTGGAAAAGTTCTGCTTCGGGAACACTGGCTTTTATAACCTGGAAGGCACCCTCTGCTTCAATTCCCTGTATACGACCACGCCTTGAAGTCAGATCGCCCATAACATCCCCCATGAATTCTTCGGGGACAGTGACTTCCATGATTACGACCGGCTCAAGAAGGCTGGGTCCGGCATCCAGCATGACATTCCTGAAGCACTTTCTGGACGCCAGTTTGAAAGCCATATCCGAGGAATCCACAGGATGATAGGAGCCATCGAACACAACGGCCTGCAAATCCACGACCTTACAGCCCGAAATGGGTCCGTTCTTCATTGCCTCAATTACTCCCTTTTCCACAGCCTGAATGAAATTGGTGGGAACGTTGCCTCCGACTACTTTGCTTTTGAATTCAAATCCGGCTCCCCTTGGCAGGGGTTCGAGTCTTATGAATACATGGCCATACTGGCCGCGTCCACCGGTCTGTTTCTTATGCTTATAGGAACCTTCAGCCTTCCTGGTAATCGTTTCGTGATAGGCAATTTTCGGTTTGAAGGTTTCCGTTTCCACTCCGGTTGAGTCCTTCAGCCTGCCGAGCATTACTTTGAGGTGAAGCTCACCCATTCCCGAAAGAGTTGTCTGTCCGATCTCGGATTCGTTCCGGAGGATGAGTGTGGGGTCCTGGGCCGCAAGGAGTGAGAGGCCTGAACCCATCTTGTCCTCGTTGCTTCTATCTTTCGGGGCGATGGCGACCCTGTAGACGGGTTGGGGAAAGACAATGGGCTTGAGGATGATCTTGCTCCCCTTCTGACCGAGAGTATCATTTGTGGTAGTACTCTTCAGTTTGGCGATTGCGGCGATGTCCCCGGTGATCAATCTGTCTGCGTGAGTCCTTTCTCTACCGCTTATGAAATAATAGTTGCCCAAACGTTCAGAGGAGTTTCTTGTTGTGTTTGATATGTCAGTGGTTCCCTCAATGCAGCCGCTCATCACCCGTACGAAGACTATTTCACCCATATGGGTATCTACTTTGCTGTTAAACACCCTGGCAACGAAAGGACCCGAGGGATCGGGAGTGATCTCTGCTTCTTTATCCCTGTCAGTTGCGGCTGCGGGAGGTCCTTCAAGGGGAGAGGGAAGTAATGTGGAGATCGAGTTCAGGAGGAACTTCTGACCAACTGGAGGAATTGCCAGTCCGCTGAATACGGGGAAGAAATTCCTGGTGGCAACTGCCTTCTTAAGCCCGGCAGTCATTTCTTCTTCAGAGAGTGTTTCATTCTCGAAGAATGATTCCATAAGTTTCTCGTCAGACTCCGCAGCTATTTCAAGCAGCTGCATCCTGTACATTTCCGTATCGTCCTTCGCCGAGTCGGGCACAGGTATTTCCTTGCCTTCAGCATTTACAGCTTCACCTGTAAGCACATTGACAATCGCTGATAAGACATCGTTTTCTATAACGGGAAATGTCACCGGAATAGCGGTTTTCCTCAGGTTTTTCCTTATATCCTCGAGTGTTCTTCCAAAATCAGCGCTATTACGGTCAACCCGGTTGACCCAGAACATCAACGGCTTATCGCTCCTGGCGGCGAAGTCCCATGTCATTAGGCTACCAACCTCAACACCATCTGATCCGTCAATAACAAGAAGAACTCCATCGGATACCATGACACTGCCAATTGTCGCGCCGTGGAAATCGGCCAGCCCGGGTGTATCGATTATATTGATTTTGTATCCGTTGTAATCAACTATACCCATCGAAGAGGAAAGACTGTGTTGCCTTTCGCGGCTTTCATCAGTGTAATCGAATTGGCTTGTTCCGCTATCAACACTTCCCAGGCGTTCTACGGCTCCGCCTGCAAAAAGAAGCGAATCGCAAAGACTGGTTTTTCCGACCGTACCATGACCGATAACTGCTATTGTTCTAAGTTTGTCTGAATTGTAGTTCTTCAAGTCAATACTCCTAAATCCCGAACTTGTTCATATTGAAAAACGGTACTAATATTCATACAGTTCTGAGTGAGCATATTACTTACGCATGAAAAGAGCTTCTGTCAACTGCTAACTGCCAATGAAAACAACTATTTCTGCTCGGAGGGATAAATGAACTCTGTTAGACTTCTGCTTCTATTTGTGGGCATCGCGTTCCTGTGGTTTATCGTCAGGCAGGTGATAAGTCAATGGCTGAAAGGCTCCGACAGGAAGAAAGAATACAGGGAAATGGATGCCGAGGAAAGAGCGATTGAGAGGGAAGCAGGGGATAATATTCCCTCATGCCCATTATGCGGAGCTCTGACAAAGCTGCATAAGTATCCGCACATTACTGTATGGAGATGCATCAATTACCCCGGGTGCAGGGGATTCGTCAAGGCAAGGAAACCAGGAAGAATGAAATTCGCAGCCGACTGGAGCAGAAAAACAGGGGAAAAGTAGGACTTGAAAGCATCACCTCATAGTAATAGATTGGCCATTCTCTGATTTTCAGATAAATACAGTGAACCGCACGGAGGAGAAGTGTTGTCCGACGAAAAAAGAATCACGAGACATCCGGTTCTGGAAGAACCTGATATCAGGAACGTCGAATTCACTTTCAATGGACAGCCTGCTGTGGGTGTTGAGGGGGAAGCTGTATCATCTGCTCTTTTTGCCATGGGGATTCATGTATTCGGACATCACCATGCGGATGAAAGCGCACAGGGGATGTTCTGTGCAAATGGACAGTGTTCGCAGTGCACTCTTCTCATAGATGGCGTTCCTCGTAAGAGCTGCATTGTTCCGCTTG
>JAUWMQ010000104.1 GCA_030613065.1 Candidatus Aegiribacteria sp. | reverse complement strand
GTTATGGTGATATTAGATAGATGGGGCTGAATAGTTACGATTATGATACTTCTGCTTCTCCTGTTTGCATCATGCGGTAATGAAATAGAAGTTCCTGCAGACGAACAGCGGAATGATACCGGGGAAACCTCTGACGCTCTTCCCGAAATAGATATTTATCTTACCGTTACGGACTCAATAGGTGTCGATATTGGTGACAGCAATTACGTCTTCGGAAAACCAATGCTGGCTTTCCACTCTCCCGGCGGCGATATCGCCATTCTTGATATTCAGAAACTGTGCATTCTCTTCTACTCCCCTGAGGGTGAGTATATCCAAACCGTTGGTCGTGAGGGAAGCGGTCCGGGTGAGTTTCTTATGCCTGCGTCCTTCACATTTACGTCCGATGGCGGCATTGCTGTATCCGATGTCATGGCAGGTAAAGTTACTTTTTTTGATTCTGATTATGAGTATTCCGGTCAACTGACCGGTTTCTTCCCCTCAGCTCCTACAGTCATTATCGGAGTTGACTCCGGAGCGATCGTCGGAATGCTTACTGCATTCGATCAGACCGAAGAGGGTATGTTCCTGGGCTTTACCCTGGCGAGATGGGAAGGAGAAGTTGAACCGACAGTGGAGTATTTTTCCACCTTCGCACCCTTTGACCCTTCCGATATCGCCGCTTCTTCGAAGAATGTCATGTTCATGGCCGCTGCAGCACCTGACGGCAGAGTGTTCCGCGCTCCTTTATCCACGGAGGATTTCATTATAGAAGGTTACATGCCAGATGGTACATCCTTCCTCTATATCGAGGACGAGGATTTCCAGAAAGTCAGAAAAACAGATGAGGAGATCCAGGATGAGATCGATCGCGTGAACGAGAGTATGGCAGCTTACGGGGTTGAAGGCATCGTTGAATGGGAACCCGATCCGTACAAAACATCAATCATGTCACTTTCGATCGACAGCAGAGATCGTCTTTGGGTCAGGATGGGTATTTACAGTGAAATTGTATTTCGTGTCTACAACATGGATGGAGAATTTCTGTTCACAGCAGGGGTCGATTTCCCTGGAGATATCAAATCATTTGAAGACTGGCAGGTCAGTATTGATCAACACGGCATCCTTGCTTTTGACTCCTTGCCGGAAGATTATTCAAGAATCTATATCCTGGAAGAAATGTAACTGATAATTACGGATAATTACCCTGATCAGGTCAAAAGCCGCCTGAACATTTCGTTGTAGGATTCTCTGCCGGAGATGATGTTCCAATAGCCTCTGGCGAATTCCTCGTTGTCACGAAGCCCCATCATGGCTGTACCATGGGCTAGTGGACTGAAGAGGAGATGCCTGTAGAACATCGACTGTCTGACGATGTTTATGCAGCAATCTTTCCTGTTCAAAAAGGTTCCGCGGTCTCCCCCTCCAATAATGCAGTCCGCCACAAGGAATCCGCTCTCTACAGCATGCCCGATTCCTTCTCCTGAAACCTGATCCACCAGACCCGCGGCATCCCCAGCCAGGTAAATATTCCCTCTACCGAGATTTCTATTCAGAGAGAGGGATGGTATCGGGGCTCCCTTCAGCTTGTATTCAGCGCAGGAGATGCCCCTTGTTTCAAGAAAACCATTCAGCGCCTCGGTTATATCGGATGGTGATGCAGGGCTGCCCACGGCCCCTGCTCCAATATTGACCTTTTCACCGTCAGGGAAAACCCAGATGTAACCGTATGGGATATGACCGAAGTGAATCTGAAGGCCATCCGGTACTTCGTTTAACTCGGTTAATGGGATGAAATACTCCAGGCCAAGACCCGTTCCCCTGCTCCTTCTGTCTGAAACAAGTTCTCTGACGATGCTGTTGCATCCATCTGCTCCAACGAGACTTGCAAAGGAAATTTGTTCTCCTGATGAGGTTGTAACTGATGATGAATCAATCGAGACCACGGTGTCACCGGTAATGATGAAAGCTCCGGCCGCACTGGCCTTTTCAAGCAGTACGCTGTCGAATTGCCTTCTGGATATTATCCGAACCGGGCTGTCCTGTGATATGTAGGTTCTCAGGAGTTCTTCCCTGTCCCAGAGGGATAAAGTCCTCTGTTCCTTCAGTGTCAGTTCTTCCAGTTCACTTGTAGATAGTATGCCGGAGGTAATGAGAATATCCGCTGCTCTTGCGCTGAGTGCGCCACCGCATACTTTGTCCCTCGGGAATTCAGCCCTGTCAATCAGGATACATGGAATCCCGGCAGAGGCCAGCTTCCAGGCGCACGAAGCTCCCGCAGGCCCTCCCCCCACAATCAGGGTCGGATCTATACTTTTAACATTATTAATCATTTATAGTTTTCCAGAAGCAGGGGCCTGCCTGGCAGGCCCCGATTAGAGACGCTTAGAATGAATCGGCTGAATCAGTGATCTTGACGCCTTCTGAAACGATATATGAAGGGACACTCATGGCTACAGGAGCCCTTCTACCGTAAGTATTGGATTCATTTACTGATTCCGCAACAGATGAGATGACCTTCACGTTTCCAAGCACATTCTGGAAAGAGTCTGTCACTCTTGATGAGAAGATAGGTGACACGATTTTCCCGTCTTCCACAAGAACCGCATTGAATCTGGAACTGCCGGTAAAAATCCCCTTACTCCGGTTGGGGATATTCATGTAATGAATCGCTGGAATATACAGTACTCTGCCCATATCGATGACTGCTTCAAGAGGATCCGCATGACCAAAGCCAGTATCCATCACTATACTTGGCGATTCCGTATCGTGCCCTGTAGGCTTCTTTCCATACTTGCCGGCGGTAGCTGAATCGTACATCAGATTCATAAATTCTCCATCTGCAATCAGCGGGAAGATATCCCGTTTGCGGCCGCACATGTCGAATCCGAACATGAAAGTTTTCGGGTTTGTGGGGTCATCAACAACGGAAATATTCTCTCCAAGGATTTTATCTCCGGGTTTGAACTTCGCAGTCCAGCTCTGTTTTTCCTCCCAGCCTCTTCCCGAGAGACCGGTATACATAGCCATAGCAATTATCTCTGATAAGGCACTTGCTCCGAAAATCACAGTGTATTCTCCAGGTTCAACCTTGAAACCGTCATTTTCTTCGTATACGGATATCAGCTCACTGAGAGCATTGATTGTCTTCTCGACGGAAAAATCCGAGGCTCTCCATCCGGTCTGATTATGTGTAAGCTCCCATTTGGCCTGAGTATGCTTCAGCACAACGGTGAATAGCTGGTCGGTACCTCTGTGGCAGACTTCGTTCCTGTTGGCCGTGGTAAGAATATACACCTCCATAGACCCGCTGGACCATGATCCCGAGTAATTGTACTTCTCTCCCAGTCTCTCGATAATTTCCCTGTAAGCCTCAGCCTTTATGCCGGGATCAATATCAGCAAGCTCATGATCGAACTGACTGTCCTCATTTATGGTGACCTCCACCTTATCGGGAATGGGATCGTATGTTTTGGGTGAAGCCATCCTTGCCTTTTCCCTGGCTGCATCAAAGATGCCCTGTACCGTATCCGCGTCATTGATTGCCCCAAGGTATGTCTGGCTTCCCTGTTTTCTGCCGTCGGTTACTTCTATGTCCAGCCTTACAAGATTTTCGGAAGTGTTCAGTGATACCGAATTGTTGCCAATCCGCATGAGATGACTTTTCTCATGATGCAGTTTAAGTGTTGCCTGGATGCCCTCATCGGCGGCTTTATCCCTTACCTGCATCAGAATCTTCCTGATGTTTGCGTCCAGCATTTTCTACTTCCTTTCTCCGGTAATCACATCATCGAATTTAACTACAGGGACACCGTGACCGATCTGCATAACCTGGTTCGGCTCACCTTTTCCACAGTTGTTTACCAGTTCCACTTTCCAGGTGGATTCATCGCCCACTGCAGAAAGGGATCCGTAGAATTCCAGAGTATGCCCCTGGTATGTGGGGTTTCTGAGAACCCTGGTCTTCTCTCCGTTCTTTACTTCCCAGGCAATTTCGCAACCGAAGTGGAAATGTTCCCTGTTGGAACCGATTGACCATGAGACGGGGTTATCCACTACGATACCATCCTCGGTTGATGCTATTATGTCATCCTCGGTACCGTCATTGCCCGGAAGAATGTTTATATTGGTCATTCTGTCTATTGGTGCTTTGTAGAACGATGTTGCTCTCGCGGCTCCTCCACTCTGCTGGAAGACTTCCCTTCCAGCTTTTTCATTCGCCTCATTTACCATGGCTCTTGATGTAAGGGCGTTGACCAGAATCCCTCTGTCAATAAGGCGATAAGCACGTTCAGGAGTTCCATCATCATCAAATCCGAATGAACCAGGGGAATTCGCTATGCTTCCATACGAGCTCACAGACAGCTTATCACTTCCATACCTGAGTTTCCCGAATGAATCAAGATCAACAAAGGATCCCCCTGCATAAGAAAGCTCGTAACCGAGAATTCTGTCAAGTTCAAGGGGGTGTCCGATTGTTTCATGTACCTGTAGATGGCCCTGACCGGGGAGAAGTATCACGGATCTTTTTCCATATTCAAGGGGTTCAGCCTTGATAAGTTCCGCCAGTTCCGACCTGACTCTGGCTGCGTGCCCGGAGAACAGTTCCGGATTAGTAACCATTTCCCAGCCGGCAGTACCGTCTCCCGTTGAATACAGGCTCATACTGCGCCTCTGCATCTCACCATCAGAATCGAGAGCCATTGCCATGATCATGCCGAAAACATTGACAAGGTCCTTGTTTATCTCTGAACCTTCGCTGTTCTGAAAGTGAACCTTCTTTCTCTGAAAATTGACATAGACCATTCTCTTGAGGATAAAGTCCTCCTTCAGGTCATTATCCAGCCTGGTAAGAAACGTGAGTTTATCCTGAAGGCTCACAGAGAAAGGATCAACCTCGACAGGGGTCGCATAACTGCCCTTCACTGCCTCACCTGCACCCATTGAAAGGGGGACTTTTACAAGTCTGGATGCCGTTCTGGCGTTCATAGCCGCCTTCTCGAAACATGCGTCCAGACAAGAAGGGTCGCTGGTGGCGGCAAAGCCCCACGCGCCTTCCCATAGAACCCTCACTCCGATTCCGCTCTCTACTGTCGTATCGTTAGCCTCAAGGTCACCATCGTAAAGCAAGAGTGTTTCAGAACTGTCGTCAAGGTAGTACCTTGCATCAACGTAACCGGCACCTTCAGAAGCTATTCTCGATATGTTGCTCGAAATCTTTTTCTTCACTTCCATCGATTCTGTCATCGGAAACCTGCCTTTAGATTATTGAGAATTGGGTACTAATATCCCTAATATATGAATTTTTCAAAATCTTTAAAATCAGAACCTGTTACAGATTGTTACAATCTGTCAACAGTATCGCAATCCTTAAGAATTATTAATAGAATATGTATTATTGTCTGAATCAAAACATACCTGCTTGCAGGAAGGTTTTACATGAAAAGCAAGGTTTACGTATCAGCAGGATCGATTCTCATCACCGGCATGGTTTTACTCGGTTGCAGCGGCCCCGACGCGAATACCAGCGCGGCAGAAGAAAGTACTTCAACCGGCCCCGCGCATCTGGAGCTTGTTACAGGTTATGAGATAGGTATTGAACTGGGTGACACAAATTACGTATTCGGTCAGATCGTTGAAGCGCTTCTAAATGAAGACGGGGATGTTCTGATCCTTGATATCTCAACCATGAACGTAAGGAAATTTTCATCCGTCGGCGACTTCATCGGATCCGCCGGCAGACAGGGCACCGGACCGGGAGAATTCCAGATGCCGCGGGGCATGGCTGTTCTTGGAAACAACGATTTCGTTGTTACTGATATGGCAGGCGGCGCAATCTGTGTTTTCGATGATTCCCTGAACTGGAAAGAAAATATTGTCGGATTCTTTCCAAGGCCTCCATTCACAGTTCGCACAGCGGGAGATACTGCTTTTGTGGGGATGCTTCCAGCTTTTGACCGTGAAGAGGGCCTGACGGGTTATTCCATAGGCAGAATGGAAAATTCATCGGAATTGGTCACTGTATACGCCGAAGAGATGCGTACTTTTGATCCTTCACGTTTAGGTCCGCTGGGTGCGGAGAAAGACCCTGTTTTTACGTCAGATAATTCCGGGCATGTATTCATCGCGGAACCGGAAACGGACGTGATAAGGATCACAGGATACAGTCATGATGGAGAGGTATTCCTTTCAATTAATGAGAGCATTGATAAGGAGGAAAAAACTCCGGAGGAGCTTGCTCAGGAGGAGGCGGAGTTTGAGGAATTCTCCGTTCGAAGAGGTAGTCATGGAGGAAGAATGTCAGGTATCGAACTATCCTTCGATCCCGTTCTCTACCGCAGAGCGGTTACTGACCTCGGTGTAGACAGTGAAGACAGGCTGTGGGTTCGTCTGGGTGCCTACCGCTACCCTTATTGGAATATCTACGATTTTGAAGGGCAGCTTCTTTTTACTGCATCCCTGGAATTAGATGATCCGGACATCGATTATATGGCTGTACGGATAACTGAAAACGGAGCTGTTGCATGGATACCGGATCCCATTACCTGGCCCAGAGTTCTGGTGCTTGAAATCCCGGATACTATGTAAACAGGGGCAGCTTAAAGCAGCTTTGTTCCTGTCGTGGGACGGGGTACTTTAACAACCAGTATCCTGAGATCTGCGTTACTCCTGTTGTACCAGCAGTGGGGAATATCCTTAGGGCTGTCTATAACTGTGTCCCTGGAAACTTCAAGCTCTTCATTTCCAACTTCAACAATCCCCGTTCCTTCAAGCACATAGAAAAACACATCAACCCTGGTTATATGGCGGATGAGTTTCTCACCGGGCTTAAGTGTAAGATGGCTTGCAAGGGCATGTTCATTTTCGTATACGCGTCTGACGTCAATGCCGTGAGGATTCTTTGCTAAAGGCTGTTCCGATACTCTGACTATGTTCATTTTTGTCTCCACTCTGCATTCAGGGGGTGGCGGACCACCCCCTGTTCAATCTTATTCAGCCCAGGATAGCTTTGAGGTCATCTTCGGGAGTTGTAGTGGGCATAATATTGAATTTGTCCACAAGTATTTCCAGGGCAGCCGGAGTAAGGAAAGCTGGAAGCGTTGGTCCGAGTCTTATATCCTTTATGCCAAGATAAAGCAGGGACAGCAGTATTGTAACAGCCTTCTGCTCGTACCAGCTGAGGATCATGGAAAGGGGCAGGTCGTTGACTCCGCATTCAAAAGCCCCGGCAAGTGCTACTGCGATCTGAATTGCGGAGTGAGCATCATTGCACTGACCTATATCAAGAAGTCTGGGAATACCACCTATATCACCGAACTCCAGTTTATTGAAACGGTACTTACCACAGGCCAGTGTAAGAATGATACAGTCATCAGGTATCTGCCGGGCAATATCAGTATAGTAATTTCTACCGGATTTCGCCCCGTCGCATCCGCCAACCAGGAAGAAATGCCGGATATCTCCATTCTTAACCGCATCGATTACCTTGTCAGCAACTGAGAGAACCGCATTTTTCGCAAATCCTATCATTATTTTCTTCTCGGGAGCATCCTCACTGAAACCATCAGCTTTGAGGGCGGCTTCTATTACCGGAGAGTAGTCATAGTTATCTATATGCGCCACTCCCGGCCACTGAACCAGACCGGTTGTGAAGATTCTGTCCTTATAGGAATCCTTCGGCTTCTGGATACAGTTAGTGGTCATTAAGATGGCTCCGGGGAATTCGTCGAACTCCTGTCGCTGATCCTGCCAGGCACCACCATAATTCCCAACAAGGTGCGGGTACTTTTTCAACCCCGGATATGCAAGTGTTGGAAGCATTTCACCATGTGTGTAAACGTTTATTCCCCTGCCCTCGGTCTGTTTCAACAGCTCCTCCAGATCCTTCAGATCGTGACCTGAAACCACTATCGCCTTGCCCCTTACGGGAGTAACCCTTACTTCGGTAGGCTCCGGATCACCGTAGATCCCGGTATTTGCTGAATCCAGGAGTTCCATAACACGAAGATTCTTCTCTCCAACCTTCAGAACCATTGTGAAAAGGTCATCTACCGTGTTCTTCCTGGTAAGAAAATCAAGACTTTCATGGAAAAACGCGAATACATCATCGTCTTCATAACCAAGGATGTGAGCATGATCGGCGTAGGATGCAGAACCCTTCAGACCATATGTTATCAGTTCCTCAAGTCCTGTAATATCTTTGCCGGGATCTTCAAGTCTTTCAGCTATGGACAGCTTCGCGGCCTCATTCTCGATCTCTTCATCATTCTCTGGTATCTCCCAGACAGCTGGTCCACCCAACTTTTCAGGTTCCAGCCCCTTTTCATCGCAGGCTTTCTGATACTTATCACGAATACTGTTCCGCACTCTGACACCTGTACGGATTAAGTTTATCAGGGTGTCCGAATCGAAATTCACATTTGTAACCGTAGTAAAAAGTGCTTCAATTACAAAAATATCCGCTTTACGATCCAAAACTCCGAGCTTCCTGGCTCTGATCGCCCAGTTGGATACGCCTTTTGCAACGTATACAAGAAGATCCTGCATTACTGCTGTCCGGGGGTCCTTACCGCAGACTCCGAAACTGTCGCAACCGGTTCCTTTTGCTGTCTGCTCACATTGATAACAGAACATTCATTCTCCTTCCGCAAGATTATCTCATATTCGAAAATCATATATCGGTATTTCTTTACCAATTATATATGTTTCTCGTTAACCGTCAATAGGCATGTATTTGAGTGAGCATTACTAAAAGAGTATATTGACGTTATGGTATCGTATTACTATTTTATGGAAAACGAAAGGATCAGGATGTCATTACCAGTGTCAATTCCGGAATCGGTTTCCCTTGCCGTTCATGCAATGGCAAAGCTGGCAACAGGTGGCTTCGAAGCGGTAAAACTGAAAGATCTCCTTATCAAGCCTGGTTCTGCAGATCATCTTTCGAAAGTAATGCAGAAACTCACCAGGACAGGTATGGTTAAATCCAGGAAAGGTCGCGGCGGAGGGTTTACTCTGGGAGTCAAAGCCTCCGATATCAGGCTGATGGATATCTGGATAGCTCTTGAAGGAACTTTCGAAACCAGCTTATGCCCCTATATGGGAAATGGATGCACCCTCTCAGTATGTCTTTTCGGCACAATCGGGAGTGATGCTTCTCAACTGATAAGGGAGTATTTCACCGATACAACTGTTGAGGATATCGGAAAGCTCCTCGAAAATGGACAAACCAGCATAGTGACCTGATTCAGGGAGAAGACTCTCTTTTTACAGAATATTTCTATCTGTACTTTTTGCATCAGCTGGAGTACCCGGCTTCAGCGCTTTCCGTATAAGGAGGAATACACCGCGCCAGGCGATTGCCATAAGGGAAAGGAAAAGGAATCCTCCGAAAAGATTTTCGCTTGTCAGATAATTGAAAAGTCCATGGAGTACCATGCCACCCAGCAATCCCAGTACAACCAGCAGTGAGGATTTAAGGGTTTTCCTCTTCTTATGCCACCCCAGAGCCAGCCCCCACAGACTTGAGAACAACGCATGAGCCGGAACACTCAGCACTGACCTGCCGGCGAGAACAAAGACACCTGCCTCAGCTCCGCCGGATGCCCAGCTGTTAAGAACGTAGATGACATTCTCAACCGATGCAAATCCCAATGCTGCAGCTGTTGCATAGACCATACCATCCACAGGTTCATCGAATTCTTTCCGGTTATATACTGTCCACCTCACACAGAGAAATTTTGCGATCTCCTCGGTAACCGGGGCTATAAAAACGGCGAGTGTAAGAAAACTTGCGTAGAATGGAAGCTCTTTAAGTGAAAAGACCATAGCGGCCCCAACCAGCGCTCCCACAAGATAAGTCCTTGCCACAAGCTTCTTAGGCTCAGGTGCGTATCTGTCATTTCTGTAGAAGTAAATCATCCAAAGAAATGCTGGAAGGATAGAGGCAATTGCCAGGATCAGCATGAGAGCATTACTTCATGCAAATGTGTGAGCAGAACAATAGAATTATTCAAACATTTTTCCTTACTTCTGAGATGGTGAAACCATATCAGAATCAGCTTCCGATACAACGTTTCAGTTCCTCTTTCCTGAATTTCTTCACCTGAAATCAATGATACTGCTTGAAACACTTCTCGGTCAATGTGATGATCAACTGATAGTCATACGAAACTCCCGCAATAGGATTTCATCTGCAAGTCAGCATCCCGAGAAACCTGAACAGGCTGAATGGCTGAACAGCCTTGCTGATGTTCTCACAGAAACCTGGGACTGTCAGTGGACATTCAAAGATACAGGGGGACTTGAACGGTTCGCTGCAATTCTGAAGGGATTCGGCAATGAGCGATGAAAAGTTCATCCTGCCTCTATTTCAGGAAACATCGAGGTAGAACTGCCAGTTACCCTACAGCCCCCTCGCAGATCCTTTCTATTACCCACAAGTATTAGACTGAGTCGCCAAGATCAACATCCGCAAACTCTTCAGAGGCCCAGCTCATCTCGTCTTTGGTCTTCATCGTGCTCCTTCACATTGTTCATTGCTAATGTTATGGATAGATGTATAATAAACATCTAATGCATACTGAAAGGAACATCAATGAAAGACCTGGTAAAAAGACGGAATGAACTTTTAAGAGAGTTTGAAAAATGTTCAGATTTTGTACGTGGATCCGTCAACAGCGTCTGTGCAAAATGCAACAGGGCACGCTGTATATGCGAAACAAAAACCTCGCGAAGAGCCTACCGGCTGACTTATAAGAACAGTGAGCAAAAATCACGAATTGTGTACATTCCGGAATGGAGGCTG
>JAUWMQ010000092.1 GCA_030613065.1 Candidatus Aegiribacteria sp. | reverse complement strand
TTACATCCTTCGGCATAGATCACCTGGAGTGTTACTGTACTCCAGAAGCACTGTCGGTGGCATTCGGGGTGTTTCTTGAAATGACGCGGCCAGGGGGGACAGTAATTGTTCCATTCATTAATAGAGATCTGGCGAGATGGGCTGAAAGGATTGAAAGAAATGTAATCACAACAGGACCGGAAGGGTCGGTATTCTGCAGACCTGTGGAAACTTACCAATGGCATCAAAAATATATGCTCGATGGGATTGAAGGGGATCTTCCTCTAACGGGGAATCACAACCTGAGAAATGCTGAGACAGCTATTACCCTCGCATCAACTGTCGGTGTTGAGCCGGAAGATTCAGTGCGAGCTCTTGAATCCTTTCCCGGAGTATCCAGACGGCTTGAAAGGATCGGAAGCTTCGGTTCAGCGATTGTCCTGTCTGATTACGCGCATCATCCTGAAGAAATTGAAGCTGCTCTTCAAGGGGTTTCCCAGGTTTCAGGCGGGAAAATCACTGTTGTTTTCCAGCCTCATCTTTATTCCAGAACCGCAGCCCAGCATGAAGCTGCAGGTAAAGCGCTCAGCAGAGCTGACATGGTACTTGTTCTTCCCATTTATCCAGCAAGGGAAAAACCGATACCTGGTGTTACCAGCGAATTGGTGGTTGATGCAACAGTAAGAGCGGGTGGTAATTGCAGGTTATGCCTGCCCGGTGAGTTGAGAAAACTTCTCAGGGAAAAAGAGGCTGAAATAATTGTATTCATGGGAGCTGGAAGTATTGACGCATTCGCTCGAGAACTTGCAGGAACTTCTGAATGAAAGATCGACGAAGGACTGCATTCTGGGTGTTACTTGTTTCAGGACTCTCGGTTTTTGCACTCGCCATGGGATATAGATGGTTCGAAAGGGGAGGTGCTTTCGATCTGGATACAGTGCGTATCAGAGGTGTACGACATGCCGACTCATCTGCGATCTGCCAGGTGGTAAAACCTTTATTCGGGAAATCCATCTTGCAGATAGATCCTGTCGAAATTCAGGAATTACTGTCCGATATCCCCGGCATCGATTCCGCACATGTCAGCAGGGCACCCCTGCGCGGGCTCATACTTGAAATTCGCATTTCGGAACCTGTCTTCGCAGTAAGTGACTCATCGGGTGTTAATGTCGTTTCCTCCATTGGGGAAGTTCTTCCGCCACGCTTTCTTACGGACAGTATACCTGTTGTTGAGACCCGGGGAAGTATAGATCCCTCGGTTTCGAGAGAGCTGGCAGTATGGTTCGGAGTCGAAGAACTGCAGTATGACAGCCTTCTTTTCAGATATTCGGACAGTGGGTTATCTGTGCTCGTTAATAATGGCTGTGAAGTGCTTCTTGGGATCGATCGCCTTTCCGAAAGATGGGAAGGTTACCAGCAGCTTGCATCGTCACTGTCCGGTTCGGACAACTGGTATGAGGTGGATATGAGATACTCCAATCAGGCCATTCTGAGAAAATCTGATGGAAACTCGCCATCTCAGGGAAGTGAAATATGAATCCTGAGATTTATGCCGGAATTGATGTTGGGAGTAAAAATGTCATCTGTGTCGTAGCGGAGGTTGACGAAGAGGGAATACTGCGGATAACCGGAGCAGGTCAAGCTCCCACTTCAGGCAGCGTTATAGAGGGTGTGATCGTTGACCTTCAGGGGGCTGCAGAAGCGGTATCACGCGCAATTGAAGAGGCTGAATCGCTATCATCATGGAAAATAATCAATGCAGCAGTTTCAATAAGCGGATCCCACGTAAGGGGGTTTCCCGGCAGGGGAACGGTTAACATCGAACATGAGGATGAATTTGTATCCGGAAAAGTGACCTGGATGGATATTGAAGATGCTACTGAAACGGCGCAGCTGATCAAGCTTCCAAGGGAATCCATGATTCTCAGAACAGAAAAATGCGGGTACACGATAGATGGTTCCAGCAGACTCCTGCGTCCGCCTGTCGGTCTCAGGGCGGAAAGGCTTACGGCGGATATCTATATGATAACTGCTGATAGAACTGCTGTTCTTAACCTTGAGCAGGTTATCCATGATGCAGGAAAGAACGTCTCAGCGATCTATCCTGCGGCATCTGCGTCCGCCAGGTCGGTTCTGACTCCTGATGAAATGGAAATAGGAGTAGTACTTGCAGATATCGGTGCTGATACAACCGATATTGCGGTATTCCATTCCGGTGTTCTGGCTCATCTTTCAGTTATTCCGTGTGGAGGAGAATCGATAACAAGGGCTCTTCAGCAGATCCGTATTCCCGGATACGAAGCGGAAAGACTGAAAAGGGAGCACATTGATATTAGTCGCAGGTCGAAAACAAATGACAATGAAATAGCAGTGAGCACCTTCGGTGGAAGGAGCACAATCCCCATCACAGATGAAACTGTAAATGAAATTGCATATAGAAGCGCCGGTAATCTTCTTGGAGACATTGTCTGTGAACTCAAGCAGGTCGGAATTCAGGAATCGGATCTGCCTGCGGGTATCGTTCTCTCAGGAGGGACGTCCTACCTTAGAGGATTAACCAGTATTGCATCCAGGATTATCGGTATACCGGTTGAGGTTGGAAAACCTGGAGGAATAGAAATGCCTTCTTCTCTTATAGAAAGCGCTGAGTTCGCAAATGCTGTGGGACTTGTACTGCTTTCTCATGAGGAGGAGAGTGAATATGAGCAGAGGAAGAAAGGGAATCCGTTGAGTAAAGCGGCGTTGCGATTAAAGGGATTGATAAGGAAACTCAGATAGTGAACAGGGGAGGAAAGATGATACCGCAGGAGAAAGGTCCGAGGCTCCAGATAGTTGACGTGACCGAGGAATACCACGGCAAGCCCAAAATAGTCGTGATTGGTATTGGAGGATGCGGGTGCAACGCGATTGACAGGATGTTGAACGCTGACATAGTGGGCGTTGAATATATCGCAATGAATACTGATCTTCAGGCACTTCAGAATTGTGAGCCTGATCTGAAAGTGCAGCTTGGCCCCAAGCTTACCGGTGGTTTGGGAGCCGGTGGAAATGTTGAAACAGGAGAGAGCTCCGCTGAGGAGAGCAGGGATGAAATTATCGAAAGTCTCCAGGATTGCAGCATGGTTTTCATTACTGCCGGTATGGGCGGCGGAACAGGTACAGGAGCAGCTCCCGTTGTGGGGCGCATTGCAAGGGACCTCAATGCTGTCACTGTTGGAATAGTGACCAGACCTTTCGAGATAGAGGGCTCTATTAAGAATAACAGAGCTGAGCAGGGTATAGCAGCTCTAAGAAAAGAAGTGGATACACTGATTGTCATCCCCAACGACAGTCTACGTCGTGAAGCAGGTGAGGATGAGACGCTCTGTAGTGCTCTTGATAGGGGTAACAGAACTCTGAAGGATGCAGTGGAAGGTATAGCGAACATAATCTCATCTCCTGGTCTAATGAACCTTGATTTTCAGGATATCAAGAAGGTTATAACAACCGGCGGGGGCGCCATGATGGGCACTGGGTGCTGCAACGGTGAACATCGCGCTTCCGAAGCAGCGAGCAGAGCCATATCGGATCCGCTCCTGGAGAATGTTTCAATTGAGGGGGCACAGTCACTTCTGGTAAGCATCCAGGCTTCTTCAAGCATGAAGTTCGCAGAATTTCACGAGGCAGTGGAGATTGTTAGCAAGGCAGTAGGCCCCCAGGCAGACGTATCTCTTGGAACCAGCATAGTTGAAAGCATGGGTGATAAACTGAAAGTCACAGTAATTGCAACAGGTTTCGGCGAGGTTGAGGATGCGGAAATCGATTCGGATGATCTCAGACTGTCGGAGAGCTTGAAATCTCAGAGTACCTCGCGTGATATCGAACAGAGCAGGATGCCCTTTATTCTTGGAGCCGCCAGATCTGGTGGAAAGGAGGATAGAAAAAAGCAGCCACCCTTCTTCAGACAATGACGAAAAACAAGTAATGATATGATAAATGCTTATATATCATGTTGATAACAATATCATCTAGCGATATCTGTTTCATTAACGTATATTACCCGCATCTACAAATGGAGGGTAATACGAATGAGCAGAAAACCTGCAGCCGAATATTATGATGAACGTCGACGCAGGATATTTGATAGCGAAACTTGTACTCAAACTTTTCCCCGGCAGGGAATTTTTGAAATAATCCTGGCTTCTCCCAAGGAATACAGAACCGCGATGTCTTCTCTGCGGTTCCAGAGTGTTTTCAAGCAGCTGGCTTCATGGCCTGAAACCTGTTGTGAAAGGGCATTCTATCCTGAAAAGGACGAATTCCACTGGAGAAGCAGATACAATTACCCCACTTTAACCCTTGAAACGGGCAAATCTATCAAGCAGTGTGATCTGCTTGTTTTCACACCTACCAGCGAGGACGATTATCTGAGAATCCTTGAGATGATGAAGCTTTCAGATATCGAGATCAGAGCAGAAGAAAGAATCAGTAAATGGCCGCTGGTTATTGCCGGAGGAACACCGGTTACGGCTAATCCTATGCCCCTCTCTCTTTTCATGGATGCATTTGTAATAGGGGAAACAGAACCTTCATTAGGTCCCGTCCTTGATACGATTAAAAGCCTTGGTGCACAGGGCGCATCGAAAAAGAAACTGCTGCGCAGGCTTGCAACACTGCCAGGTATGTATATTCCTTCTATACACGATATACCCGGTAAAGTAAGTTCGATCATGCGTCAGTGGGCAGGTTCAGACGGGATGGGAATAACCTCGTTCATCAATTCTCCCGATTGCATCGATAGCGATGTAACGATGCTCGAGATTTCAAGAGGTTGTTCATTCAACTGCAAATTCTGTCAGCCCGGTTATGTCAGTCTTCCGTATAGAGAATGCAAGCTTGAAGAACTTGAAAGCACCATTGAGAACCTGCCGGATATCAAAACGCTTGCTCTTCTTGGAAGCTCACCAAGATCCTATCCTGAAATCCGTAAGGTTATCAAGGCAGCGAAAAAACGAAATCTGGAGGTCATATTCTGCTCAAACAAATATGAGGACCAGATTCACTCATATGACTACCCGGATGATCTCAAGGAAAAATCCATAATACTATCTCCGGAGACCGGGACAGATTCCCTTAGAAAAGTGATCGGGAAGAAACTCAAGAACAAACAGCTTTTCGAATTGATCGGTAAAAACTCGTATGATGCTGCAAGCAACATCAGGATATATTTCATGATAGGTTTGCCCTTTGAGACCGATGCAGATAGAGCTTCAATAATTGATTTCGTTAAAGAAGTCAGAAACAACAATCCGTTGCCAATCCGGGTTCATTTAGATCCTTTCATACCGAAGCCCTGGACCGCATTCCAATGGACTGCAATGGCAGCTCCCATCGATCTCAGGGAATGGATAGAATGGCTCGAAACCGAGCTGGGGAAGATCGACAGGGTCACTGTCAGATCCGGAGACGCGCGCGAGGCTCACATCAGAGCGCTGTTTGCAAGGGGAGATCACAGAACCAGCAGAGTTCTTGAAGAGAAGCTTTCAGGAGTTGGCTGGAATACGGCATTTAAGAAGACCGGTGTGAATATCAAGTGGGTTCTTGAAGAAATTGATCCCGAAACCTCCTTTGAATGGGATTTCCTGAATATGGGTTTTGGCCATACAAGGCTTGCACGTGAATACCACGCATCATATTCTATCAATCAGAACAGATTGAAGGATCTGCAGAAGGAATCGGAAGCAGAAGAATCTGAGTAGTGAGTAGTGAGTAGTGAGTAGTAAGCTCTCCAATATGAAAAGCGGGAATGGTTGACATTCCCGCTTTACTGAATACAATGCACCTTATTCAGACTTTCTGAACCTTGCCTGTTTTGAGACAGCTTGTACATATTTTGACTTTAGTCGGCTTGCCATCAATCAGTACCCTTGCCTTCTGAAGATTCGGCAACCAGACATGTTTTGTATGTCTGTTTGAATGGCTGACTCGATTTCCCACTGAAGGTCCTTTTCCACAGATATCACATTTCCTGGACATATTTTAGCTCCTAAATATTTCGATTCATTTGAGAGGTAGTTTAATAATTCAATTATCGACATTTAGCAAGTCCCGTGTGAGCGTGGGGTTGACATATTCGTCATCATTCCCATAATTGCACTGTGCTATTCAAACTACGGGGGCGACAGGTATCGACGGGTTCAGAAGTGGTTTGACGGTTGCATGTCGAGGTATCCGCTTCCTCGTTAAACTGGCGGATAGAAATAACAGCCGCATAAATACGGCACGCTGTTCCAAAACAGGAGCAGCCGTCCTCCCCGGAATAGCTTTCCTTTCGGGGGTTGGGCGGAAGAAGGAAAGCTGGCTGCGAAGCCCCGTTCCCAGACGTAAGCAGCGAGATTAAATGGGAGCTAGGCCTGCCGGGGCCGACCGGAGCCGAAGCAGGATGACATTAATCCGGACTAAACATGTAGAGCCGACAGGTCCCTGATCTCGGACGCGGGTTCGAATCCCGCCGCCTCCACCATTGAAAAGACCATAAGTTGCTACCATAAAGGAACTTATGGTCTTATTTGTTTTAGAGTGAATTTAAAGTGCACGCATACGACACACTCTGAATCCGATAGCAGAGATTTACCGATCCTCTCAACTAAATACTTTTCTGCAAACCCGAGGCGTTCAGCAAATCTGCATGCAACGATGTTTGACTGGATGTGTTTCAGGACGTATTGTCATTCTTCGGGATCAGAACAGATAAGCGGATTTTGGAGTAGCTGCAATAATGCTGAAGAATTCAGTATTCTATTGGTTGTTGAGGTGCTTGACAAGTAACTCCAGCAGAAGACCACGGCTTTACCGCTTTTCACAATACGATGGAAGGTCTTTGAATTGATACCTAATGAAAACAAAGGGAATCACATGAAAACAAACATTTATGCGGTATTAACGGGAGATCTAATAAAATCGTCGAAACTCACAAGTGAGTTGAGTGCCATGGCTATGCAGTGGCTAAGGGATGCAGCTGATAAGTTCAAAGCATTACACCCAGAGAGCATCTTAGGCGAACTGGATACCTTTCGACATGATAGCTGGCAGATGTTGATGGCCCATTCGGCCTTGAGCCTTCGGGCAGCAGTTTATCTGCGTGCTTCACTCAAGCTTCATTCAGGAGGAGGCGCCAAGTTCGATAGCCGGATCTCTATAGGCATCGGTGAAGTAGAAAAGATTGCTGAATCCCGTATTTCCGATTCGCGGGGTCCCGCCTTCACGATCTCTGGTAAAAACTTAGATATGATGGATCGGGTACGCATGATGTATGCGATGCAATCCGGGGATCAGTTTGCATTTACGATGCTAGGACTTGTCGCCGTTCCACTGCTGGATTGCGTGGTGACGGATTGGACGCCCAAGGAAGCTCGTGCGGTATATGGATCGCTGGAAGGACTCACCCAGGAAATGATTGCCGAGATGTCACCACCGAACCCTCAAACGGGCAAACCCGTGACTCGGCAAGCCATCGCGGATTCGTTGGATCGGGGGCACTGGGGAGTCGTAGAGAGTGTCCTGAACACTGTAGAGAATAAAAGCAAGCTCAGTAGTTTGCTATAGGCATATGCAAGGCCAAGAGCTTGCCTATTGTGTCTGCAAGCTATATAGCTTGCGATGGATGGAAAGGAATCCGCTGTGGAAAAATCAATCGTAGTGTTGATTGCGGCTTATTTGCTGGGGGATTTCCTTTTGCAGCCCGATTGGTTGGTCCGGCGGAAAGAACGACTAGCCTTCATGTTCCTGCACGGGTTGATTCACGCGGCATTGATTTATGGACTTTACCAGGCATGGTCTTGCTGGAGTATGCCGTTGGCCGTTTTCGTCGTACATGTAGCAATCGATATAGTAAAACAGAAATATGCGGGAGACACCGCAAAAGCATTTGCATGGGACCAGGGCGTACATTTTGTCAGTCTGCTATCTATCGGGTGGATATTCGTGGGAAAAGGATGGATGTCGCCTTTTAGTGGAATCGGCTATGCGTTGATAGTAGGCTTTGCAGGTTTTATCGCAACGGTGATGGGGGCGGGTTATTTCGTTGGGAAAATCGCGTGTAAAATAAAAGAGCAAAACAAGCTCGAAATTGATGGTCTCGTGAACGGTGGAGCCCTGATCGGTAATCTGGAGCGGGCATTGATCTTTCTATTGATCTTCATTAATGTGCCCGCTGGGATCGGATTCTTAGTAGCCGCAAAATCCATTTTTCGGTTCGAAGAAGCGAAGAAGCAAAAGCTGGCGGAATATGTGCTCATCGGAACACTACTGAGCTTCTCTCTAGCAATCGCCATCTCTACAGCTACCAAATGGGTTATCACATTATAATATCCTACTTAAGAGCATTGACGCATGATGCCTTTAAGAAAGTACACCGTATCCTCCCATTGCAGAAGACAGCTGTGGGCTGTGCTTCTGAAAAGGGTCTGGGATATCCAAGCGCTGAAATGGCAGGATGATGTGCCTGAAATAGAGGTCGGATGAGAATTCACGGCTTTAGGAGGAGGGTGTATCCTGATACGGATTTTGTAGAAACTATTATCCGATTATCCTCTAGTTTTCTCGTTGACGGGATATGACTCGGAAAGTATGCTCACTTTCAGGCAGGAATCGGAGGTTTATCGGGATGAATGTGCTGCTTTATGAGCAGGTCATGGGATTGCGGAAAAACGATTGTCCTAGCGAATTGATTACACTTGACTATATTTGCCATCGAATGTATAATTAAAATCCGAACATATTTGATAATGTTCTATTCCTTATGGAATCTATCTCTGTTTCTTTAAGAAGTAGCTTTACTATTGATAAGGCTTTATTCATGGGAGGGGATCATGATGAAAAAATTGATTTATGCATTGTTCTTTCTTACCGCTGCATCATTGTCTGAGAATGCAATGCAAACTGACTGGTCTGGTGGAGACGGAGTCCCGGGGCCAGTTACTGACTGGGGGAACACCTACGACGTTTCCAGCCAGATCGACGGTAGCGGTGGTACACTTCGATTAACTACAATACTCGCCCACACGGTAGACGAGGACTTTGATGGTGCAGTATCGGTTCGTTCCGCAGACGTTGATGGTGACGGCGACATGGATGTGCTGGGGGCTGCCAAGGCCGCCCGTGACATAACCTGGTGGGAGAATATCAATGGCTCCGGCACCGTATGGACCAAACACACTATAGATGATTTTTTTGATGGCGCAATGACGGTTGACGCCGCCGACGTTGATGGTGACGGTGATATAGATGTGCTTGGGGCTGCCAAGGCCGCCGATGACATTACATGGTGGGAGAACACGAATGGCTCCGGTACCGCATGGGTCGAGCACACTGTAGATGGAGAATACGATGGCGCACTATCGGTTTACGCCACCGACGTTGATGGTGACGGGGACATGGATGTACTGGGGGCAGCCACATACACACATAGCATCACCTGGTGGGAGAATGCAAATGGCACAGGCACCGTATGGATCGAACACAAAGTAAATGGAAATCATAGAAATGAACCATCCGCTGAAACCGTCAACGTTGATGTCGATTTTGATGGCATAACATCGGTTTACGCTGCTGACGTTAATGGCGACGGTGAGATTGATATCCTTGGAGCGGACTCTGGTGCTGATAATATCACCTGGTGGAATGTAATGGACCAGGAGGAAGGCCATCTTATATCATCAATCCTTGATGCCGGTTCCGTTAGCTCCTGGGAAACCTATTCCTCCAACTCAGAGGAACCTGCAGGCACTTCAGTTGCCTTTCAGTTCAGAAGCTCAACGAATGCTTCCAGCATGGGTGCCTGGTCCGACACCATATTCTCTTCAAGCACAGGACTCTCTGGCATCCTTGCCGATTCCACCAGATACCTTCAGTACAGGGTAATACTTGAAACATCCGATTCGCTGAATACACCGGTCCTCAATGATCTGCTTTTCACATATAACCTATTGGGTATTGAAGAGAACACTTCCGGTGATGTATCATCCTGGGCACTTCTCCCAGCTCTAAATCCTTCCTACGGATATCTTTCAGTTCTGATCACAGTTCCGGAACCCGGGATGGTGCAACTTGTGCTGTACGATATCTACGGGCGGATTATCGCCGGTTCTTCACAGGAATTCTCCATCGGCACACATTCAGTAGACTTCAACGATCTTGCTGAAGGTGTCTATTTCTGTGTTATGAGGGTCGAAGACTATACAATCATCGAACGCATGACTGTGTGCTCAGATAACCTGTAATGGGATACTGTTGATCTAACATATATACACTTTATAGAAAGAGGATGAATATATGAAATACATTTCACTTGCTGTAGCGGTTCTGATTGTTGTTGTCAGTTGCTCAAGTGAACCAGCCTCTCCTTCCGGAACCCTGCCTGTCGTTCAGAATCTGAGGGTGAACGAAACAGCGTCGAAGGGTGACACTGTTGTTCTTCACTGGGATCCATTAACTGTTCAAGTAGATGGATATCATGTCTACTGGTCCAGCAGCTTACCCGGAACCTGGCACGAATACGTTGTACAGAACACAACGGTTACTGAAATAGCTGAGAGTACGCGTTACTATTATGTAAAGGCTTCCAGAGGTCTTGATTACTCCTCCGGCAATTCAAATCAGGTAGATACGAAGGGGACCCTTATCTATGGTCCTTTCATTTTAACAGCAGACAGTCTAACAAATGGAATTCTATTCATTGATGATGGATCAGGAGTAACTGTAGGAATGGCAGACTCATCCGAATTTGCCCAGGATATCTACATTGCTGAAACGAATAACCAGTTATACTTCTTCTCCGGAGATCACAACACTGCGCAGTACCCCGGAGGGAAGCATACTCTTCTCTGCCCTCTTTGGGCGAATATAGCACCTGTGCCCGATTCTTCTATCTGGGTTGATTCGGTACTTATTTCAAGTAACAGCTATTACCTGGGTCATCTTTCAAATGATCACTACATCCAGTTCTACGTGGATTCCACCTTCACGAATGGTGCCTCTATTTCATATGTGAACTATCAGACAATATCCGGACTGCGATTGCTGTGGTGAAGGTTTAGCACTCTATTGAAAACGGCGGGGATTCCATCCCTGCTGTTTTCGCTCTCTTATATGAGAATGACAACTTGTTCTATGTGTAGTGATAACAATACAATAAGCACTGGCAGAATTCACTGTAGAAGAGTATTTGTCACGAATCAGGGGAAGCTGTTCAGTCCCATGAAATTCGTTACTTTCCACTGGTTATCTTCCTTCAGCAGGACACCCTGGCAGGAGAGTTCCACTCCCGAGGCAGTTGTGAATACCGTCGGAATGATCAGCTTATTACCCTGGTTCGAGTAATCGCCGATCCGCATTTCGTAAAATGCGTAACGGGATTTCATTACAGGAAGCGCTATGGTGCATGTCAGATAGTCCATCGGTGACCAGTCATCTATTTCATCCGCAGTTGCCGTATACCCGGCAGTGGTTAATCTGGATAGTGTAGCATTGTCAAGATTCTCCTTAAGTATTTCCAGCATTATATCTATTTCATCAAGCCCTTTGCTGGAAATAAGCTGAGAGATCATGAATCTGTCACCGGTTTTCAGAGCCTGAAAAAACACCTGCAAAACAGTTGAGGGGTCATTGGGTATGGTAAGGGAAGGCATATCTTCAGTTGGGATTTCAGCCTCTTCCGTAACCTCAATAGAATCCGGGATCAAAGTTACTTCCTCGTATGGCTGAGTGTAAACACCTGCAGCAAACATCATCAGAGCCAGGAATGCTATTCGTCTCAAGAGATTCCTCCTCAGATACTAAAGGCTCCTGATACATAATTGTATGACGAACGCTTCTCAAGGCGTTACGGCTTCTGGCGTTCCGTCACCGATGAAGTAGTGAGCAAGTACCTGCAATGCGGTGATCCTCATTTCGGTTTCGCGAGGATCAGGTGCAGAGAATGCGGCGCTGAGTATCTGA
>JAUWMQ010000127.1 GCA_030613065.1 Candidatus Aegiribacteria sp. | reverse complement strand
AGGGTGTGGATTTCAGGGACTATTCCGGTGAGCTCAAACGTCTGGAGATCCGCAAGGATGTTCTTCCACCCCATGTCAGGGTTCTACTGGTAGACGAATGGATTGAAACCGGTGCTCAGATCAGTGCTGCGATAGAGTTGATTGAGGTTCAGGGTGCAACCGTTGCAGGTATTGCAACAATTAATATGGATATGAATGACAGAACCTCTGAAATCAGCAGAAAATACCGGGTTCACTCAGTATGGTAACAGGAACACTTAAGCGAAATACCCTCTGATTATAGCTTACTCACGGTAAAAAGAGATTCGAGATGAACCTTCAGTTCAAATTGCGTCTTCTCTATCGTTAACAATGTAAGTGTTTGTCGATATTACTGATGGATATTGATATATCCTAATTAAGTTAACATCAGATCAACTTAGTTAGCAAGCGAGTATGCGGGATATCTCTCCACATTGATTCTTGTACTGTCCATGATTGTCCTGTTGTACTGCTCACATACATCAAGATCAAGAGGAGTGTATGGCCTCCCTCCTGCCGAGCAGCCACCTGCAGCTTACCTCCCAGTTACTATCCAGCCTGTAGCCACCACACCAAATTCTGACATGCTGAAAACAATCTGCCCGTCGAACTCCTCCCGGTTGCCTTCCCTGAGCTTCAGCTCCATTACTGAGGAAAGCCTGTCTCCGAAAGAGGAGGAGAAGTTCCCTGCCTTGGGAAGTGATTGATACTGGCAATCGCGAATGTTCCCGAGGTATCTGTGATTGCACCGAGAGAAGTTCCATCCAGCATCACGAAGGGACCGATGATCGGATCCTGAGTTCTCTGAGATACCACCTCATCTGAAATGCTTCCAGTGGGTTCACTTCCATAGGCAAATGATAGCATGACAATAAGTTGAATGAATACTATGCATACTGTTCCTGAGCGCATTTTACTCTCCGGACTATGTTCTGGTACTGAAAAGAATACTGTCATACTTGCCAATCACATGTTTTAATCATATGATTCAATCATGTGATTATGATACTGAAAGGAATATATCCTCAACATTGGGGGGTTATGGAAAACAAAATTGATGCCAGGCAGAGAATCATCCTGGCAGCAATAGACATTCTGAACAGCGAAGGCGTCAGTTCTATAACCACCCGTCGCATCGCTGAAGAAGCAGGAGTCAACTCCGCCGCCCTTAACTACTACTTCGGCTCCAAGGATAACCTTATCGATTATATCCTCGACACTACTCTGGAACATGCTTTCAGAGACTGGAAGATGATCCTGGGGATAGAGGGGCTGGATTTCCCTGTCAGGGTTTACTGCTTGCTTGATTTCACAATGGAGGGTATTTCAAGATACCCTGGAATAGTGCGCTCGCACCTGTTCGACCCTCTTGTCAAAGAAAAAATAAAGATCGCATTCGCGGAGAAAACGGCCTCCCTTCTGGACATGCTCTCTGCCGGGCTTGATGAATGTATACCTCAAACCCGGGAAGAACTCAGGTTATCATTCGGACAGATCCTTCTGGCAACGATCTCAGCAGCCATTCTTCCGGAACTGTTCAGCGTAATCACCGGTGAGACTATCTCCGTTGCTCATGCAAGGAGTCACTTCATTCTACATCTCCTGAAGCGATACTTCAGTGTGGAGATTGAGTTGACGGACATCATCCGAGGTGATATCGCACTGGTCCGCGCGAAAGCTTTCAGGAGTGAATAATCCTGGAGCTGGTGAAGACTTATCGAAGTGCAATCAGAAGTCCGGAAAAGGACCTCGCAGCCAGGATCCCGGCTCTTAGTCAGGAATGGAGATAGAAGTTATCTCTCTGATCTCCTCTCCCCGGTCGTAGACCAGGAAGATGGCCATCACATCGCGCCAGTCGTACTCCAGCGTATAGCTTATGTAAACATCAGGGTTCTGAACAATATCCAGCCATATTCCTTCGCAGCCTGGCAGTACATAGCAGGTATCAATACTATCACAGATTGAATTCCTGAAGATGAACCTGAGATAACCATTCGCATTCGTCACGCCTGTGAGCTCACCGGTGGATGAACCGGTACCGTAAATCATATCGAGTTGTCTGCCGCCGTTCTTAAGGATAGTATTGTCCTCCATTGTCAGGCCGTCGATATAATGACTTTCTACCAGGAAATCATGCCCTTCGTGCTGTACTGCCCAGAGTGTATTGTCATGAATGAAGTTGTTGCTGAGTTCGATCCCGTCTACGAGGTTCGTATAAACCCCTATTGCACCGCACCCGTTTATCTCGCAACTCTCTATGGTGATGTCATGACAGCCGTCTATTCCGAAGACGTTGCCGTAGCAGCGTTCATCCTCCGTTGGTTCAGTATGTGTCGCTGAAATACCACTCACGGTTATTCTGTCACAGTTGACTATCCACATCACATTTTCTATCTGACTGTCGCAGATAAGTCTGGTTCCCTCTTCTCCGAGTATCCAGATGTCATTGTGTCCCCATAACTCGTCTGTCCTGTCATGGTTCTGACCTCCTCCATTTTATAATCTGCTTTTACACCTGTTGTGATACCCGGGCATCTCAACAGGAATCCTCTGATCGGGTTACAGGATTATTATTCTATTGTATACGGGGCTGTCAGGCAAACCTGCAGAGCAGATCGGAAATGATAACACTGTTTATTCGTCGAGAATAATTCGGAGAATGTTTAAATGTAAGGCCCGGCCCCAGGAAGGCCCAGGAATGCGGCCCCAGGAATGTGATCGGAGTCATTCACAGCTTCTTGCGAAGGCAGTTCAAGTGTGTGATATTTTCTCCGGGAATAAACAGAATGAATATGAGGTGGTTTCAATGAAGTTAATAACCGTATCATTCGTACTGATCGCCTGTTCCGCTGTGCATGGGGATTACTGGTATGGTGATTTCACAGATGACAGTACCGTTGTATTCTCGAATACTGCGGTGATCCTTTCTTTTCCGGACATCAATTGCTCACAAGGTGTAAGGCTTCCGATCGGAACTGAACTCGACATAACAGGATCTTCGGGAAAGGATACCTTACCGGATGGAATGCCATTTTACTGGTATGAGGCCACATTTGAATACAACGGTGATTTATGCAGTGGCTACATTCCAGGCCCCGATCTTGCGATGACAAGCCTTGCGCTTGGCGGCGATACACTTTTTGTTTTCACGGTCAATGGATTCAACCCGGAGTAGCAGTATTTCATCGCGACAGCAAGAATAATCAGTTCAGATGAGATTCTGGCTGAACAGGTTTTCCGCCCGGTCGGCTCATGTTTCGAACAGTCTCCATACAGCTACTGCATCAGAGGGATGGAACTTCCGGCTGACGGATTTACAGGAATAGAAAATATGATTGAACTTTCCTTTATCTACGAAGCATGCGGATACGAGAACCGCGACGTCCTTTTCGCATGGACCGGCACCGATCTCTATATGGGACCACATGCCAGTTCGATGTTCGAAGCGGGTATTTTCCACTACAATGAGACATTCGTATTTCCATCCGACTCGGGAGGAGTAGAGAACGAAGTCAGAGTCACGAGGATCGCTGAGGAATGGGATGAGGAGATAGAGGGCTACGTGGAGACAGAGAGAACAACTGCAACATACACCTGGAATGGTAAAGTATTCGAGTGAACTGATATCCTGAATCCCAATTGAGGAGGTTTCGCTGTTGCTTGACATCTTTGTCGATGCTGATGCATGCCCTGTAAAACAGGAGATATACAGGGTCGCAAAACGATACGGTTTAAAGGTCATACTCGTTTCGAACTCATGGATGCGTACTCCTGAATCAAGCTGGCTGGAACTTGTTGTTGTGGATAAAGGACCGGATGTGGTTGATGACTGGATCGTTGAACACGCAGGCAGTGACGACATTGTTATTTCAGGTGACATACCTCTTGCATGGAGGTGTCTGAAAAAAGGAGCAATGGTGTTGGGGAACACAGGACGCCCTTTCACCGAAGATAACATCGGGGATGTTCTGTCCATAAGGGATCTCCTGTCTGATCTCAGGGAACAGGGAATGATAACCGGGGGACCTGAGCCTTTCGCGAAAAAGGACCGTTCAAGATTCCTGCAGGCATTGGATAAAATGATAGTGAAAACCCGCCGCAGCAAAGGCATCAATTCATGAATGATCTGATAAACTGAACATTCGGAAAAAATAATATATCTCAATACCACATGATATGCTGGTTAGAACAGCTCTAATCTGCTCTTTGATTTGAGTTGCTTTCTGTAAGCAGTTTATTTATACTGTATTATATAAATAGAAAATTCAGAGGATTGATTTACTTTCATATTGAGGGGATAGCAATGAAGATATCCAAAACCAGATATAGTTTCATACTGGTGCTTCCAGTTCTGCTTGCAGTCATGCAAGCTAATGGAACAGAATTGTGGAAAATTGAAATACCGTCCGGGCAAACCGATGCACGTCCGCCTGAGGAATGCGTGGTTCATGATATCGGTAATATCGGAATGGCTATCACCAATATCGGAATGTGGGGGGATCCTGATGGTGATTCGCTCTCAATTGAATGGCCATCGGAATCACTCAACAACTACCTCTCGGTCGGTGACCTCTGGTCCTGCTGTTATGGTGAAATCACGTTAACAGGTGTTGCTGACAAATATGCCAGCTGCGCTGATTTTAATGACTGGGAATTGAGACCAAGTGATGGTTACCCCCTGATCTACGAAAACCCGGGGTCGAATGCTCCCGAACAGTCTGAATACGGAATAGATGACTGGGATACCAGTAACAACGATCAGCCATACGGTCTTGGTATATTTATTCAGAACTACACGTGGGATACACAGGGTTTTGATAATTTCGTGGCAACGGAACTTACTGTAACCCATCACAGTGATTCGGGGAATCCCGGTGTTCCGCTGGAGGGACTTGTCCTGGCTATTCAAGGTGACTGCGATATTGCCACAGCGGATAGTACCGACTACCATCTTGATGACTTGGTTTACTACGATGGTCACGCCATCTGGTGCAACGATCCTGATGCAACCTTCGAGTACCAGTTCGATGGTGGTGAAGATGCAAGTACGCAGGATGACTACGAATACCAGCAGAATCCTGACAATCCCCTTCCTCCCGGTGATCCTGACAACATTTTTTACCACTACAACTATCTTGGTGCTGATGGAATACCCGATAACGATGTGGACCAGAACGGCGTGAGTGACCACTTCACAATTATGGCCAGGGTTACAGGCAGCGACACTCTGTACAGGCAAGATCCAGAGTCCGGTGTTATTCTTTTCTCCGAGGGAATGCCATTCTACCACTTTGAACATACGGTAGGCGATACCACTTACCTGGTTGTACCAAGGAACCTCAGCTATATGTGGGACAGTGACAACCCTGGTTCCACTGAGGATGATTCCGGAGAACCACTGCTGCCGGTAATGTGTAATGGTTTCGTGGGCTGGAGACTCCTTGATGTCTGGGTGGACAAAGCCGGAGGTGGTATTGATAGACCTTCGGACGTTTACGGATACCCTGTACCAATCAGCCACCAGTGGTGGAACTGGATGAGCGAACCGGACATTGACGAAGAGAAGTACGATTTCATGTGGGGGAAAAATCCCGATTTGAATGGCCTTTACAGCGGACCTGTATACATGTCCGGCTGGGTAGGGAACCCCAATGCGCCGGAAGCCACTATGCCTCAGAATCAGGGACCTTTCCCGTTCGTTCTCGATTCACCCAAACATATAAATTATCCTGTCTTTGATTACAGATTCCTTCAGTCCGTGGGACCTCTGGAACTTGCGGATGGAGATACTCTTCACATCATGGGTGGCTGGGTTGCAGGCAGGGGCCTCGATGGCCTGCGGATGAACGCAGACCTTCTGCTGGATGCTTATCATCGCGATTCCATATGGGGTCAAGGTCTGGGAGTAGAGTCCACCGAGCCGGTTCTGGGAAATAGCATCCTGATTTCCCCCAACCCCATGACTTCCCAGGGCGTAGTAAGTTTCCAGCTGACGGAATCTGGAAGAGCAATTATTACGGTCTACGATATTTCCGGAAGGTCGGTTGCAACCGTTCTGGACTCGGAAATGTCTGCAGGAAATCATTCAGTCAACCTGAATACTTCAGCGATGGGCTCAGGAGTCTACTTCGCAAGAGTTCTCTCAGGAGGCAGCAGTACCGTGGGAAGATTCGTTGTACTGAACAGGTAAATCCAGGCAGAATTTCCTGTATTCCAGAGGGGGTCAGTCAGTTCTGGTCATTGTACCAGTACTTCCTGGCGAACTTCTCGAAGCGTTTTGATGGAAAGAACATGGCGTAAATGCCACGAGCCATTAGTGGAAAATAGTGCCATTCCCCCCATGCTGCTCGAACTTACGCATGGAGGCTATTGCCCTGGTCGAGGGCAGATGGGCTAATTTCTGTTTTCGCGTTCGTCCCAGCAGTTTGAGCCGCACCAGGAAATCAACATCCTCCGCAAACAGTTTCTGTGCTAAGTGACGTCCGACCCCGGAGCGGATGCCACTGAGTAATGATAAATCAACTGTTCTGTATTTGTTTACGTCGAGGTGTTATTCACTGTATTATTGCAGATGCTTGAAAATCAGGTTTCCTGTTGACATGACCAGGGGGAGGAGAATCATGAGCGAAGAAAAGAAAAAACTTTCGCCGCTTGCATACGAGTCCATGGATGGAGAGGACTATCCTCCATATGTACCCGCCGAGAAAAGAATAAAGGAATTTTCTGTCAGGGCGATCATACTCGGTATACTTCTTGCAGTGATCCTTGGCGCCGCCAACGCTTACCTTGGTCTTAAGGTGGGAATGACAGTGTCCGCGTCCATCCCGGCGGCTGTTATCTCGATGGGTATCCTCAGAGGACTTCTCAGGCGGGGAACCATTCTCGAGAACAACATAGTACAGACCATCGGCTCAGCAGGTGAATCGATCGCCGCCGGTGTGATATTCACGATTCCCGCTCTTTATCTGCTGGGTCTTGCTCCTCAAATGATAACAGTGACTCTCATGGCTGGTCTCGGCGGAATTCTCGGGCTTCTAATGATGATTCCGCTCAGGCGAGCTTTGATGGTGCAGGAACACGGAAAACTTCCCTTCCCCGAGGGAACCGCCTGCGCGGAGGTACTTGTAGCGGGAGAGGTGGGCGGAGGCTCGGCGAAAACCCTGTTTGCGTCGATGGGTATTGCGGGGTTGTACCGTTTCGCCCAGAACGGTCTCAGGCTCTTTCCTGAAAGCATCGAGTGCGCCATCAGCGGGTTTTCAGGCGCAATGCTCGGCGTAGATATCCTTCCATCACTGCTGGGTGTGGGATTCATTATCGGGATAAGGATATCCAGTGCCATGCTAGTAGGCAGTATCATCTCGTGGCTGTGCATCATCCCTCTCATCAAACTCTTCGGTGCTGAATCTTCCGCCATATTCCCATCCGGCATACCAATATCAGAAATGGGACCTTGGGATATCTGGAACAATTATATCAGATATATCGGAGCCGGAGCAGTAGCTTTCGGAGGTATCATCAGTTTCATCGAAGCCCTTCCAACCATTGTTCGCAGTTTCAGGAGGGTACTGGGAACTTTCAGTCTGAAGAGGGTAGGCATCGATGTCCGTACGCAGCAGGATCTGCCGGGTGCGGTGGTCGTCATCGGCTCGCTGATGATCGCGATAGCCATGCTTTTCATCCTTCCCATAGACAGCATGCTGGCAAGGATTCTCGCCGCTGTGGCGGTTGTTGTATTCAGTTTCTTCTTTGTAACCGTATCAAGCCGGATAGTAGGCCTGGTCGGCAGCTCGAACAATCCTGTTTCGGGAATGACCATCGCGACTCTCCTGCTTACAGCTCTCATCGTTAGAATCGCAGGGATATCCGGAACTGCCGGAATAATGGCCAGTATGGGAGCAGGCGCGATCGTCTGCATCGCTCTCGCCGCTGCCGGAGACATGTCGCAGGATCTCAAGACGGGTTTCCTGCTGGGAGCAACTCCCAGGTACCAGCAGCTTGGTGAAATCATTGGAACCCTGGTTACCGCACTTGTCATAGGCTATCTGTTAAACATTCTCAACACTACATACGGATTTGGCACACCGGAACTGCCGGCCCCGCAGGCAACCCTGATGTCCATGGTGGTCAGGGGAATATTCAATGGCAATCTGCCCTGGACTCTGATCTTCATGGGCGCTGCTCTGGGGCTGGGTGCAAGGCTGATCGGCCTTCCAGTTCTTGCATTCGGTGTGGGAATCTACCTGCCTATCCATCTGAACCTTGCTGTCTTCGTGGGCGGAGTAATCAGAGCGCTTGTGCAGAGGAAATTCCCGAAAGACTCGAAGCGGCACAAGGATGTCACGGAGAAGGGCATGCTCATGAGTTCGGGTATGGTTGCCGGAGGAGCTCTGGTGGGTCTGATCGTGGCAGTGCTCACATACTTCAAGCTGGATAAGAGTATCAAAATAGGCGGTCCCTTTGAGGAAAGCATGATTGCCGGTCTCGCGGTCTTCCTTCTTCTCGCGGTCTATCTATACGCCGGAGTGGTTAAGAAGAGGAGAGTACATTAATACTGATGACTCAGCGCGTAAAACCTTTTTCGAAAGGTTCTGTATTCAGTGTACCTGGTTATCTTGAGATTAGAACGATCTCAGGAACGTCTGTCGTTGTACCAGTACTTTTTGGCAAATTTTTCGAAGCGCTTTGATGGAAAGAACATTGCGTAGATGCCTCGAGCCAGAAGTGGGAAATAATGCCATTCCCCCCATGCTGCTCGAACTTGCGCATGGAGGCTATTGCCCTGACTG
>JAUWMQ010000089.1 GCA_030613065.1 Candidatus Aegiribacteria sp. | reverse complement strand
TCAAGTGAAAAAAATGGAGAATCGCTCAGATTAGGTATTAGTTTATGTTGTTTAGAATTCAAATCAGGAGAATGAAGAATGAAGAAAGATATCAGGGAATGATAGAGTATCAATAATGAGGATATTGGCTTCTATTCTTATTTCTTTACTCTCTACAGCGGCTGCTAGAATCTGCGTAGTATACCCGGAAGATGATTTCAGGGATAGCCTGATGACATTGTCCACCGGTGATACGCTATACATGTCTACCGGGACGTTTACTGCTGATGACACGCTGCCTTTAATCCATGTTTCACCGGCTCAGGCAGGTATTACTATCACAACTTCCAGGGAGGCTCCGGCGGTTCTTGACGGAATGGGTTACCATCGTCCTGTACTGCTTCTGGAGGGGTTAGAAGACCAGCCAACACGGGTAGAACATTTAAGGGTTACAGGTGGAGCAGCCGTTTCCAACGACTGGTATGCTGGGGGGGGAGCATTCCTCTCAGAGACCAATGCAGTTTTATTCAACTGCCTTTTCGAGGACAATACTGCCATCATTGGCGGTGCCGTTGCGTTAGAAGCAAGCTATCTTGTCCTTCAGCAATGTGACTTTATTGGTAATACAGCTGTTTCCACTGGAGGTGCGGTAAACCTGTATGCGGGAGATGCTATGGTGCTGGACTGCCGATTGATCGACAACAGCTGCGGCGATGATGGGGGTGGTCTGAATGGCTACCAGAGCAATGTCACTATTCGAAACGTACTGCTGGCGCGTAATCATGCCGGAGATGATGGTGGCGGTATAACGCTGTATCATGGAACACACTTGATGGAGTATCTCACTGTTGATTCTAACTCCTGCCTCGATGACGGATCCGCAATGTTGCTGTCCTACGTTGAAGGTGCAACTTTAAGTTCATGCATTGTAACCTCTAACACTGGTAATTACGGTATTGACGGAAAGGGTTCCCCAGATGTTAACTTCCTGAACTGCTGCGCCTGGAATAACGAACCAGCGAACTACTGTGGCTGGGTTGATCCCACAGGTACTTTCGGCAACATCAGCACTGATCCCCTATACGCTGATTCCATATATCATCTTAGCCAGATCGCAGCTGGTCAGTCCCTTCAAAGCCCCTGCGTGGACGCCGGGCACCAAACTGTTACCGAATCATGGATAAATAGCTACACTACCAGAACTGATAGCGTACCGGACTCGCTACAGGCAGACATGGGGTTCCACCAGCTGGATTCACTTCAGACCGGTCCCGGTGAAGAGGAAGTACTGGTGAATAGTCTGGTGCTGATTCCCAACCCCTTCAAGGAGTGTCTGTTTATCCAAGCTCCCGTAACAGACCAGCAGGTGTCGGTATACGTTTACGATGTCACAGGTCGGTTGCTATGGGTGGGAGGGGGCACGCCCATTGATGGTGTCTGGTCAGGAGTCTGGGTTCCTGGAGACGACGCAGGACCTGGCGTAGTTATGATCCTGGTACAGGCGGAAAGCTGCAATCTCATTGGAAAGGCAATAATACTGCAATGACCATTTTCCTTCTGCTAGCATTGTTAGAAGTGGTATTTCCTGTAGCCCCCGGAGAGAGCATACAGAATGCTCTTGACCAGGCATCAGCTCAAGATACAGTACTTCTTCTTCCTGGAATACATTCGGGCACAGGTGATCACCTCGCAATAATCAACGGAGAGCAGAACGGGGTAATCCTGTTAGGATCCCCCCAGTCGCCATCTTCAGTGATTCTGGAGGGTGGAAGTCTTGATCAGTGTATTTTACTGGTAGACGGTGTATCTGCCGGGGCAGTAAGTCTCTCCACAGTAATTCGAGGTGTTACCTTCAGTAATGGTAACTCCGGTACATATCCTTTCGGTGGTGGCATGCGACTGGATAACGCATCACCTGCGGTGGATCTTTGCATCTTCGATAATTGTGAAGCGGAAAATGGAGGCGGTGTTTACGTATGGAAAGGTGAACCCTCCTTTACAGGCTGCATTTTTGAAAGTTGCCAGTCGGATTTCGCCGGAGCGGGACTTTATCTTTACAACTCCTCTTCCACCGTAAGGAATTGCAGGTTCATGGCGTGCAGTTCAGGTGATGATGGTGGTGGAATCTTCCTTTACCACTCTTCTCCTGAGATCCATAACTGCCTGTTTAAGGATGGTTGGGCAAACGATGACGGTGCCGGCATTTACTGTTATTCGCTTTCTTTCCCCGATGTAGGCTTTTGTACCTTCACCGGGGGTAACGCCAATGGTAACGGCGCAGCTGTATACTTTCGAGTCCAGTGCGGAGGAGAGATTCACGACAACATCATCACCAGTAACTTCATCAACGGTTTCTTCGAGCAGGGGGGAGCAGATCCCTATTTCAGTCACAACTGCGTCTGGAACAATGTTGGAGGGAACTACGGTAATCTTCCAGATCCAACCGGGCAGGACGGCAACATTGAGCAGGATCCTTTACTGATCAGCGATTGGTACTTAAGCTGCACCGCTGCCGGACAACCACTGCAGAGCCCCTGCATCGATACTGGATCCACGGAGGTACAGGTTGCCGGCTTTGAAGATCTATTCTGGACTAGAACCGATTCGATATTCGATACAGGAACGGCAGATATGGGTTTTCACCATGGTCCACCCTCTGAGTGGTTGAGTATAGAGAATTACGTTGCAGATCCCTTACCTTCTCTGGTTGTAAGTCCCAGCCCAACTTATGGAAGGTTGATCCTTTACTGTGGTGGTAACTTTCTTGAGGGAGCGCAGGTTTTTGATATGAATGGCCGCGTGGTCTGCAGTACAGGTTCCGTGGCTGAGGAAATGCAGCTCAACCTGCCTGAAGACATTCCTTCCGGTGTCTACCTGGCCCGGACAAAGGTACAGGGAATCTGGTTTACAGCAAAGCTTGTGCTGATACGCAGGTAACAAGGAACCACAATATACTGTTTCCGGATTACTTCCGCTTCCAGAGGTAGCTGAGGAAATCCTCAATCTCCCGCCGTTCATTTTCGTTCAGAGGCTCTATCCTGTCGAATACCCAGGAACAGACTTCACCCGGACCATCAAACTCGTCCAGTCTTCCCGCGATTGTCGCTATAACTTCCGCCATCTCTTCCCTGCGGACCTGACGGGAAAGGCAGGAACCTTCCTTCTCAATCTCACCAAGAAGATCGGAAGTAATAAGTGAATCGAGGTCCAACGCTTCTGCGAGAGCATGATAGTGTTCACCGAGTTGTGATGTTGATACTCCGTATTCATCAGCAAGTTGTTTCTGCGTGAAATGGGGACCGTATTTAGTCACCGCGTACTCAAGGGCTGCAGCCCATATTGCAGGTTTCCTACCCTGGGGAGTGACCATCGAGCAGAACCTGTTCCATACATCAAGAGCCTGCCTGGACTTCGCGCGGGAGTAGCCGTGGAGTTCAAGCATGCCGCTGACCATGCCGGCAACAAGATCCTCAATGGGAAGATCCTCCTGATGGAGAGCTTTCCTTTTCAGGCTGACCCTGAGGGATTCAATTCTAAGGAGGGTGTGCTCAATCTTCTCATCAAACGGGGCAAGCTCTTTTGCCTGCAGAAGAAGATGAAGACTCTCCTCAATTCTTCCTCTCTTCGCTTCAAGTATGGCCAGATAGGTCAAAGTAGCCGGGATTCTGTGCTTCTCACGTCTTGAAGTGGCAAGACGAATTCGCGGGGCTGCTTCAGCATTGTTCAGCATGAGATGTACAAGACCGAGCTTCCTTCTCGCGTCAAGATCCTCCGGAATGAGCTTCAGATAATCCTCAAGGGCTTCCCTTGCCTGTTCAAACCATTCGAGCTTCAGATAAACGTCTGAAACCAGTAACAGGCCTGCGGGGCCGGGTACTCCATGCCATTTGAAGCCTGACAGCCTCAGTGCCGCATCACGGGAACGGCCCTCGTCGATATCAAGCTGGCTCATATTGAGAACAGCAAGGTCCTCATCGGAGGTATCTTTGATTGAAGAGTCGGCCAGAAGCCTTTCGAGACTCTCTCTGACAGCTTCATTATTACTCTCTTTTCTTGCCTTTTCAACCTGTTTCCAGAGCCAGTCAATTTTATCGCCGGGTAAGCCTGCCAATATCATTCCTCCCTGGTTACAGCAAGTATGCCGAATTCCTCCGCTGTTCTGCTGAATACGGAAGTGCCCAGAGCCTCTGCATTAATCTTATAAATGTAAGGACCAGTTGCAACAGGATCTCCATCATGATCAAGGCCACTCCAGAGTATCTGGTTGTAACCCTGGCTGCATATCTGTCTCAGCTCTTCTATCCTTGTACCGGCAACGGTGAAGATTGAAACCGTTATCTGAGCATCCTCCGATATCCTGAAGCTGAAACACCTTCTCCCGTTGCCGGGATTAGGATAAACAATAGCTTCGGTAACAGCAAGATCGCTATTTTCAAGTATTCTGATGTCCAACGTATCCATGGAACCGTTACCAAGGCCGTCCACACTCCAGAGTATCAGCGAATGTTCCCCCGCAGACAAAGCTTCAATCGTATACACCAGCTTTCCTGTGACAGTACTGCCTCTGTCGTATGAGAAATATGAACTGACGTTATTTCCATCACCGTCGACAAAAAGATTGAGTTCCTTCCCGGAACCTCCGAGAAGGCAGATCCCGCTGGAATCGCTTAATTCGGCCTCAAGTGTAATATCTCCCGTCAGTTCAGGATGCACGATGCCTTCGTAGCCCCTTATCCACATGCTTACGGAGGGTCCTTCAAGATCACCTCCTGATGGTGTTCCAGGGGCAAGAACGCCAGGGTCTTCTGCTCCGGACACAACAGATTGACTGGAAAGTGCCATTGCAGCCCCACGGGCCATACTACCGGTCATGGATTGAACAGGAATGAAGCAGTCGATGCTGAACTCTCCGCCTTCCACAATCTGCGTACCGCTGTAGGCGGTACCACCGTATCTGATGTAAGGGATCTGGGAATCTCCAAGACAGGTATAGACAATGTTCTGGGATGACTCCAGGATTTCGACAAAGGCCAACCCGTCATTCTGAAAACCGTTTCCGGAAACTGTATTCAGTTCACCGCTCCAGAGAGTATCACCGCTCAGGATAACAGCTCCATCTGAATCCGGAAGGGGCAGCGGCATATCAGGATAACCGAACATCACGTAGAACTTGTTATTCGAATAGGACCCAAGGCCAAGAACAAGTTTTGACTGCCATACAGCATCACCTACCGTAAGATCCTGATACCGGCAGAGAGAATCAATAACACTCCTGAAATACTGATAGTTGGCCGTCGCACCGGTTCCCCTGGTCGCGGCCACACTGGAAATGCTGCCACCAGCAGGATGATACACAAGTGTTTCGCTGATCGCATCGCTGCCCGGATTATCAAAATGTCCCACATCGCATGTAGCCCAGAAGGAGACCGGAAGTCTGTGCCCGTTGACAAGGCTGCTCACGTCTTCCCCGAGCAACATCACCTCATGAGCTATCTGATCTGCAGCTCCGTGTCCCTGGTAGAGAAGGAAAAGAGAACCCTGATTCAGTGTTTCAATAAAACTCTCTCTCGCTTCTGGTTTTTCCGGGTGGGGACCTTCGGCGGGCCATGGACCCGGTGGCCATGGGTATTCTATAAGGTAGAACTTCTCCCGGGACATCCAGCGAGGCAGTACTTCTTCGGTGATTAATTCGTTATTCAGCGTATGCATGGTTTCATTCTGTGCTGAACCCTGGCCCCACTCGTCATCAGCGACGATAAGAGCCCTGTTCATCCATGTGCCGCTGTTCTGGCCGCCGGAGTAGGCAAACAGCTTCGCGGTACATGTACCAAGCTGGGACAGATTATCAACCGGTATCCTGGCAATTGGAACCTCCGGCAGGGAAGCATTCTCATGAACCATAACGTAATAGTCGTCAACGCAGTCTATTTTAGATGTTTTCAATTTGATCCAGGGCGGAACCATAACCGGCTGAGTAGTTGCATGGCCAAGAAAATCGTAATGCCCGTCACCGGCAAGAATTACACCAAGTAAACCACCTGACCAGCTGTCGATTCCCCATCTGATGGCCGATCTGATAGCACCGGGGTCGGCTACACCCTGACCGAACTCGTCGTAGATTTCCGAAGTTGTCGCAACCACCGGATTGTGTCCCTGCTCAGTACTGAGCGTTTCAACTCCCCAGATGCCGTTGTACAGTGAAGGGTGCAAAACTATCAGCCTGTCTCCATCCAATACCGTGCCAACAAGACGTCCGGGAGTGGAGGATACTATCGAATCCGGAAACATCCAGTCACCTGAATCCATCAGTATCAGCACTGATGAAGTATCGGCAGAGTATGAGAATTCCAGGTTACCACCTGGATATTCCGCACCTGTGATCAATTCCGGAGAATCGAAATCGGAGATAGAATATGCGCTGCAGTCAGAAGATACACCCGTAACACTGAAGTTGTACCTTCCGATTCTTTCTCTTGAAGGGAAGAGCGCCCTGCCCGTAAGATGACCGGGCTGATCAGGATACGTGACCTGTACCGATGCAAGTCCCAGAACACCTTCACCGACATCCTCAATCAGTTCAATTTCAAGCGTACAGGAACCGGACAGCTGAAGGCTGTCTATGTCAAGCGTTCTGCCGCCGGAACCGTACCATGTGTCAGTTAGAACCTGGGTCCCGTTCATATATATCGCAACTGTATGGGATTGGGATTTGTCAGTTACAACGTGGATTTCAACTGAACTTCTGCCTGAACCGGTAACCTGAAACGGTACTGTAATAGTTTCTCCCTCTTTAATCGTTTCCCATATCCATCCTGTTGTACCTTCGTATAATGGCATCCAGATATATTCTTCCCTGAGCCATAGATCGGTAAGGATCGTATTTCCCCATTCCGGGGATGAATCGGGCTGCCCTGAGATACCACTCATTCTCCGGCCGTTTTCAGAGCCCCATGTAAGCCAGTATACGTTATGGGTTGCGTACCTGTGCTGAAGTCTCAGAAGTTCCTGGCCTGAAAGTTCCCATCTTGACAATCCTCTTCCGAAGAATTCTATGGAATCATCTCCGTCAAAAAGACCATCACCATTCTGATCATTCACATTGAAAGCAACTTCAGTCAGCTCATGGGAATCTGCAGGAGCACTGCTGAACATCACTCCCGGGCCTGTGAACAGTCTGAGGGAGGCACATGGGGAACCGATCACTTCACAGCCGCCATTTGCAAGATCGTTACCCGAGAAAGCGTAACCGCCTGTATTCCCGATCGCGATGCGGGCCCAGGGCTTTCCCCAGAAGATACTCTCCGCGGTTCCATCAGTACCGTTTCTCCAGAAAAGACAGTCCTTCGGAGCAATAAGCCTGAGCAGTGGATGTCTTTCAACGGAAATACCTCCGGGTGCCGGATCCCAGTGCAGCTGAAGATCGACCCTCGAAGCGTAGCTGCTGCCGCTTGCTCCCGCAACGGGAAATACAGTAATCATAGCCATCCGGATTCCCGCGACAGGGATAATACCGTTAAGTACAACATGCCTGTCTTCAGGCGGAACTGGATCTGCATCGATCTCTCGAGCAGACAGTCCTTCTCCAACTATGGCTGGAGCTATGGCCTGATTGGAGCTTATGCCTGTTGACCTGTATGAAGCTGCTGAGTAGCGCAGTTCAGGTGCAGCGCCATCGGGAACAGGAATGAAAAGAGTCAGTGAAGGACGCACGGGCTCACCAGCCGCGAATCTTACCGGTACTCCCTCGAAAACCGGATAACTCCCACGGTCAGTACTGATCACATCAGGATCTTCGAAGGTCAGTACCGCACTGTACCCGCTTGAGGGGTCAGTTGAAAGAGGTGCAGCTAATTGTGATACGGATACAAAAAACAGGATTAAATACGTCATTCTCCGTATACCACCTTAACTATTTCAGGAAGTATACTTCCGGCAGTTCCATGCAGGCTTAATACTCCATCAAGGGAAGAAAGAGGGGTTTCCTCAGGATTGATCTCAATAACTTTCACACCTTTTCGGAGAGCGATCAGAGGCAACGAACTGGCCGGATATACAACCATGGAAGTTCCTATGACCATCATTAGATCGCAGCTTTCCGCCAGTCGAAAAGCCCTTCTGAGGGCTTGTTCAGGCAGCTGCTCTCCAAAGAGAACGACATCCGGCCTTAAAATGCTTCCGCATGAACAGCGCGGTGGAAGTATTTCAAAGAGTTCCTCGGTCATCCGTTTGCCGGGAGCACCGCAGGAATCCAGGCAGGATGCAGTTCTAAGACTTCCGTGAAGCTCAATAACATCCATAATACCGGCTTTCTGATGAAGTCCGTCAACATTCTGCGTAATCAATGGAAGTATCTCCTTCTCGTTCTGTATCCTTTCAAGGGAATAATACCCGGCATGAGGTTCAAGTTCCTGGCAGGCTTTAAGCCTCTCTCTGTACCACTCCCATACCAGTTCAGGATTTTTCCTGATGCCCTCGATCGAAGCAAGGTCTTCTGCTCTGTACTCCCTCCAGAAGCCTTCCTCTCCCCTGAATGTTCTTACTCCGCTTTCACTTGACATTCCGGCTCCGGTTGAAACAACCATTAATCCGGAAGTTTTTATCATATCCGAGGCTTCTGTAATTAAACTACTGGACGGCAGTTCTGGCACTGCTCTTCCTTCACAATTCCCGTTCAGGGCTCACGCACAATCGCCATGATATCAGTAAAAGAACTTGATACGCCTCCACTGGTCGAAAAGTCAATTCTGTAGATGTAAGCCCCGGATCCGGGCTCATCGAAATCCATATCAAGGCCGCTCCAGATAACCTGGTTGTAGCCTTCATTACAGGATACGGTTTCCCGCCATATGCTTCTTCCAGCAACAGTATAAACGGTAATTACTGCAGTACCTGCATAGGAGGTCTCGAAATTGAAGCACCTCTGTCCTTCCCCCGGATTTGGGAATACGAATACCGAAGAGAGGAGGTCTTCAACTGCTCCGGTTACTTTGAAATCAAGTGTATCCCTTGCTGTATTTCCCATTCCATCCCAGACTACCAGGATTATTCTGTGATCGCCTTCGATAAGTTCGGGAAGGCTGTACGTAATATCACCGCAGGTGTAACTGTTGTTTCTGTAAGTAAAATATCTGCTTATATCGAACCCCTGGGAATCAAGGCTCAGGAGGATTGAGCGGCCTGCTCCCCCGCCCATAATGCAGATTCCGCTGGAATCGGAAAGTAAAGATCGCAGCACCGCATTTCCGCTTACGGAAGGAACGTTTTCTCCCCGGTAACCGTCGATCCAAAGCTCGATTGATGGAGGTATTGAATCGGTTGAGTGATTACCATCATCCACGAAAGTAATCCACTCATCGAAGGCAACTTCGCAACCGTATCCTGATACCCCTACGGCACTGCCCCTGGAATATGAACCCGTATCCGCCTGCATCGGCATGAAGAAGGATGCAGAGAATTCCTGATCGGTTCCCGTAATCAATGCCTGGTATACGCTCGAACCATACCTGAGGTAGGGTATTAGAACGGTGTCAATGCCGTTGTAAACCCTTTCCGACCCGCTTTCGGTGATTTTCAGGAAACCAATCGAGCTGTTCAGGAAAGAACCGGTCACTGTGTTGATCATACCTCTTCGAAGAGTATCTGCGGGAACTTCAAAGCTACATCCGATGGCAGGCGGGTAGACGGAATGAATGCCACCGTCTCCCAAAAGAACGTAATTTTTGCTGTTGCCGAGGCTCGAAGTCTGCAGCTTGGCCAGCCAGAGAGCTTCGGCTATGCTGGGATTCCCGCCACCGTATGTTTCTTCGTAATAATGGCTGAAGAGTGCTTCATTAGACCCCGTAAAAGTGCCCCTGGTGGCTCCAATGGAAACGATGGAACCGGATCCGGGCTTCAATACGAAATCCTCGGCGAGGCAATTGGCTGATATCATGTCAAAATGACCCAGATCGCAGCTTGCGAAGATCATCACCGGCTGCTTCGAACCGTTTTCAATTATCTGGGCATCACTTGATACAAGCAGCTTCTCATGAGCAAGCTGTCCGTAGGAACCATGACCGAAGAAGATCATGTTCGCACAGCCTGCTGACAGTTCCTGTATAAAATCTTCCCTTGCGTCGGGTTTCTCCGGATGAACACCGGAGGTTGATGTTCCAGGCGGCCAGGGGTATTCTATCAGATAGAATTTAATCCTGTCCAGGCTTGCGGGAAGAATGCTGTCCGCCAGCAGTTCACAACTTGCAGTATGCTGGTACTCGTTCGTTGAGTTGTACTTCCCCCACTCATCGTCCGCGGTGAGCACTATCCTGTTCTCCCAGTCTCCCGATCCGTCCTGTGACTCGTAAATCATAACCTTCGACAGATAAGCAGCGAGGTCATCTTCCGAGGATGCCGGAATTCTTGATATTGGAGCTTCAGGAAACACTCCGTCTTCATGAGCGATTACGAAGATATCATCATAGTTGATGCCATCTTTGCCGATAAGGAGAATGCAGGCAGGTATCAGCGTTGGATAAGCAGTGATATGCATGAGAGGGTCGTATGATCCATCTCCTATCAGCAGAAGAGAGAGGGGAGGTTCACTCCATGAATCCTGCGTATATCTGAAGAAGGATCTGATCGCGCCGGGATCGCGAAGGCCCTGTCCAAACTCGTCGTATACTTCACCTGCACTCACGAGCACTACAGAGAGACCCCTGTCTGCATAAATGGCTATGATAGGTTCAGCAGCTGCAATGAGCCGGTCCGCGACAATGACTGCTACATCGCCCTCTATACCGCTGCCTATTATCCGACCGGGTTCGGAAACACTGATTGAATCAGGTGAAAGATAGCTTCCACATCCTGCCGAAAGCCAGAACTGACTGTTATGCTGCAAATCCAGTGCAACATCAAGATCCGTCCCGGACAGCAGGCCTTCAAGCCTAACCGGAACAGCAGGATCCGTAAGATCCAGGAGTCCGAATTCACTGATCGCTCCACCGAAGGTGAAGTTGTACCTTCTCGAGAACGAGCCGGGGAAACGCAACATCCGATTGGCGGCATAGGACAGCATCCTGGGATATTCTATCATGAAGTAGTTAAAATATAGTACACCTGGTTCTTCCACTGCGGTAGTCTTGAGGAGGTTCATTGAAGGGTCTAATTCAAGATCATTCATAACCAGTACAAACTCTTGGCTCCCTGTCCATGTAGTATCCTTTATCACGGTACCGCGAAGGTCGAGTACGATTCTGTGAGTTCCACTGCCAGCAGGTAACAGTGATACTGTCAGGCTTCCAGTGCCATCCGCGGAAAGGGTGGAGAAGTAGAAATAACTCGGTATCGTCTCGAAAAGCTGAGTCCAGGCCCATCCAGTGCGCTTATCCGGCCCGGCGACCCATACGTACTCCTGCTCCTGCCATATGCAGTGAAGCAGGCTGTCCCCCCATTCCGGTGAAGCATCGGGCATCGCGCTGACGGTATCGATTCTGAGCCCGCTCTCTCCGCCCCATGTCAGCCAGTATACGTTGTGAGTCGCGTACCTGTGGGAGATCCTCTGCAGTTGTCCGGTCGAGATATCGAACCTGTCAAGTGCCTGGGCGAAGAATTTCAGTGTATCGGACTGGTTGAATACGCCATCGCCTCCGTCACACACTTCTATGGCCAGTTCAGACAGCATGTGTTCATCGGCTGGGTCTTCAAGGACATATTGCGTTCCTGGTCCGGAGAAAACTCTTAAAGCTGTCGAGGGAGTTCCGGTAATCTCACAACCTGCCTGCTCAAGTTCCAGGCCGGTTACAGCATGGATACCGGTGGCGGATACTGCCATTCTGGCCCATGGTCTTCCCCAGAAAGGGCTGCTGGCATCGGTACGGTCAACAATCGGCCAGAGCAACAGGTCAGAATGGAAGACAGCAGCAAGCAGCTGAGAACTGATTCTGCGGCTTCCAGCAGCAGCAGGCCAGGTCAGGCGGACGGATATTTCAAGAGGAATGTCGCTGCTGATGCCGCCTCCAAATGGATTGACTGTTACTGCAGCAACTGTTGTTCCGGCCAGCCTCATTGTATGGAGCTCCGCGTAACCCCTTGATTCAACAGATGGAATGGTGGAAGGTATTTCCCATTCCGTATCAA
>JAUWMQ010000080.1 GCA_030613065.1 Candidatus Aegiribacteria sp. | reverse complement strand
TAGTCATTTATATACATAGACAGTGCCTATAAAAAAACACAGCAACAGACTCCACATCTTGCAGTTACAGAGAGGACAACTGGATTTTGCGGTAATAGAAGGATTGAGTAGAAAGTATTATCTCGATCTTATAGTTGCTATAATTCGTGAACACGGACCAGTGGATAGACAGAAGATTGATGATTTACTTCTTAGCAAGTTACCTGAAGTGCTCTCTGAAGAACAGAAGAAAAACAGAATACACAATATGCTAAGTGAACTTTCAAGAAATAGGCAAATTCATAATTCGGGCAGTAGACGGTATCCAAAGTGGCATATCTTCGATAATGACTCTTCTTCCTAAAGAAGTACAATAATCTAGTGGAAATCTAATTGATTCTTCAAAGGTAAGCTCCTATCTTACTATATTACTTATTATTACAATTGTTAGAAGATGTCAGGAAATCATTAAGAATCAAAAGATCTATCAATGAAATCCCTTCTTTTAACCTGTGGAGAGTTGTCTCGCAGTCCATACTATCTACAGAAGAGAACAGAATAACAGAAGCTTTTACACTCCTGTACAAGACAGGTGGGATTTGTACGCATCGATACCAATACTGGAGAATCTTCAGCTAAACGATGTCCTCCCCGGGAATTATCTGCTGATATGTTTCCCGCTTAAGATCGTAAACGGGGACGGCGCCCCGGTGAGGGCTTTCCTGCAACCCGGCAAGTTCAAAAAGTTACATGGAGATGTGTAGTTTCAGTTACATCAAATTTCCGGCTTCTAACGAAAAATCCTGCTTCAGCCCTCTCATGATATATTCGGGTTAAGTACTGTTTCGTTAACACGTCTTCTGTACATAACCGGGCAGTCCAGTTTTCAGGGTGAAGACCATGAAGAAGCTGTTTCGGTCAACTCTTCAAGATTAATAGATTATGCAAGCTCCTTTGCATAGGCAAAAATGGTCGGTGTGTCTCCAGTATGCCAGAACAGTATTCTTTCTTTTGAGAGCAGTACAGATTTCTCCACCAGATCTATCAGTCCTCCCAAGGCACGCGCCGTATACACCGGACCAACCAGCAACGCCTCAGTTCTGGCTGCCAGGTGGATTGCTCTACGTTCCAACTCACCCATCACAGCATATCCGGAACCGATATAATTGGTATTCAGCTCGAAAGATCCGGGATTTATCCTGCTATCAACACCCAGAATCGTCGCTGCTTCTCCAGCAATCTTTGCCATATGACTGGTAAAGGAGTCTGCCTGTAACTTGTCCTGATCCACGCTTATACCAGTGATCCGACCGCTAAATCCTGTTAACTCGGCACCCAACTGGAGACCCGCCTGCGTTCCACCGGAACTTGATGCAAATACAATCCGGTCGAAATTGATTTCCAACTGTTCCGATTGTACATTTAGCTCCTTGAGTGCATTCACATACCCCAATGCGCCAACTCCGTTCGATCCGCCAACAGGAATGATATACGGCTTGAGCCCCTGCGACCTGCACTCCTCGGTAATGGTCAACATCATTGCATCACGAGAATTTCTGTCCGTCCAGTGGAGTGACGCTCCCATAATCAAATCGATTAAGTGGTTTCCCTGAACTCCTCCGTCTGCGGGTGGTTCGCCGCTGAGTACGAGATGACACCCCATGTTGGCCCTGACTGCGGCGGCGGCTGTTTGTCTGCAATGATTCGACTGTATAGATCCTGCAGTAATAAGAGTGTCAGCACCACAGCTCAAAGCGTCAGCAACCAGATACTCCAGTTTTCTGGTCTTGTTTCCACCCATGGCAAGAGATGTCAGATCGTCTCTCTTGACCCATATCTCCGGTCCTCCAAGTTTTTTAGATAGCTGTAACATTGGTTCAAGTGGTGTAGGGAACCTGCTTAGCCCGAATCTTCTTATCTCTTTCATAACTGTAGCCACATCCCATCCCTTGCATTTAAGCCCAGAAGAATATTTCAAGCTCAGCGCTGGCATAACAGAACTCAAATCACTCCTATTATGATATACTCTTTCTCTCTTCTTGAGTCGGGTCTCCAGTCTCAACCTCCGGTACCACGTCCTGCCAGGGAACGTAGTCCTTCACAGACTTCTTTCTTGTTTTCTGCGAGCAGTTCAATGCAAATATGGTGTAAGTATTCCTGCATACAAATCAATTCGAGTATCAGCTTCACTCGAAGGTCCCCTTTACAACCGGTTGTCCATCGCTTACCATGAGTTTCCCCAGGGCGTATACCCGGTCAACACTCCAGTCCGGATTGAATATCACGAGATCGGCATCCTTCCCAACATCAATGGAGCCCTTCGTATTCTGCAAACCTGTTCTGCTGGCGGGATTCATTGTGAAAAGTCTCAGGATTTCAGGGACTGTAAAGCCCTCTTCAACTACAAGGGTCCGGAATTCATTCAAAAGTTCCCCGATTTCTGCAACCGCCATTCCAATGAAGGATCCTTCCTGGTCAAAGCGGGGGATGCTTCCGTTGGAGTCGGAGCTTACGGTGATCCGATCCATGGGGACATCCGCCGATCTGAACTGCCGGATGGCGACAGCGGAACCTATACCGGTGGAAGTCCTCGTTCCAGAGGCGGTAATGTCGATATTTCCCCCTCTTTTTGCGAAAATGACAGCTTCATCGAGAAGCTGTTGTGACCTGGTCACATGAGTGGGGAGAACCTGGGAGATTGGTATGTCTGTCTCATCCGCCATCCTCAGGAGATACTCCATCCCTCTCCTGCCGCTTCCCATGTGAACCTGTACTATTCCGCACTTGCCCCCAAGAAGGCCTCCCACACGAGCCTCCGCTACAAGTCGGATGAATTCCTCAAAACCGGGTTCTGAGGATCGATGGTCGGAGAGGGCTATCTCTCCAGCACCTATAACCGGCGGGATAAGGGCTATATCCCTCCTGACAGAACCTGTGATGGTTACGGGAGGGAACTGGTATGAACCTGTCAGCATGTAAGCGGATACCCCTTCCTTCTGCAGACTCAGTACCTTCGCAAGAAGCGATTCGGGATGTCGAGTTACATCATCGGTCCCAAGTAGACCCACAACAGTAGTAACACCTGAGGTAGTAATCTCGGACAGCCTGATCTCAGGGGTTCTAGTCGCCGGTCCGTCTTCACCTCCCCCTCCCGTGACATGAACATGAATGTCTATGAACCCGGGAGAGATTATTCTGTCTGTTGCGTCCACTACTTCGCACCATGATGGGACCTCGATGCGTTCATCCAGTCTGACAATTCTACCTGCACAGAAGAGGAGATCAGCAATCCCAATCTTGCCGTGGGCATAAACGAAACCGTTCCTGATCAACGTGAGCATAATATGTTCCTATTCGTTATTCGATCCACAATGAAGAACATAATCCCTGATGCTGAGTATTAGATAATATGCTCTACTCGTATTTTCTTCGACACTGCCATAACTGGTCAACGTCTTGTCGAGCCAAGTGAGATCTTCTGCTGGAAAACCCTAACTGAGTAATGATATACCATCGCTATTGATGATGCAAACCCTGTGAAGTTGCAGTTGACCTTTAACCGGAATTGCAGTGGCAATGAATGACACTGGGCTATTCGGTCGCAATTACCATCCAGCCCTTCAATGGAAACCCCTTACCGGGTGGTACACCGACCGAAAAGTTGTGGCCTTAAACCCCGCCATTTCACAAGTTCTGCATCTGTTTCAGCTGGATTCGGATCGATAAAGAATGTAGCTTTTGAAAGCCGCCTCACCACAAATCGTCCATGAAGCAGTCACTTCACAACTTCCCTTTGAATCAGTTTCATTTTCCAGAGAAGCCGTGATTGATAAAGCTGTGCGAGAGGAGGTGCCTGGGTTATCATCCTCTCCTACTTTAGAAGAATCTCCTGTGAATTCCACTGAAAGAATTTGGTGGAGGACGAACCTGCGGGCATGAACCTGGCCACGAAAGTGCGAGAGGTGCTGGATAGTAAATGAGGTGGGCAGAAGTATGGATGTGGGGGGAAGGCAATGCCTTCCCCCGTCTTAATAGTTCAGGAAATTACTACAGACCCTCGTCCGCCTTTTCAATTCCCGGGAGATCCCCGATGAATACCTGCGGGTACAGTTCCGGGTCTACATCAAAGGCAAGGAACTGATTCTCCTTGATTATAACTCCCCAGGTACTGGCTCCTTCACCGGCATCGAGAGCGGCTGTGAAGAGAATGTTACCTTCCATGTCGTAGACGTTAAAGGAAGGAGTCCGTGTTGTTCCTCTAGTTACCCAGATTCTGTCAAGCTCATCAACCCAGAGTCCTTCTATTGCCGAATTGTACGGATCGGGTTCCCAGTTGGCCATTGATTCGGGCATTCCCTGCTGGATCATCATGTTGTTCACCAGTTCAGTTTCAAGATCGATCTCTTCCTGTGTTTTAAGCACTCGTTCGAAATTCTCATCTGTTATGGTGAACAGTTCTTCCCCTTCGGGGCTCCATACGGTGAACTCATATGCTTCAGTGGATAGAGTCGCGGTGAAGACTATTCCTTCAGGAGTAGCTCCGAAGCTGAGTATGTCATCCTGCATGGTACTGAGGTCGGAGGGATCGAAGGGCGACATACTTTCGAAATAGATTACGGATGGTTCAGCCTCGCCCATCTCCCATCTCGCGATGGAGAAACCCATGAACATGCCTTCCTCGTTCCGGAGGAAGTCAGGTTTCATACCTACGATTGCGCCGTTATCTACTCCTACAATATTACCAGGCGGTGATGGGTAAAAGCCCTGAACATCCATCATGTATTCCAGTTCGGAATCAAAATAGACCAGCTTTCCCCCCATTGCGTCGGAAACCACAACTCCCGGTTCCAGGGAATCGGGAACAGCAAACCCGGACACAACGATACCCTCTTCATCCGGGAAGAAAGACATTCCCCCACTGGCAAGCAGAAATTCACCGGGGCCGCTGCCCTGGCGACCAATACGCTGAACGAATTCACCGGAAGGAGAGAAGATGCTTATGCAGCTTCTCTGAAGATCCAGTATCGCAATTTCCCCCTTGGGTGTGATGTCGACTCCGGTTATCTGGCCGAAAACGTAATTGCTGTCTCCCAGTTCGATCCCTATTGAATCGGACAGGGTCAGGTAAACGTCAGCTTCCGGAAGCACGTACTCCTCCGCGGCTGCGGCTTCAACGTTATCTCCATCTGCAGATATATCCTCTGCCGGCTGCTCTCCGCATGCAACAGTTAAAACGAGCGCACTGAACATAAGTACCAGTATCTTCTTCATCTTTTTAACCCCTTTTTCTAAAGACTGAAATAAAGGGAATGCTCCTTCGGGTGAGGGCTTCCCTGGAAACTTGCAACTTCATTTCTTTTCATTGTAATATAATCATCAATCAATTCCTTTGAGAAAACGTCTCCCTCTTCAAGGAATTCCCTGTCGGCTTCAAGCGCGTCAAGGGCTTCTCCAAAGTTTCCTGGAAGCCTGTGAAGGTTTTCCGTATTGTAACTCTCTGCAAATACATTCTCATCAATCGGGCCGTAACCCAGTTTTCCAGGGTCCATTTCCTTCTTCATTCCGTCAATTGCGGCCATGAGTATCGCGCTCATCGAAAGATATGGATTACTGATCCCATCGGGAACCCTGTACTCGAACCGCATTGATTCCGCCGTTCTGGCATAGGATGGGATCCTTATTGCGGCGCTTCTGTTGGGACCGGAAAAGAATCTGTATACGGGAGCCTCCTGGCCCGGAACAAGTCGATGGTAGCTGTTAACCGAAGCGTTGCTGAAGGCGCAGACGGCAGGAGCATGATGAAGAATACCGGCAATCGCGTTCAGGGCGGGTTTACTCAGGCTGCAGGTACCATCTTTGTCAAAGAATATCCTTTCCTGCTTGTCTGTCATGAACATATGAAAATGCATGCCGGAGCCCGGTTCGCCCTCAGCAGGTTTAGGCATGAATGTTGCCGAGAGATCATGCTTCAGCGCAACATTGCGTACAATATGCTTGGTCAGCATGATATTATCCGCGGCGCTGAGGAAAGGAGTGAAGGACACTTCCACCTCACTCTGACCCATCCTGCCCACTTCATGGTGATGATATTTTATCTCTATTCCCGCCTTCTGCATCAACATCGTAATTTCAGACCTTATATCATGAAGGCTGTCCACAGGATACATCATATGGTATCCTGATTTGCTGGAATGAACAAAACCCCTGGAGCCAGAGATTTTAGAATATTCGGGATGCTCTATGCTTCCCATCCGATACCCCTGACTTCCCCGTTCGGTCCAGAAGCAGGCTTCGTCAAGAATGTAGAACTCGAATTCGGGAGCCCAGTAGCTGTCCGTGGCCAGACCAGATTCCTTGAGGTAATCGGCTGCTTTTCTGGCTATACTCCTCGGGTCCCTGGAAAAGGGTTCCCCGCTTACCGGATCAACAATATCGGCGAGAATTACCAGCGTTTTTCTCTCGGTGAACGGGTCTTCAAAAACCCTGTGTGGATCTGGTCTCAGAATAAGATCTCCGGCTTCCATCCGGGTCATGCCAGCAAGAGTAGAGCCATCAAATCCGACTCCATGCAGGAAAAAATCTTCGTCCACCATCGACGCAGGTACTGTTACATGACGCCAGTGCCCCTTAAGGTCGGTGAACCTTATATCAAGCTCATTGAAATTCTCGTTCAAAATTCTTTCAATTTGAATTTTCACTGTCGTGTTAGATACCACTTCTTATCCTCCTGCGGTTTTCTCTGATTTCTGAATGTATGAATCTATAATGCCATTAAGATATCCCTGAATATCTGATGCTGGTATCCCGCCGGTATTTTCTCCATCAATATAAAGCTGTATTCCGGAGGGAGTGCCAATGAGGGCAACATCCGCTTCCCTTGCCTCTCCCGGTCCGTTTACCTCACAACCCATAACTGCTATGGTGATATTTCCTGTTTTTCCCAGAATACTCTCCTGAACAGATTCTGCAATCCCGGCAACGTCTATCCTGGCCCTTGCGCATGTAGGGCAGCTTATTACCCTTGGAAACCTTCGGCGGATATCAAGTGAGGAGAGTATCTCCCACCCTACAACGGGCTCCATCTCCGGCGAACCTGAGAGGGAAACTCTTATAGTATCACCTATTCCCTCCGCCAGCAGAACAGAAAGAGCCACGGTGCTTCTTACGCTTCCTGTAAGTTGTGGCCCCGCTTCGGTAACACCCAGATGAAGCGGATAATCACATTCAGCTGACGCCAGTCTGTTCACCTCCACTGTAAGCATGGGGTCGCTTGACTTCAGTGAGAGTACAATGTTTTCGAAACCGGTTTCCTCAAAGAGAACCAGGTGTCTCTGCGCAGAGGCCCACATTGAATCTCTGTTCACTCCTCCGTATTTATCCCTGAGATCCCCCGGCAGACTGCCGGAATTGACTCCTATGCGAATGGGAACCTGACACTCTAAGGCCTTTTCAGAAATTCTCCAGATATCAGATCTTCTTCGTATGTTTCCAGGATTGAGTCTCAGCTTAGCTGTTCCGGCTTCAAGCGCCATAATTGCAAGGTCCGGATCAAAGTGAATATCCGATACTACGGGAACGGGTGATCTTTCGATTATGCTCCTGAGGGCGGCAGCTGATTCTCTGTCAGGTACAGCCACCCGAACGATTAAAGCCCCGTGTGCCGCAAGCATGTTTATCTGACTGCAGACCGCTTCAATATCAGTTGTGAGAACGTTCGTCATGGATTGGACAGATACAGGTGACCCGCCACCTATCGGCAGCCCTCCTACCATAACTTTTCTTGTACGGGATCGGCTGATGGCCATTTTCCTCCAGACACAACATCACAATACCTTTATTAAGGAAATATGTATGCGGGGATCAGTTTTTACAAGTTTACTGCATCATTTCACTTGCGCGATGATAACCCTTGGCCGACCGGCATGATCGCTGAATGTACTTACTTTGTCCCAGAGAGTGTCTTCCTCAAGTATTTTCGAAACTGTTCCCACCTGCTCCATGTCCAGTTCAAGGGCAAGAACTCCGCCTTGTCGCAGAACGGCCGGAGCGGAAGCAGTTAATGAGGAGACCAGATCAAGCCCGTCCGTCCCTCCGTCAAGCGCAATCAAGGGGTCTCCGTCCCTGACTTCAGGCTCAAGATCATGGATTTGCCCCGAAGGAATGTAAGGAAGGTTAGCGATAATACCGTCGAGCAGTCTGTTACCCCGTTTGAACGCTTTAAGCATGTCACTACTGACCAGTGTCAGGTTCTCGGCTCTGAAGAGTTCTTTATTCCTTCGCGAAAGGATCAGGGCTTCCAGACTGATATCAGTTCCGACCACCAGTGCATCCGGATACTCAAGGGCCAGTGAAACTGCTATTGTGCCGGATCCGGTGCCAACGTCTAGAAGGTAATCCGGCGAGGATAGTTCGTTCATGAACAGCTCGGTAAGAAATTCCGTTTCAGGTCGCGCTATTAGAGCTCCGGGTCCTGCAATGAAGGAACGCCCCAGAAAATCCACTCTTTCTGTAATATGCTGAAGGGGTTCTCTGTTCTTCCGTCTGAGGACTGTCTCTCTGTAACGATCCAGGCAGGATTCAGGTATTTCACATTCATGGTTCAGATATATTTCATGCCGTTTCCAGTTCATTACATGGCACAACAGCAGTTCAGCTTCCAACCGGGGTGATTCAAGCTCCCTCAGTTCAACTTCGGCCCATCTGCAGGCATCCAGAACAGTCATAATCCAGATGAAACCTCCGAGAGGAGTCTTTCCTGCTCGGCTTTTGTAAGCGGTTCAATGATCTGATCAAGGTCTCCTCCCAGAACCTCTTTAAGCGAATGAAGGGAAAGATAGATTCTATGGTCGGTAACTCTTCCCTGGGGAAAATTGTACGTTCTGATCTTAGCGCTTCTGTCACCGGAACCCACCATGCTCTTTCTGGTTTCAGCCCGTTTGGCCTTCTCCTCCTCCTGCTTCTTTGCGAACAGTCTTGTTCTGAGGACTTTCATAGCCTTTACCCTGTTTTTGTGCTGACTCTTCTCATCCTGACAGGAAACGACCAGCCCCGAGGGCAGGTGGGTAATCCGAACCGCGGAATCTGTTGTATTGACACTCTGCCCGCCAGGACCTGAAGAGCGGTAGACATCGATCCTGAGATCATCCTGATTGATATTAACCTCCACCTCTTCGGCTTCAGGTAGCACTGCTACCGTACAGGCGGATGTGTGTATTCTTCCGGAGGTTTCTGTTTCGGGAACCCTTTGCACTCTGTGAACGCCTGCTTCGAACTTCATCCGGCTGTATACGCCTTTACCTCTCAGAGCGAAGGTAACTTCCTTGAATCCTCCCCTTTCGGAACCACTGCTGCTGAAGATTTCCTGAGACCATCCGTTCTTCTGGGCGTAACCTGAGTACATTCTGTAAACGTCGGAGGCGAACAGGGCAGCTTCTTCTCCTCCGGTTCCGGAACGGATCTCTATGATGACATCTCTTTTATCGTTGGGATCGGGGGGAATGAGAAGCATTTTCAACTGATGTTCAAGTTTATCATGCTTCATCTCCAGTTCGGGAATCTCCTGGGCAGCAAGGGCTGCCAGTTCCCGGTCATCATCTTCCATCAGTTCTTTCATCTCTTCGAGAGATGAACCGGTTTTCTCTATTTCTTCCATGGCGCTGAAAATCTTGAAAAGACCGGCGCGCTCTTCTGAAAGCGAACGTATCAGCGATGAATTCTTCAGAGTTTCTGGAGAACAGAGTCTTTCATCGATTTCTTTAAGTCTCTGTTCCAGGGATTCCATGTCAGACGTTCTCATTATCCTCCTCGGGGAGGCATTCTGCTTCCTGGTCAAGGATTTCTACATCAGGTCCGGGGTTTTTCCCAAGAGAAACGTATAGAGATGCAACTGCGACTTCAATCTCTTCTATTCCCGCTTTTCTTGTAGTCAGCCTCTGAAGGAGCAATCCTGGAGCTGTAACAGCCTTTGCGATCGCTGAAGTCTCGAGATGCTTGTCCGCCAGCTTGAGGAGTTCATAGCTCAGCCCCATGACAAGGGGGATGAGAGGCAGATGGTACAGCACTCTGGTAAAAGCACTCGGGTTGTGGCCCGTCAGCAGTATGACCAGTGAATCGAAAATTCCGTAAAACAATATTGTACCAAGCATAACAAGGAGCAGAAAACTGGTTCCACACCTCTGATGAAGCGGACTTTGCTCCACTGCCTTCTCGGCCAGAGGTGAGAGCCCTTTCTCCCAGGCGTGAATAGTCTGATGTTCAGCGCCGTGGTATCTGAAGAGTCTTCTGATTTCAGGCATGAATGAAATAGCGCCCAGATAGAGAAGGAAAGCGATAATCCGGAACAGACCTGCAAGCATGTGAATTCCGAACTGCTGGGTGGCATGAACTGTGGACGAATCGCCTTCAAGTATCCATTTGCTGCATTGAAGAGGCAGCCAGGCAAACAATACGATGGCAAGAATGAAGGCAAATGCAGTAGTTAAGAAGGAAGCAAAACCGGAGTTGGCTTTACCACTCTTCTTTTTATCCTTGGTTGAATGTTCCTCAGCGATTAAAGCTGACCAGTTAAGGGCTTTCATGCCGAGTCTCAGAGTATCGATTAATGTTGCCGCACCTCTGAAAACAGGTTTTTGCCAAATACTGCCGCGCTGTTTAAGTTCTTTTATTTCTAGCTTTCTGGCAATAATCTTTCCAGTAGAAGTTCTAACCGCAACTGCCGTGGAAATGGGAGAACGCATCATTACTCCCTCTATAACCGCCTGACCGCCCGTTTTCGATTCCTCTGGAGCGTTCTTTGCCGGATAATCTTTCATTCTTCTCCTAATTGATGTCTGCCGCTAAAAACGGAGAATAAGGAAGGGGGAGCAGTAAAGCTCCCCCCCTCCATACTCAGGTTCAACAGCTACTTTGAACTGTCTTCTTTTTTTCCGTATCTCTTCATGTATTTGTCTACCCTGCCTGCGGAGTCAACAAGTTTCTGTTTCCCGGTATAAAAGGGATGACAGTTTGAACAGACATCAAATTTCTTGTCTTTGCCTGTTGAGCGGGTCTTGATCTTGTTACCGCAGGTACACGTGAATGTAACTTCCCTGTATTCAGGATGAATATCCTTTTTCACTTCACTTCCTCCATGTTATCAAACAGAATAAGTGGTCTCATTCTAATAAGTGGTCTCATTCTAATAAGTAGTATCATTCTGACATAGTACCCATTGCGTCAAGGAATCTCTTGTTCGACTTGTGCTTCGAGAGCTGTTTCTTCAAGACTTCCATGGCTTCAACCGGGTTCATGTCAACAAGTATCTTTCTCATGATCCATATTTTGCTCAAGCTATCTTCATCAACCAGAAGCTCTTCCTTCCGGGTGCCTGATTTCGTTATGTCGATCGCAGGGAATATTCTTCTGTCCGCAAGGCGTCTGTCAAGAACTATTTCCGAATTACCTGTGCCTTTGAATTCCTCGAATATAACCTCATCCATTCTGCTTCCGGTATCCACCAGAGCGGTCCCTATAATAGTAAGGCTTCCTCCTTCAACGATATTCCTCGCCGCGCCGAAGAATCTCTTCGGCTTCTGAAGAGCATTTGAGTCTACTCCTCCTGAAAGGATCTTGCCCGAATGGGGCATTACCTGATTGTTTGCCCTTGCAAGCCTTGTAATGGAATCCAGAAGTATTACAACATCGTAACCAGTTTCAACGAGCCGCTTGGCTTTCTCGAGAACCATATCAGCTATCTGAATATGTCTTTTGGGGCCTTCATCAAATGTGGACGCTATAACTTCACCTTTCACGTTTCTTTTCATGTCAGTGACTTCTTCAGGGCGCTCATCAATGAGAAGAATCATGAGAATTGTATCGGGATGGTTAGCGGATATGCTGTTTGCCAGGTGCTGCAGCAGTATGGTCTTACCGGCTCTGGGGGGAGAAACTATCAAAGCTCTCTGTCCCTTGCCTATTGGTGTAAGAAGATCAAGTACCCTGCCTGACATGATCTCCGGAGTTGTCTCGAGGATAAATCGCTCTTCCGGATAGAACGGAGTAAGACTGTCGAACCTAGGCCTGTCCTTAAGCTCTTCAAGGCTTCTCCCGTTAACGCTCTCGATCCTCAGAAGGGCAAGGTACTTCTCTCCGTTTTTTGGTTTTCTCACCTGCCCGGAAACAGTATCTCCTGTGTTCAGGCAAAAGCGCTTGATCTGAGATGGAGAAACATAAATATCCGAAGATGATGGCAGATAGCTGCCTTCATTCGATCTAAGGAATCCGTATCCCTCCGAAAGAGCTTCCAGCACACCGGTTGAAAACTCAAAACCGTTTCTCTCGGTTTTTTCTTCAAGCAGCTTTACAATAATGTCCTTTTTCCTGATTCCGGTTACTTTTTCAAGTCCTTTTTCCTTTGCCAGGGCCTGAAGTTCAACAAGCGTCTTCCCTTCAAGGTCAGTCTGTGATAATCCGGGTAACGGTTTTCTGCTCATTTGTCCTCTTCAGTTCGAGTTTGACCGGTGAAATACATAGGTCGGAAAGCACCAGCTAAGAAAGTCGGCACTGTATATTATTGATAGTTATGCATTCTCAGACTTAAAAGTTTTCTGAGTTGGGCTGTATCAGGGGATCGTTCGACGGTTTCCATATAAGCTACATATTAATCTGAAAATTATTCCTTATCGTCAACCCCCTGCGGGACAGTACGGTGAATACCATCGGGACGACAACCTTTCATTTACACATATTCCAAGTCTACTCAAGCACCCATGAATATAGAATGCAGTAATAATACTATTGGAGAAACTGAAATTTCAAGAATCCTGAGAATTACAGGTTATGCCGCTCTGCTGGTACTGTTCCTCGTGCTGGCTTCAGGCAGATTCCAAAGCAGCGGATCGTACGTCACCGATCCTGTTCCCCTTCTGCTCGGAACCGGGTTGCTGTTGCTTTCAGCAGCGCTCGCGCTGCTGGCTCAGAAAAGGTTTGACAGCAGGGTAATACTATACTGTGTCTGCGCAGGTCTTCTTGTAAGCGTACAGCTTACAGGAGGCACCAGCAGTATATTCTATTCAACCTATCTGCTATTTCTTATTTGGGCAGCGTTGACATCTAATGGAGGGTTAGCAACTGAGCTGGGTCTTGTTATAG